>NZ_JBSPEI010000018.1:0-94515 GCF_055796175.1 Pseudocitrobacter sp. 2023LY-00077 | reverse complement strand
CCGGGCACTGGCGCAGCAACGTAAGTTCATCACGAGAAGTAGTGACCTCACGCTTCGGCATAGCAGGTGTAGATGCACAACCGCTTTGCTTAAGCACCTCGCGGTAATGGCGGGCTTTGACTATTTCACGAGCCTGTTCAGGGAGACAATCGACGTGATATTCGAAAGCTTTAGAACCAGTGCGGCGGCGACGTAATTCAGTGCTGTCACCGACCCGTTTATTCAAACAATTTCGGATGTTGTGCTCCATACCAGGAAGACCAGGCAGGCCGACAGATTCCTTTGCGGTTAACCAGATAGACATGAATTCCTCCGGTTAAGCCGTAAGACGGCTGTCAGAAAAGTAGCGGCTCGGCCAGATCATCGAAGGTGATACTCCGATTTTTTCTGCGATAGCTTCTTCATAACGTCCGCACTTACGGTAGAAAACATTGCGGATCGCATTTTTGCCGACGCCCAGCTCGTTCTCCAAATCACTCAGGCTTACGCCCTGGCGATCAAGGGCAGCAATGATCGCCTTGCTCGACCAGTCTTGCCCTTCAGACACAAACAGGCTGGCCATATCTTGTCTCAGCAATTGCATTGTTGGTATGCTCCTCTGTTTATCTAAAACGATAATCACATTTGATAATCGTCTTCATACAATCTAATCGCATAATAAACCGATTTCAAGTGGTTTATTCGCAACATAATGCGATTTAAATTTAATTTGTTATTTATCATGGTGTTATATGAATAAAACCGATGCTTTTGAAAAAAACCGTGAGCGGTTTAAAGTCATGCCTGGAATAAACCGATTTGCAGAGCGCCTAAAAATCGCGATGAATGGCCTTACGAATGTAGCGCTAGCTAGCCGCTGTAAGATCTCTGAATCTGCGATACGTAGCTACTTGTTGGGTAAGAGCTATCCGGGTATCGACAAAATACAGGCCATATCAGAAGCCTGCGGAGCACCTTTGATTTGGCTTATTACCGGAGAGGATATCGCAATAAATCGCGATAGAATCGGTGAATTTGGCGATGATCAGCTAGCCAGTGTGTTGAGCGTCATGTCGAATGAACAGCGCCATCAGCTAGCGCAGGCTATTGTCCAGCATGGACTAACGGGAATTTTTAATTCACTAAGGGGGATTGAATCTATTTCCCAGTTTGCAATGCTTCCAGAAAACGAGAGGTCACAACTGATGAGATTGTATGGGGAGGTCAAAAAGGGGGCATCTGACATTAGTGAAAACAACGAGCTAACCGACTCTACGCACCAGAAGGCGGGTCGTGCTTAGGCTTTCGGCCTGCGTTCTGGGCAGAGTTGTGAGTAATCCATGTAAGAGCATGAACGACATACGTTCTGTATTCATGACAGATGAAAAGCAAAAGTAGTGTTTTTTCTTTCTACACCATTTTCAAAGTTATGTTGTATCAATAACTTATAAGTTTTTTTCGTGTTAGCAAAAAGAAAATTGTTTTTCTTTTGATTGGGCAAGGAAAGAACAAGCAAGAGGAGCTAGTTTTTTGCTAACGGCTGATTAAAAAGGAGTTAAATTCGATCTATAAGAGATCAATAGAGTGCAAAATTAAACGCAAAAATAGCTATTTTTACTCATTTTAGTTTTTGCAGTGCAAAATCACAGAATCCTCTCAATCCCTCTATCCATCGGCCTTTCCGGCATCCCACCCTAGATTCCTCATAGTGCAAAAACGATCACCTCCCCACAGCAGATCAGCGCGGCGAAGCGCGTTCCGCTACCTTGCCGTTGCCGGAAGTCATTCTGGAAAAAGTGCGTGAAGGGGAAGAGCTCGGCCCGGTCATGTCGCATTTCACCGGAATCGATAAGATTGGCCGCAAGGAAGGCGCTATCGGCGTGTTCACCAAAGGTGCCCTGACGCGCAGTAGCGTTTATCATCAGGCGGTGGTGTTAGCGTTAAGCCCGTTCCATAACGCGATTTACGGGCAACGCGGGTAAGTTTGCCGGATGGCGGCTGACGCCTTATCCGGCCTACGGACCGTAGTAGGCCTGATAAGCGCAGCGCCATCAGTCGTTGTTCACCGTTTTCGGCAGCGTCTGCTCCAGCCATTGGCGCAATTCGGCAGGGGCCGATTTCAGGCTGTTCGAACCGCGCGTAATGGTGGCAATGCCTGCACCCAGCTCTGACTTCAGCTCGCGCTGACTCATCTCACCACGCAGTAATTCTTCAATAATGCGCACGCGCGTGCCCAGCGCTTCGCGTTCATCAGGCGTCATGATCAAGTCGAGTAAAGGCAGTGCGTGCTCGTCAGCATAGGCCAGACGAAGCAGCTCAACAAAGCGAAGCCATTCCTGATGTCGCTGTTCCGCGACGGAGGCTGAATAAGGGGATTGTTGGGTCATAGTATACCGCCATGTTATGGCGGATGGCGCAGGGCCATCCGCTGTATGTACTCTTCAACGAGTACAGCATAACATAGTCACTGCCGATCAGTAACGGCGTTGCCACTCGCTATCGCTAAAGATCGCCTCTTTTTCGCCCATAAAGTGACGATAGTACGCGTCATACGCCAGCACGTTCTTCACATAGCCACGCGTTTCAGAGAACGGAATGCTCTCAACAAACGCGACGGGGTCGATACGCCCGGCGCTGTTGCCAACCCAGGTGCGCACGCGCCCCGGACCGGCATTGTACGCGGCAGATGAGAAGATACGGTTGTTACCAAACTGCTGGTAAACGTATTGCAGATAGCTGGTACCGATGTTGATGTTAGTTTCCGGGTCCAGCAGCTGATTCTGGTTGCTGTAGCCTGGGATGTTAAACATCTGCACCGTGTGCGTCGCCGTACCCGGCATGATTTGCATCAGGCCGCTCGCCCCTACCGGTGATTTCACTTTCGGGTTCCAGGCACTTTCCTGACGTGCAATTGCCATTGCATAACTTTGCGGAATGTCTTTACCGGCGGTGTAACGCACAAAGAGATCGTTATAGGCAGGCGGGAAACGCTCTTGCAAATTATCCCACAGCTTGCCTGCGATGGTCGCCTGTACGCTGAGATCCCACCAGCGTTGGTCAAACGCGTAGCGCGCCAGCTGGGCCTGCTCGTTCTTTGTGCGGCTGCTGACCAGGTTCGCCCATTCGCTGCGCGCGGTGTTATCCATATCCCAGTACATCAGTTCACGCACGCGCGCCATTTCCGGGCCGTTCACCAGTAGCGGCGAAACGGTGCCCTGCGGGCCTTCGATGCGCAAGGTGTAATCTTCCCCCAAACGCTGCGCCGCCACCATCGGGTAGAAACCGCGCTGAGTCATTAAGGATTTGAAGATCTCTTTCGCTTCGTCATCGCGCCCGCGCTCCATCAGCAGGTCGGCCTGCCAGTAGCGCCATTCATCTTTCTCTTTGGCATCCATCGGCAGACGCGCCAGCCAGGTATTCAGCCCACGGCGATCGCCGGTGCCAAGCGCCATACGGACCCGACGCTCAATCAGCGATGTAGACTGAGAACGCATAATGGCGTCGTCGCGCCATTTTTCCTGCTCAGAAGTGACGTCAGTGCCCATCAAACGCCAGGCGACGATATCGCGCAGCTCCTGGGTTTGATCGTCATTAAGCTGCTGCGCCTGCACCAGCGACGGGATCATCAGACGCGCGTTTTCCGCATCCTGACGCGCGACGCTGGTAAACGCCACCGCCGCCACCGAGCGGGTAAAATCGGTCGCGCCCGTGGTTCGCGCAAAGGTCAGCACGTTATTGGGATTGTTCGCAAGGTCGGTCACCGCCTGCGAAATGGTTTGATAATCCGGCGGCATCTGCGAGGCCAGCGCTTTGACCAGCGAAGTATTACCCGCGTTCATCGCCAGTCGGATACGTTCGAGATACGCGAGCGGGTCCTGCGTACCGGACGAACGCCAGGCGCTGAACAGTTTGTCGCAGGCATTTGGCTGGCTTTTCCCCGTCAGCCACAGTTCTTTCGCACCGTCCCAGGCCTGCTGGGTCTCGCCAACATTATATTTGGCGTAGTAATAGTTACACTGCGCTTCGGTGGTACCAGGTTTGTCCGGGCTGAAGGCCAGCAAGCCGCGCCAGTCTTCGCGTCGTGCCAGTTCGTTCACATAGCGATTTTTGAGCGTCCGCGCCGGCGGCAGCGTCGGGTTATCGCGCACAAAATTGGTGACGGTAACGGCTGGCGTGTTCATCAAATCGCCGGAGATCTGGCGATATTCCAGGTAAGGATAAAGCGGGTATTCCCGCAAGGTTGGCATCAACTGGCCCACGACATCCATCTGTCGGTTATCCCAGGCCTGCTTAATCTGCGAATAGCGACTGCGCTGTTCGTCCAGTGAATCCGCGTGAGCCAGGTTGTTAAGTGACAACAGGCAAACACTGGCCGCTAACACGCGCCACGCCATGGGTTTGGCTTTTTTCACACGATCTTCCTCTAATCAATCACATGTTGCAGCTTCATGCCGCGTATAAGATATCTATTTCATGCTAACCACACATGAGGCAACGCGCCACGTTCTGGACACATTTTTACGCTTTTATCGCGTTAACCGCCTCGCTGGGATTAACGAACGAAAAAGGCTACACTTCGGCTTTGTATACTTACCATCAAAATAAAAGAGGCGAAGTCCAACGTGGCTCAATTCGTTTATACCATGCATCGTGTCGGCAAAGTGGTTCCGCCGAAACGTCATATTCTGAAAAACATCTCACTGAGCTTCTTCCCTGGCGCAAAAATCGGTGTACTGGGCCTGAACGGCGCCGGTAAATCTACGCTGCTGCGCATCATGGCCGGTATCGATACCGACATCGAAGGTGAAGCACGTCCGCAGCCAGGTCTGAAGATTGGTTACCTGCCGCAGGAACCTCAGTTAAATCCGGAACATACCGTTCGCGAATCCGTTGAAGAAGCGGTTGCCGAAGTGGTTAACGCGCTGAAAGGTCTGGACGAAGTCTACGCCAAATATGCCGAGCCGGATGCCGACTTCGATAAACTCGCCGCTCAGCAGGGCAAGTTTGAAGAAATCATTCAGGCGCATGATGGCCATAACCTGAACGTTCAGTTGGAACGCGCCGCCGATGCGCTGCGTCTGCCGGACTGGGATGCCAAAATCGCCACCCTTTCCGGTGGTGAACGTCGCCGCGTCGCGCTGTGCCGCCTGCTGCTGGAAAAACCAGACATGCTGCTGCTCGACGAACCGACTAACCACCTGGATGCGGAATCCGTCGCGTGGCTGGAACGTTTCCTGCACGACTTCGAAGGGACCGTTGTGGCAATCACCCACGACCGTTACTTCCTCGATAACGTGGCGGGCTGGATTCTGGAACTTGACCGTGGCGAAGGTATTCCGTGGGAAGGTAACTACTCCTCCTGGCTGGAACAGAAAGATCAGCGTCTGGCGCAGGAAGCTTCTCAGGAAGCGGCGCGTCGTAAGTCGATCGAGAAAGAGCTGGAGTGGGTACGTCAGGGCGCGAAAGGCCGTCAGTCTAAAGGCAAAGCGCGTCTGGCCCGTTTCGAAGAACTTAACAACGTCGAGTACCAGAAACGTAACGAAACCAACGAACTGTTTATTCCGCCAGGAGCTCGTCTGGGGGATAAAGTGGTGGAAGTCAGCAATCTGCGTAAATCTTACGGCGATCGCGTACTGATTGACGACCTGACTTTCTCGGTACCGAAAGGTGCGATTGTCGGTATCATCGGCCCGAACGGCGCGGGTAAATCGACGCTGTTCCGCATGATGTCCGGTCAGGAACAGCCTGATAGCGGTTCTATCACGCTGGGTGATACCGTGAAACTGGCGTCCGTTGATCAGTTCCGTGATGCGATGGATAACAGCAAAACCGTGTGGGAAGAAGTTTCCGGCGGGCTGGATATCATGAAGATTGGCAACACCGAGATGCCAAGCCGCGCGTACGTTGGCCGCTTTAACTTTAAAGGCGTTGACCAGGGTAAACGCGTGGGCGAGCTGTCCGGCGGTGAGCGCGGTCGTCTGCACCTGGCGAAACTGTTGCAGGTAGGCGGCAACGTTCTGCTGCTCGATGAACCGACCAACGACCTGGATATCGAAACCCTGCGCGCGCTGGAAAACGCCCTGCTGGAGTTCCCTGGCTGCGCAATGGTTATCTCGCACGACCGTTGGTTCCTTGACCGTATCGCCACGCACATTCTGGATTACCAGGATGAAGGTAAAGTGGAATTCTTCGAAGGTAACTTTACCGAATACGAAGAGTATAAGAAACGCACGCTGGGCGCAGACGCGCTGGAGCCGAAGCGTATCAAGTACAAGCGTATTGCGAAGTAATAACATTATCGCAGGCCGGGCAAGCGTTAGCGCCCCCGGCCTACATTTCTTGCGAATACATACATTTCACGAATAAAAATTTAATTTAAATTCATTTAATCTTTAATATCCACAAATCCAATAAATAGATCCTCCAATCTAATCCACGCTTCAAATATTATTACAAACATTCATTGCAATTCTGGAATAACAAGATTGAGATGCCAGATGGTCTATGCTACAAATAGCGGCACCAGAAGGAATTGCGCCATATATTCAGCTAATCTAGTTTAGCGAGTTAATTATTCGCGCCAGCTATATTCAGCATGCGTTAAAACCATTCACCATCGACATTAACAAAGGATTGATATGTCTATTATTTATAATTCCCACTATTATTCCCAACGTCATCACTATTAATTATTTATTTGACGAATATAGTTTTAATTAAATCGCGTTCGGAATTATGAAAACTAATCACGTGTTTATTACTCATCTCTTTCAGCGTCTGAAAACCTGTCGGCAGTGCGCCTGCGCACTACCGTTCCAGCGCTATCTTGCGCATATTTTTATTACCGCGCCGATGGCGTTGCTTTTGATTTATCTGTTCATTTTTAGCCAGCCGCGCTACATGAGCGAATCCAAAGTTGCCGTAAAACGCCCCAATGAAATTGACAGTTCAAGCCTGAACGTTGGCCTGCTGCTGGGAGCGTCGAACCCGTCGTCGGCGGAAGACTCCCTCTATTTAAAAGAGTACATCAACTCGCCCGATATGCTGATGGCACTGGATAAGCGACTCAACTTCCATCAGGCATTCAGCCAAAGCGGTTGGGATCTCTTTTTCCATCTTCCCGCTGACGCCACCACCGAAGAGTTTCTCGACTACTACCGCAGCCGGATTTCCATCGCTTATGACGAAAAATCGGGCCTGCTGGATATTCAAACGCAGGGCTTCACCCCCGAGTTTGCTCAGGCCTTTAACCACGCGGTGCTGAAAGAGTCTGAGCGCTTTATCAACGAGCTTTCCCATCGTATTTCGCGCGAGCAGATGCAGTTTGCTGAAGAAGAGCTGCACCAAACCCGTCAGCGCCTGAACGAGAGCAAAAAGCAGTTGCTCGCTTATCAGAATAAAAACAACGTTCTCGACCCCGCAGCCTCTGCTGAAGCCGCCACTACGCTTGTGAATACGCTGATTGCCAAAAAAATCGAGATGGAAGCAGATCTGCGAAATCTGTTGACCTATTTACGCGCCGACGCGCCGCAGGTGGTCAGCACTAAAAACGCCATTAAAGCGTTGCAGGCGCAAATCGATGAAGAGCAAAGCAAAATCACCGCGCCGGAAGGGAAAAAGCTCAACAGCATGGCGGTCGATTTCGAAGAGATAAAAGGCACCGTGGCCTTTGATACGGACCTTTACGCTCTGGCGCTGAAAGCCCTTGAGAAAACGCGCATGGAAAGCGCGCGCAAGCTGAAAACCCTGTCGGTTATCAGTTCACCACAGCGCCCGGAAGAGTCGTCATTCCCGAATATTCCTTATTTATTAATCAGCTGGTTACTGGTGTGCAGCCTGCTGTTTGGTACTGCCAAACTGCTGCTGGGCATTATTGAAGACCATAAAGACTGACGGCCTGAGTCATTTTTAACAGAGTGCATTATGAAATTAGCTAAATCCGTAGTTCTGCTCGCAGTCCTTCACGTTGGGCAGGCGCTCGCCACAGGCGTCACCGCCGACCCGGAACTGACCGGTGCCGCACCGTTATCACCGCTCATCAGCGGGCAAAAGTCACCTGCGGTGAACAACGGTTTTGATAACACGCCGCCGATGATGGAAGCGCCGGCGTTAAGCCGCATGTTCGGCGCGCAGCTGTTTAACGGCACCAGCGCCGACAGTGGTACCAGCATCGGATTTAACCCGAGCTATGTTGTTTCGCTGGGCGATACCATTCAGGTGCGTCTGTGGGGCGCGTTTAACTTTGACGGCGCGCTGCCGGTCGACCCGAAAGGCAATATCTTTGTACCGAATATCGGGCCGCTGAAAGTGGCTGGCGTGCCGAACGGGCAGCTTAATGGCCTGGTGACGGCGAAGGTCAAAGAGGTTTATCAGTCTAACGTTAACGTCTATGCCTCGCTGTTGCAGGCGCAGCCGGTGAAAGTGTTCGTTACCGGCTATGTCAAAAACCCCGGCCTGTACGGCGGTGTGGCGTCCGATTCGCTGCTTTCCTACCTGAGTAAAGCGGGCGGCGTAGACAGCGAGCGCGGCAGTTATGTTGACATCACCATCAAGCGCGGCAAATCGACGCGCTCCCGCGTCAACCTGTATGACTTCCTGCTTAACGGTACGCTGAATCTGTCGCAGTTCTCTGACGGCGATACCATCGTCGTGGGCCCGCGCAAATATACCTTCAGCGTGGATGGCGACGTCTATAACAGCTATGACTTCGAATTCGCCAGCAGCGCCATTTCGGTGGATGAAGCGCTGAGCTGGGCGCGGCCAAAACCGGGCGCAACCCACTTCACCATCGTCCGCCAGCAGGGCACGGTAAAACGCACGGAATATTATCCGTTGAGCGGTGCCGCGGGCCGCACGTTGCAGGATGGCGACAAACTGATCGTCAGTTCTGACCGCTATGCCGGCACCATTCAGGTGCGCATCGAGGGCGCACATTCCGGCGAACACGCTCTGGTGCTGCCTTATGGCGCAAGCATGAAACAGGTGCTCACACAGCTGCGCCCGAACAGCATGTCGCAGATGAACAGCATTCAGCTTTATCGCCACTCTGTCGCCATCCGGCAAAAAGAGATGCTCACCCTTGAGCTGCAAAAGCTGGAACAGGCGTCGCTCTCTTCCCAGTCATCCACCCAGGAAGAAGCGCAGCTTCGTATGCAGGAAGCGCAGCTGGTCAGCCGTTTTGTGGCGAAAGCGCGTCAGGTGGTGCCGAAAGGCCAGGTGGTGCTGAACGAGAAAAACCTCGATTCCGTTCTACTGGAAGATGGCGATGTCATCACTATCCCTGAGAAAACCTCGCTGGTTATGGTGCATGGCGAAGTGCTGTTCCCGAACGCCATCAGTTGGGAGGAGAAGCTTGACGCTGACGATTACATCGAGAAATGCGGCGGCCTGACGCAGAAATCCGGTCAGTCGAAAATCATCGTGATTCATCAGGACGGTTCTGCGGTGGATGCGGACGATGTCGGCGCTCTGACGGCAGGCGATGAAATTATGGTTCTGCCGAAGTACGAGTCGAAAAACATCGAAGTGACGCGCGGCATCTCCACCATTCTTTATCAACTGGCGGTGGCGGCGAAAGTCATTCTGGATATCTAACGCACGAATGCAGGGAGCATTATGATCGGCGTCTATTCCTCGGGGATTTGGAAAATCCCCCATCTGAGCCAGCTGCTCGGCAAGCCCTGCCGTAAGCTGTCCGTTAGCGGTGCCATTCCCGGTGACATTTCCGCCGTCGCCGTCTGGGGAATGAAAGACAACACTGCGCTGCCCGCCGCCAAAGCGCGGGCGGCGGATTTACCGCTGCTGCGCCTGGAAGATGGCTTTATTCGCTCGCTCGGGCTGGGTGTGAATGGTCATCCGCCGCTCTCTATCGTGGTTGACGATCTTGGCATTTACTACGATGCCAGCCGCCCGAGCAGGCTGGAACGGCTCATCCATAAAGAGTGTGAAGAGAATGCCTTCGCTGAAGAGGCGCAATCGGCCATCGACCTGATTGTGAGCGGCGATTTATCGAAGTACAACCACGCCCTGCCCTTCCCCGCTGCCGCGCATGAAAAGCCGATTGTGCTGGTTATCGACCAGACGTACGGCGATGTGTCGATAACCCTGGGCGGAGGGTCGGCGCAAAGCTTTAGCAACATGCTGGCCGCCGCCTGTGAAGAAAATCCGGACGCTGAAATTTGGGTCAAAACGCATCCCGACGTGTTGAGCGGGAAAAAGCAGGGTTATCTTACCGACAGCTTCAGCGACCCGCGTATTCGCCTGCTGGCGCAGGACGTTAGCCCGCAGTCGCTGCTGCGCTTTGCGAGCCGTGTCTATACCGTCACCTCGCAATACGGCATCGAGGCGCTGATGGCCGGGAAATCGGTAACCTGCTTTGGCCTGCCGTGGTATGCCGGATGGGGGCTGACGGACGATCGCCACCCACTGGCGGAGTCATTAACCGGCAGGCGCGGCCAGGCGACGCTGCTGCAATTAATTGGCGCAGCGCTGCTGCGGTATCCGCGTTATCTCGACCCCTACACTCACAAACGTGGCACCTTATTCGACGTACTGCACGCGCTCCAGCTGCAACGCCAGCATATGATTTCACGCAGCGGCCATCTGTGGGTTCCCGGCCTGACGCTGTGGAAGAGCGCCATCATGAAAACCTTCCTCAAAACGCCGGAAAACACCCTGAGCTTTGAGAAAAAATCACCTGCGGCCACCGCCTGCGTGGTATGGGGCGTGAATGGCGAAGCCAAATTCAGCCAGGCCGCGCGCGCGCAGAACCTGCCCATTTGGCGAATGGAGGACGGTTTTCTACGCTCAAGCGGGCTGGGTTCCGACCTGCATATGCCGCTATCGCTGGTGCTGGATAAAACCGGGATTTACTACGATGCCCGCCGCGCCAGCGACCTGGAAACGCTACTCAACCATTCAACACTGCGTCTCGATGAACGCGACCGCGCGCTGGCGCTTCAGCAGACGCTGGTCAGCAGCAAGCTCAGTAAATATAACCTCGGCAAAGGCTGGCAACGGCCTGAGGCCGCCGACGGTAAACGCCTGCTGCTGGTGCCCGGCCAGGTGGAGAACGACGCCTCCATCGCCACAGGGAGCGTCGATATTCAAAGCAACCTGGCGCTGCTGCGTACCGTACGCGAGCGTAACCCGTCGGCGTTTATCGTCTATAAGCCGCATCCTGACGTGCTGGCAGGCAATCGCCCCGGCCATATTGATGCCGACGTGATGGCACATCTGGCTGACTGCGTGGCCATGGATGCCGACATTATCGACTGCATTACCGCCTGTGATGAACTGCACACCATGACTTCGCTTTCCGGGTTTGAAGCGCTGATGCATGGCAAAACCGTGTACTGCTACGGCCTCCCGTTTTACGCGGGCTGGGGGTTAACCCACGACGAACATACCTGCGCGCGGCGCAACCGCACGCTCACCCTGGCAGACCTGATTTATCAGACGCTGATTGTTTACCCCACCTACATCCACCCGCAGGAGAAGCGCGTGCTGCCGGTAGAAGAGGCGGCGGCATGGCTGATGGAGCAGACAAGGCCAGAAACGATCGCGAGGAAAAAAGCCGGACGCATCACGCGATGGATGCGCAAGGGCGTGAATCTTTATCGGGTGAAATTTAATTAGCGAGGGCTGAGGCATGGACAGCACAGCAATGAGCAAATTACTGGCGGGTAAGCGGTATCTGCTTTTACAGGGGCCGATGGGGCCGTTCTTTGCCGACCTGGCCGACTGGCTTGAGAGCAAAGGCCGCGAAGCGGTAAACGTGGTCTTTAACGGCGGCGATCGCTTTTACTGTCGGCATCGCCCGATGCTGCAATTTGACCAGACGCCCGAATATTTTGCCCACTGGCTAAAAGAGACGTGGAAAACCTATCCCTTTGATACACTGGTCTGTTTTGGTGATTGCCGACCGCTACACCAGGTCGCCCGTCAATGGGCGCAGGCCAAAGGGCTGCGTTTTCTGGCATTTGAAGAGGGATACCTGCGCCCGCACTTTATTACGCTTGAAGAAGGCGGCGTAAACGCCTACTCCTCCCTGCCTCGCGATCCTGAATTTTATCGCCATCTACCCGAACTGCCGCCGCGCAATATTCAGCCGTTAAAACCCTCGACTCGCTTACGCTACTGGCACGCGACCTGGTACTACCTGGAGGGCTGGTTTCACCGTCACGACTACCCGCTTTATCGACACCACAAGTCTTTCTCGCCGTGGTATGAGATGCGCTGCTGGGTGCGCGCCTGGCGACGCAAACACTGGTATGCGTTTAAAGAGCACGACGTTCTCCCCCGGCTTCAGACGCAGCTGGATAAACGTTATTACCTCGCGATTTTACAGGTGTATAACGACAGCCAGATCCGCAATCACAGCGGCTATGCCGACGTGCGTGATTACATCAACGACGTGATGTACTCCTTTGCCACCAAAGCCCCTGCGACCAAGTTTCTGGTGTTCAAGCACCACCCGATGGATCGCGGCCATCGCTTGTATCGTCCGCTAATCAATAAGCTCAGTAAGAAATACGGCATTCGCAACCGGGTGCTATATGTGCACGATCTCCCGATGCCGGAGATGCTGAAGCATGCCAAAGCGGTGGTGACGATTAACAGTACGGCGGGCCTGTCGGCGTTGATTCACAACAAGCCGCTGAAGGTGATGGGCGATGCCCTGTACGATATGAAAGGCTTAACTTATCAGGGGCATCTGCATCAGTTTTGGACGGCGGAATTCCAGCCGGATATGGGGTTACTGGCGATCTTCCGCAGTTATCTGCTGGAGACTACGCAGATAAATGCGGTGTTTTATGGGGGGAGATTTGTGACACCAAGGCAAGATAAAGTTATATCTCACGTTGAGATTAAAATAAAAAATGAAACCAGATAACCTAAATTCAATGCATTAGATAATGCTTTATTTATGGTCAACAACTATACTATTGATAATATCATCTTTCCCAATGACATTGGGGCGGTATTCATCTAACTTCCGAAGCATGATCTTTTCTTCTAGGGAATTAATAAACACCTCAGGTTGATTAGCTGTTAAAAATTTCAAATCATTTTTATGAAAACGCCACCATCGCAAGCGTAAAAGGCTCTCTATCACAACATCATCAAATCTGGGTTTCATAATCTTTGCCAGTACACCGCCTACGATCATAAATGGCGGAACATCTTTTGTTACAACCGAGTTTGCGGCAATAACCACTCCATCACCAATTTTAATATCAGATTTTAAAACCACATTTTCTCCAATCCACACATCATTTCCAATTGAAACTCTCCTTTTTGTTCTTGCCAAATGAGTAACCGTAGTTGCATCTAAATCATGATAGTCTGGTTCATAAAAAATAGGAGATGTAGAAACCCAATCAGTGAAATGTTTTGCTCCCATAATTCTGACATTCTTTGCTATACTTGAATACCTTCCAATACTCACTCCGTAACCTAAATTTGATCCAGAATAAGAAAATGCTCCCATTGAATATAAAGTATCTTGTTTTCCAAACAACTTAAAATCCCCCTCAATTTGCAAGTCATTATTTATACCAATCATCATATCTTTATTTTTTGACCAAAAAGCACACCCTACATTTAATGACTTAATATATTTTTCTATTTTATAAAACTCAATCTTAGTTATTTCGTTGGATAATGTAAAAATACATTTTTCAGTTAACATGATAATATCACCATTAATATATATTAATCTTAAGAAAAAACAAAAAATATAAAAGAGTGTTTGCAATATTATCCTGATAAAAATCTAATATTCGCAACAATGGATAATTAAAATAAAATTTAATGATAGTAATATACTCGTGATACTTCAAGTTGCATGTTGCTCTTGCAGCATTGTTCCCACAAGGCTTGGCACACATCACTGACCAAACATGCATCTTCAAGTTTATCGCGTATATACATCGGATTTAATAAGTTCCGAAAATCTATTAATGCATTTCTATTCCCCATTAACTATTATGGCAAGCCAGTTTTTTTCAAAATTTTCGTGGCTAAATTTATCTTGCACAGATTCCCGAACGCTTAAAGAATTTAAATCGGTATTATACATTCTCGTCATGGCCTCAGCGAGAGCCTCAGGCGTGTTAGCCTTAGATATAAAGCCATTATAATTATCCTTGATCATCGTTTTAGCACCGAAGCGAACATCATAACTAACTACAGGTGTTCCGTTGCTCAAACTTTCCAAAATTGTTAATCCAAATGTTTCGTAACTCGATGAAAATATCATCATACCAGCCCGCTGAAATTCCTTGTCTACATCATGTGCGAAACCACTGAACTGCACGACGGCATCAAGTCGTAGTTCTTTGACTAGTCTTTTAAGCTTTTCAGTATCATTCCCTTGACCAAAAATATTTAGCCTAGCATCAGGGTTGGTAGTATAAAAAAGCCCAAATGCTCTAATTTGATCATCAACCCTTTTTTGTTTTTGGCTTTGTAAGCGACCAATGGAGATAACAAGATTATTGTCACGGCTAATACCGTCTATAGTTGCCTTTAAGGTTATACCGTATGGAATAACCCTAAAATTATTTTTCAAATGCGGAAAACTTTCACTATATTCTTTTTTAGCATCCTCCGTGAAAACAATTATTCTGTCATTCTTAGCTAAAGGATAAACTGGATCAGTTAACGTCTTATATTCGGGGTTAATACCACTATCCGCATATTGATTGATAGCAATCTCATGCCAGACGTGAATTTTACGAACAGAGTGTTTAATTTTATCCAGAACATCGTCATAATATCGAACATCAGAGATAATTACATCACCATCAGAAAGAACATCATTCAAAAATACAACATTATGCTCAAGAAGAGTATCCGAATACACAACATCCCCATTGCGCATTCGATACAAATAATTTTTTATATTTCCGTCTTCTCCACATATAAAACCAGCACTGACAAATCCAGTATCATTCAAGTAATATCGAGCAAGCAAATTATCTTCATAATAAACTTCTCTAAAAACAATATTTTGTCTGTCATCCAAAGAAAATACTTCCACTGTACCATCGGAATGAAATTCACGTAACCGAATGATCTTATTATCATTTACATAAACTTTAATTTTCCCTCTAGATAATGTAGATAATATGCAAGCCTCTTGAGCTCCTTCGAATATTTTCCCCTCAATACTAAGATTACCAGTTCGCTGTCGCAAATAATCCATATAATTGCATGTATGGGCTGTAGGTTCTACACGAACCTCTTGCCAAGGGTTTATGGCAGGAAATATTTCTTTATATTTAGAAAATACTGCCTTTAGCTCCTTAGCAGGATATTTTCCGGAACTCATTTCAATTAATGTCGTATCGAAATGCTTTCGCAAAAGCAAGATTCGTTCAATAGTTGCTTTTGTCCGCCCACCGGCCTCTTCGTATACTCTGGATGTTAATATAAAGACTCGAGGTTTTTTGCTATTCATATTCACTCTTCTTATTATTTTATTGAATTATATATAATCACTATCATTAAAAAATATCTTAATCATCTTTGGGTTGCTCTTGTGAATCATCTATTTCCCAAGGAGCTTTTTCTGCATATCTTTTGTTAAAAAAATTGATTGTATGCTTTTTATACTCATCATCTAATGAACTTCCATTTCCATCATTGAAACATAGTATTTTATATTTAAAACTATCTTTTGATAAAATTGACTTTATATTTCCAGGTCTAACAATCATACTTGACAACTCTGATTTAACAGATTTCCCCGTAACAAATGCATAATGATGGTACAAAAAAGAAGTCACATTAACGTCGGTGTTAGATCTTAATTTTGAGGAACGAGTTAGAAAAAATGCCTCAGGATATTTTTCTTCCAACTCCATTAGAATGGATTTATTTAAACTATAAGGAACATGTCTGTGGAGATTCCTTGCTTCATATTTAGGATAGTTTTTCTTAATCAACTTATGAGAGTTAATTGATGCTTGCATATAATCAGGAATATCTAGGAGTTTTGTATCTGGATAAACCATACCGTAAGGTTCAAAATACGATATTGAACGCCCAGTTTCATCATAAAAATCAGATGGCAGGCATGGTTGAGATAACATGAAGTCATCATTTAGGTAGATGAATTTTTCAGATAATCCGGGGATTCTATGTAAACAACTTTCAATTGCATGTGAGTTGAATGTTGGCAACATTTCTTCGTTAGGGAAAATATTTTCATGCTCAACCCATACTATCTTATCAGAAGTTGACAACCATTTCGGTTTCGCACAATTCGAAACAATAAAAACCTTGTTTACCCAAGGGGCATATTTATAAATAGACCTCAACGAATACTTTAACTCATCATTATTAGTAAAC
Source organism: Pseudocitrobacter sp. 2023LY-00077 (assembly GCF_055796175.1). NCBI lineage: Bacteria > Pseudomonadati > Pseudomonadota > Gammaproteobacteria > Enterobacterales > Enterobacteriaceae > Pseudocitrobacter > Pseudocitrobacter sp. 2023LY-00077. The sequence continues at coordinate 78,177 of NZ_JBSPEI010000018.1, read as the reverse complement.
CGATCAGGATCAAAGTTATCTTCAGGATAAGTTTCTAACCATTTCTCCTGCCATTCCATATCAGCCTGATTTACCCAAGTATATACGACATCAATATTTTCAATGATATCCCTGCTAACAAATATACTTTCTATTTCATCTATAGCACATTTTCGTATCATTGCTTTATTAGATCTAACGACAGCAAGTCCATCAATACTGATATCATACAGATAAAAATGAAGAATGCTCATGTTCCCAATTTGATTGCTAACCTCTATAATGAAATCGGGTCGAGATGATAACTTTTGAGTAATGTTAGCAATATCAAATTTGTCTTCATATTTAATATATACACTATACCCCCCCCCCCAGTGTATATATACAAACATCCATAGACATGGCTTCTCTAATGTTATAAATAAGACTAACAAGTCCATTGAGATAACCACTCCATATTAGCAGCCCATTCTTATCAAATCCATCCTCAGGAGAAACGCCTGTATTCAAAGCATTTTTAATATACTCAGGTAGTCCAATTTTATTTATTTCAAAAATATCTATTATAGAAGCTGGCTGAGTGTTTTTATTTTCATTGGTTTGTTTTTGTTGTGGTAAACCATTATAAACTTTCTTTCTAAAGTAATCATAAAAAAACATGTTGGGATTTTTTAATAATTTTGATATTTTTTTATAACGAAAATGCTTATTGTTCATTTAAATAAAAACCTTAGTTTCTTTTTGAAAGTTTCATATCTATCGATATGACCTGGTTTATTCTCAAATAAAATAGAAAAATTATGAATATTTAAATCTCTATTTCGGCACTCATTGATAAAATCGACAATCAAAGTATCTTTGTAGGCTTGATCAACATTTTCTGTAATAACGCAATGTTTTTCCATAAAAATATTTTTATTAACTACTCTGGATGAGTGATACGAACTATCTTTCTCATGGTATAAATGAAATGCAAACTCCTTATTTAATAGACAATCTATGCATAACTTACCAAGATATTTTCTAAAACCAACTGCAAATAAAGGTGATCTAGCTACCTTATCTAAATAAAAATCATCGCAATAATCAAATATATTATATAGTTTTGAAAGTCTTAATAAAAAATCAAAATCTTCATACCCATGCCCCTCATAACTAATATCAAAACCGTTTATGGCCTCAAAATCATTACTTTTCATTATTGTCAAAGATGAAGGGCTCGCAAGATGCAAAAATTCCTTACGTGAAAAAGAGAAATACTTTTCTTTCAACGTTGATAAATTTTCTATACCTGAAAGCAGTCTGGCACTTCCATATTTCGAAAGATATAAGCACGGTAAAATGTAAAATGGTCGGACATTACTTGAGAGCAACTTTACGTATTTATATAACATGCTAAAATCAGGATAGATATCAACATCATATATTACTACATACTTTGTCATTACTTTTTCAAACGCCACATTTCTCAAAAGAGATGAATTAACGCTTGAATTATTTCGAACTATTTTATTGACAACTACATTCTTATAGCTTGACAATGCCCGATAAAATTTTTCATCCCAAAAAGTTTCACGATCATTTAACCCGAATACCAATTTTATTTTTTCTTTCCCTGCCTTCACAGCAAAAAAAATAGCCTTATTAAAAATATCACTAGGTCTAAAAGTAAGATCTATTGGGATTATTATAGTAAACATTACAAACCTCGTGAAAAACTAAACACCTTCATCATATTTATATAAACAAATAGCTTCATCTATATCATAACAGTGTTTAACCTCATTATTTCTACCAATAAACAAGGCTGTATCACAATAATGTGAAAGAAACTTTAAACTATGAGATACCATTAATAAATTAGAGCCCAACATGTTTTTATTAAACAATTCCTCACATTTCTGCTTAAACCTTGCATCACCCACTGCCGTCACTTCATCCACCAGATAATAATCAAACTTAAACGCCATGCTTAAGCCAAACCCCAGACGCGAACGCATCCCGGAGGAGTAGGTTTTAATCGGCATATCAAAGTATTTCCCCAGCTCGGCGAACTCCTCCACAAAAGCGACCTTCTCTTTCAGCTCATCACGGGTGGCATACAGGCGCGCGACAAACTTCACGTTCTCTCGCCCGGTCAGGCTGCCCTGAAAACCACCCGCCAGCCCGACAGGCCAGGAGATGGTGCTGTCGGTGATAATTCGCCCGCTGTCGGGGCGGTCGATACCGCCAATCATGCGCAGCAACGTCGATTTCCCCGCGCCGTTGCGACCAATGATTGCCACACTTTTGCCGCTGGGCAGTTCGATGTTGAGATCTTTAAAAACGTAATGCCGCCCCTGCGGCGTGGGGTAGGATTTAGACAGGTTCTCGATACGGATCATGATGTGAGCATCGCCTCTTCGTTACGGCGATACACCGCCAGCCCAAGAAACAGCACCACCAGCGTACATAGCGCCAGATACGGTAGATTCACGCCCTCGCTGACGTAGTTCGCCACCACGCATTCACGGCTCAGTTCAACGATGTGCACAATCGGGTTCCACAACAGATACGGCCAGTAAGCGCGCGGAATGGCATGCAGGGGAAACATAATGCAGGAGACAAAATAGAGCGGCTTAATCAGGATCGGCAAAAACTTCTCCGTCTCCGGGAAGGCATTCCCAACCACCATAAAGATGAGCCCCACACCGCAGGAGAAAATCACCAGCAGCAACCAGGTGAGAATAAGCGTCACCAGGCGGGTAACTGCGAAGGTTTCTCCGGCAAAGCCGACGATGGTCATCAGTACAATGTACACGCAGCCGTAAATCAGGGTTTCAAGCAACGCGCGGGCGATGATGGTGTCCACCGGCCTGACGGGGCGATAGTTAAACAGCCCCTGGTTAGCTTCAATGGCGCCAATCGACCGTGTCGTAATATTGCTGAAAAGAAAGTACGGGATGATGCCGTTAATCAGAAATACGGGGAAAGAGATATCCGGCATCGTGCGATGCATAATAAAACCGAATACTGCCAGCATCACCAGCATATGCGCCGCCGGTTCCAGCACCGCCCAAAAATAGCCTAAACGGTATTTCCCGAATCGGGTTTTAATTTCACGCAGGAAGAGCGCGCTAACGGCAGCTCGTTGAACTTCAATACCACTTCTGTCCATGGTTTATCCGATAGTTGAATCAGGCACGCTACCGCCCCTGGCTTCAGGCTGCCAGAGCGCCGGTAATGAGTAAAAGTGTGTGAAGGGAGGCATCAGGCGGGGAATGAGTGAGGATGCAGTAGAAATCCATTTTCCATTGCAATTAATAAATCAACATCATTCCCTTGATGTATAATTCAGGAATATCCCAACGTGCGTAATGTAGACCTAAATAGAACAAGTTCCTATTCTATTGCGTCAATATAAACTAAATATTGATTTTAGTTTTTCTAAATAAATAAAATAGTGATGAGTTTAAATTGAATTATTTAATTAATATATATTTTCGGGTGAGGGTTTGGGGTTCGCGGCAGACAACGCGATTTAATCTGCCGCTATAATAGGTCGCTTTATCCCGCTTCGCCCATCAGTTGCTTCACCAGCTCTACGCAGCGCAGGAAGCGCGCATCGTAGTCCGCCTCTTCAACGTGTACGAACTCAATGTTGTTTTCCTTGAGCATCGATACCAGCAGCGACTGAAACTCTTTGCGATCGACAGAGCTGCCCAGGCTGCGTAGTCCGTCGTTGATCCACGGCGTGTTGTTCTCCAGCAGAATCACCAGGTCGAAACGGTATTCATCAATCATCGCCTGCACGAACGGATGCTCGCGGCCTTCATATTTTTTGCAGAACGCCTGGGTGCTAACAAAATCGGTATCGATAAAGGTCACTTTGTTGGCGTATTTCACCGCAAAATCAATGTACTGCGCATGTCCGAGCGCAATTTTGTCGTAATCGGAATATTGCAGCGCCATCTCATCACCGCCCAGATGCGAGAAGACATAATCGCGGCCATATTCCCAGGCGCTGGAGGTGTTGAAGATATTGGCGAGCTTATTCACCAGCGTCGATTTACCGCTGGATTCGCCGCCAAGAATCGCAACCGTGCGCACAAAGAACGGCTTCACTTCGGTGGGGATGTACTCCCAGTAGCGGAACGGGTTCTCACGAATCTGCCCGCCGCTAATGTTCATGAAGGTTCGCTTCGGATCGACCAGCACGGTTTTGATGCCGAGATGTTCAATATACTGCGGGGCATCCAGCTCTTCGGAGGTGTAGATAACGTCGGGTTGAATGCCCTTCTCTTCCATAAAGGCTTTCATGCCGCGGCTCCACACATCCCAGCCGTGCGGGTAAGGCTCCATGCCTTCTTCATTGAAAGCGTGGATGCGAATGTTTTTCTGATATTTAAAGGTTTGCAGCAACCAACGCAGGCGGTCCGGGACGGTGGGCTGTTGCGACATGGCGCTCTGCTCAAACAGCGTGCGGTCGCGCACGTCGTCGTAACCCATGATGATATGCAGCTCGTCCACCTGGCTACAGGCGCGCTGAATCAGGTAGATGTGGCCGGTATGCAGCGGGTAGAACTTACCGAAGACCACGCCAACGGTCTTTTGCAGACGCGGGAACTCCAGACCTAAAAAGCGATGCAGCGCTTCCAGTTTCTGCGCGCTTGGGCTTTTGATTTTGGCGTTCAACAACTGACTGAGGTAGCCCTTGGTCATGCCGCTGGCGTCAGCTACCTGCTGTAGCGTGCAACCTTTCTGACGGATCGCGGTTTTAAGATAGTCGAACGATGACACAAGAGCCTCCTGCTGATGGGGATAAACGATGGTAAAACAATTGTACGCCGTATCCGGCAACGGCGCTGAACTGCGCCTGATGGCGCTGCGCTTATCAGGCCTACGGGATCGGTAGGCCGGATAAGGCGGTAGCCGCATCCGGCTACGGCACCGAACTGCGCCTGATGGCGCTGCGCTTATCAGGCCTACGAGATCGGTAGGCCGGATAAGGCGGTAGCCGCATCCGGCTACGGCGCCGAACTGCGCCTGATGGCGCTGCGCTTATCAGGCCTACGGGATCGCCAGGCCGGATAAGGCGTTTACGCCGCCATCCGGCTACGGCGCGATGTTAATTATAAATCGTCAAAGACGTTTAGCGCATCCGCGAGTTTTTTCACGCCGAATACCTGCATGCCTTCGGGCGGCTTTTTCGGTACGTTCGCGGCAGGCACAATTGCGCGGCGGAAACCGTGTTTGGCCGCTTCGGAAATACGTTCCTGGCCGCTCGGCACGGGGCGAATTTCTCCGGCAAGGCCCACTTCACCAAATACCACGAGATCCTGCGGTAGCGGCCTGTCGCGCAGGCTGGAGACCATCGCCAGCAGCAGCGCCAGGTCGGCGCTGGTTTCGGTGACCTTCACGCCGCCGACAACGTTAACGAACACGTCTTGATCCGCCATCTGCAAACCGCCATGACGATGCAGCACCGCCAGCAGAATCGCCAGACGGTTCTGCTCAAGCCCAACAGCCACGCGACGCGGGTTCGACATCATCGAGTGATCCACCAGCGCCTGAATCTCAACCAGCAGCGGGCGCGTACCTTCCCACACCACCATCACCGAGCTGCCGGACGTCACTTCATCCCCACGGCTCAGGAAGATAGCGGATGGGTTGCTGACTTCGCGCAGCCCCTGTTCAGTCATCGCGAACACGCCCAGTTCATTCACTGCGCCAAAACGGTTTTTATGGCTGCGCAGGGTGCGGAAGCGCGAATCAGCATCGCCGTCCAGCAGCACCGAGCAGTCGATACAGTGTTCCAGCACTTTCGGGCCCGCCAGCGAGCCATCTTTGGTCACGTGGCCAACCATCACAATCGCCACGCCGCGCGTTTTCGCAAACCGCGTCAGGTAAGCTGCGGTTTCGCGCACCTGTGCCACGCTGCCCGGCGATGACTGAATATCCGCCATGTGCATCACCTGGATGGAGTCGATAACCATCAGCTTCGGCTGCTCTTCTTCAGCAATCATGCAAATCTGTTCGATGCTGGTTTCTGACAGCATATTGAGATTGGTGGTCGGCAGGCCGAGACGATGCGCACGCATCGCCACCTGCTGTAACGACTCTTCGCCGGTGACATACAGGGTTTTCATCTGCTCAGCGAGTTTACATAGCGTTTGCAGCAGTAACGTCGATTTCCCCGCGCCGGGGTTACCGCCGATAAGAATCGCGCTCCCTGGCACCACGCCACCGCCCAGTACGCGGTCAAACTCTTTAAAACCGGTTGAGAAACGCGGCAGCTCTTCCAGGCTGATATCCGACAGCTTCTGCACCTTCGACACGCCAGCGCTGCCCGCATAGCCGCTCAGACGTTCATTACGCGCAACGGTTGGAGAAGCCGCCACACCACGCACTTCGGTGATGGTATTCCAGGCCTGGCAGGCGCTGCACTGCCCCTGCCAGCGCGGATAATCCGCACCACATTCATTACAGACAAATGCGCGTTTTGGAGCTTTCGCCACGTTTTACCTCTTATTCCTGATTCAGGCTGCCCGTCAGAATGCACAGCACCCCAATCAGGTCAGCGTGACGGATGGTGACTTCCGTCTGTTCATTAACTTTCGGCTTGGCATGATAAGCGATACCCAGCCCAGCCGCTTTGATCATCGGCAGATCGTTCGCGCCATCGCCAATAGCGACGGTCTGATCTTTCGGAATATCATACTGTTCAGCAAGGCGCTGCAACGTATTGGCTTTATATTTCGCATCAACGATATCGCCTACCACTTCGCCCGTCAGCACGCCGTCCATAATGCCCAGTTCGTTGGCAACCGCAGCAGTCAGACGCAGCTTATCGCGCAGATATTCCGCGAAGAAGGTAAAGCCGCCGGAGGCTATCGCCACTTTCCAGCCCAGCGATTCCAGCTTCAGTACCAGTTGGGTTAAGCCCGGCATTAATGGCAGATCGTCGCGGACCTGACGCAAAATATTGGCATCCGCGCCCTTAAGCGTCGCAACGCGCTGACGCAGGCTGGCGGCGAAGTCGAGTTCACCACGCATCGCGCGCTCGGTCACTTCAGAAACCAGCTCGCCGGTACCGGCCAGTTTGGCGATTTCATCAATGCATTCAATCTGAATAGCGGTGGAATCCATATCCATCACCAATAATCCAGGCGTACGCAGGTGTGGGATTTTCCCCAGCGGCGCAACATCCAGCCCGGCGTCGTGTGCCAGTTTGGTCGCGCGCGGCGTTAATGACCCGGCCAGGCGAATAACCTGATAATCTTCCACACACCAGGCCGCAACAATCACCATTGCCGCGCCCAGCTTGCGCTGATAAGAGGTTAACTGGGGTTTATCCAGCCCGCGTCCGTAGAGCAGCCAGCCGCTACGTCCGGCATGATAATCCAGTGGCATCACTTCATCGCCACTTAAAGAAAGCGGCAACCCAGGCCACAAGGAGACATCTTCAGGCAGGTCGCACCAGGTCAAACTGTTCGGCATTACAGCTCCACTCCACTTCATTAAGGCCAGGAAAATAACGCATGAGGCTACCTTGTAACCAGCGCTTCTGGCAACATTAAGCTGCAAATTTTCAAAGGTGGAATATGGTACGCGCAAAACTGAAATTTAGACTGCATCGCGCCGTGATTGTCCTGATATGCCTCGCACTTCTGGTGGCATTGATGCAAGGGGCGTCATGGTTCAGTCAACAACACCAGCAGCAGCGTAATCCGCAGCTTGAAGAACTGGCGCGCACGCTCGCCCGTCAGGTGGCGCTGAATCTTGCGCCGCTGGTGCGTAGTGAGACGCCAGATGAGAAAAAAGTCCGCCAGTTGCTCACGCAACTCACCGCTGAAAGCCGCATCCTTGACGCCGGGGTGTATGATGAGAAAGGCGACATGATCGCCCGCGCCGGCGAGAGCGTCGAACTGCGCGACCGTCTGGCGCTGGATGGCAAAAAAGCGGGCGGCTATTTCAATCAGCAAATCGTCGAACCCATTCAGGGCAAAAATGGGCCGCTGGGGTATTTACGTCTGACGCTCGACACCCATACGCTGCCAACAGAAGCCAAACAGGTCGATAACACCACCAATATTCTGCGCCTGATGCTGTTGCTGTCGCTTGCCATTGGCGTAGTGCTCACACGAACGCTGCTACAGGGTAAACGCACCCGCTGGCAACAATCACCCTTCCTTCTCACCGCCAATAAACCGGTACAGGAAGAGGAAGAAGAGAAAAAAGAGTAGAAAGGGAACTCAATATGGCCACTTTACGCCTGCTCCTCTCAGACTCATACGACCCCTGGTTTAACCTGGCGGTTGAAGAGTGTATTTTCCGTCAGATGCCCGCCACTCAGCGCGTGCTGTTCCTCTGGCGTAACGCCGATACCGTGGTCATTGGCCGCGCGCAAAACCCGTGGAAAGAGTGTAATACGCGGCGCATGGAAGAAGACAACGTGCGCCTGGCGCGTCGCAGCAGCGGCGGCGGCGCGGTGTTCCATGACCTCGGCAATACCTGTTTTACATTTATGGCGGGTAAACCGGAGTATGACAAAACCGTCTCAACCAGCATCGTGCTGGACGCGCTGAATTCGCTGGGCGCGGTGGCAGAAGCATCCGGACGCAACGACCTCATCGTGAAAACACCTGAGGGCGATCGCAAGGTGTCCGGTTCGGCCTATCGCGAGACCAAAGATCGTGGGTTCCACCACGGTACGCTGCTGCTCAACGCCGACCTCAGTCGTCTGGCGAACTACCTCAACCCGGATAAGAAAAAACTACAGGCGAAGGGCATTACCTCCGTGCGCGGGCGCGTGGCAAACCTCGTCGAGCTGCTGCCGGGCGTGACGCATGAGCAAATTTGTACGGCGATTACGGAAGCGTTTTTCGCCCATTATGGCGAACGGGTAGACGCCGAGATTATCTCGCCGGATAAAACACCAGACCTGCCGAACTTTGCCGAGACGTTTGCGCGTCAAAGTAGCTGGGAGTGGAATTTCGGTCAGGCCCCGGCCTTTAGTCATCTGCTGGACGAACGCTTCACCTGGGGCGGCGTAGAGCTGCATTTCGACGTCGAGAAGGGGCACATCACCCGTACGCAGGTCTTTACCGACAGTTTGAATCCTGCGCCGCTAGAAGCGCTGGCCGCGCGTTTGCAGGGGTGTTTGTACCGGGCGGATGTGTTACAGCAGGAGTGCGAAGCGCTGTTAGGTGATTTCCCGGAGCAGGAGAAAGAGTTGCGGGAGTTGTCAGCGTGGATTGCGGGGGCGGTGCGGTAATTATTGCCGGATGGCGGCTGCGCCTTATCCGGCCTACGAATCCGTGCGCGGTGTAGGCCCGGTAAGCGCAGCGCCACCGGGCGTTATTATCGCTCTCCGGTCCTGAATTCGTTGATATCCCCCGCCCAACCCGCCGGATAAATTCCCTCTCGCACATCGCGATGAAACGAGGAAAATGGCCAATCCTGAACACGTTTTACCCAACCGTGTTTTACCGGATTAATGTAGATGTAATCCACATGACGGCGATAATCTTCCTCATCGCGAATAGCATGTTCCCAAAAGCGAGGCTGCCAAACAGCGCCGCACATGATTGCTTTGGAGAAGCGTTTTTTAATCTCTCGCCAGCGTGCCGAAAAATCATATTCGTTCTGAGGGAGTGTCCAGATACAGTGAAGGTGTTCCGGCAGAACAACCCAGGCATCAATGTAAAAAGGTTTTTTCTGTTTAACGTCTTTCACCACAGATCTCAGGTCTGCAATATGGTTGACCAACAAATCAGTTTGCCGATTTTTCAAATTCACCGTGAAAAACCAGGTCCCGCCGTTGATGTAATAACGCCGATAGTTCGACATTTTGTTTATCTCCATAAACAAAAAATCAAACGTAGCGTGCAGAAAATAAAAAGCAATTGGGTGGGGAAATAACAGGAAGGGAGTTCGCAATTTCGCGGTAAAAATGCCGGATGGCGGCTGACGCCTTATCCGGCCTACGGGTTCGTGCGCGGTATTGCCGGATGGCGGCTGCGCCTTATCCGGCCTACACCGTAGGCCCGGTAAGCGAAGCGCCACCGGGCACCACAGGCACCTTACTCCTGGTCGCCCAGCAGTACAGATTCCAGCGCGATTTTGATCATGTCATTGAACGTGGTCTGACGTTCAGCGGCAGTGGTCTGCTCGTGGGTACGGATATGATCAGACACGGTGCAGATGGTCAGCGCTTTCGCGCCAAACTCTGCTGCCACACCGTAGATGCCCGCCGCTTCCATCTCGATCCCCAGAATGCCGTATTTTTCCATCACGTCGAACATTTGCGGGTCCGGCGTGTAGAACAGGTCTGCGGAGAAGATGTTACCCACGCGCGCATCAACGCCCAGTGCTTTCGCTGCGTCTACCGCGTTACGCACCATACCGAAGTCAGCAATCGCTGCAAAGTCGTGATCTTTAAAGCGCAGACGGTTTACTTTAGAGTCGGTGCACGCGCCCATGCCGATAACCACGTCACGCAGTTTTACGTCCGGGCGCACCGCGCCGCAGGAACCCACGCGAATGATTTTCTTCACACCGAAATCGGTGATCAGCTCTTTGGTGTAGATGGAGCAGGACGGGATACCCATGCCGTGGCCCATTACGGAGATTTTGCGGCCCTTGTAGGTACCGGTGAAGCCCAGCATGCCGCGAACGTTGTTCACTTCACGCACGTCTTCGAGGAAAGTTTCAGCAATGTGCTTCGCACGCAGCGGGTCGCCTGGCATCAAAACTACGTCAGCGAAATCGCCCATTTCTGCGTTAATGTGTGGGGTAGCCATCGTTTTATCCTTTTATTAATTGTTAATGCCCGATGGCGGCTACGCCTTATCGGGCCTACAAAAACAGAATCGTAGGCCCGGTAAGCGCAGCGCCACCGGGCAAGCAATCACAGCATGTTTTTACCGTATTCCATCGGTGACGTACCGAAGTACGTCGCCAGCGTCTGGCCGATATCCGCAAACGTTTCGCGGTGGCCGAGCGAACCCGGTTTCACTTTCGGGCCATAAACCAGTACCGGGATGTGTTCACGGGTATGGTCGGTGCCCTGCCAGCTTGGGTCGCAGCCGTGGTCAGCGGTCAGGATCAGAATGTCATCTTCCCCTACCAGCTCCATCAGCTCCGGCAGACGGCGGTCGAACAGCTCAAGACCCGCAGCATACCCCGCGATATCGCGACGGTGACCCCAGGAAGAGTCGAAATCAACGAAGTTAGTGAAGACAATGGTCTTATCGCCCGCTTCTTTCATCTCTTTGATGGTCGCGTCAAACAGCGCATCCAGCCCGGTGGCTTTCACTTTTTTGGTGATACCGCAGTTAGCGTAGATATCCGCGATTTTACCCACGGACACCACGTGGCCGTCTTTCTCATCAACCAGTTTCTGCAACACGGTCGGCGCTGGCGGTTCTACAGCCAGGTCGTGACGGTTGCCGGTACGCTGGAAGTTACCGGCTTTGTCGCCGATAAACGGACGCGCAATCACGCGGCCAATGTTGTAACCGCCTTCGGTCAGCTCTTCACGGGCGATTTCACACAGCTCGTAAAGTTTATCCAGGCCATACGTCTCTTCGTGGCAGGCAATCTGGAACACGGAGTCGGCGGAGGTGTAGAAAATCGGCTTACCGGTTTTCATGTGCTCTTCGCCCAGTTCGTCCAGAATCACGGTACCGGAAGAGTGGCAGTTACCCAGGTAACCCGGCAGGTTCGCGCGTTTTACCAGTTTATCCAGCAACTCCTGCGGGAAACTGTTTTGGTGGTCGCTAAAGTAGCCCCACTCGAACAGAACCGGCACGCCAGCGATTTCCCAGTGACCCGACGGGGTGTCTTTACCGGAAGAGAGTTCATGCGCCCACGCGTACGCGCCAACGACTTCTGCATTGCCGTCCATACCCGCGGCGATTTTACCGGTAGAACCCTCATGCGCTTTCACCAGGCCCAGGCGGGTCAGGTTAGGCAGGTTCAGCGGGCCTTTACGGCCATTGTCAGCCTCACCTTTGGCGCAGGCTTCTGCGATATGGCCCATTGTATCCGCACCGACATCGCCAAAGCGGTCGGCATCTTCAGTTGCGCCGATACCAAAGGAGTCCAGCACCATAATAAATGCACGTTTCATCTTGTTCTCCATACATCTTGCGCTGCAAAAAAGCGATCAGATCAGTATATCGCTATTCAGTGATTCGACGATAGACTGTCGGTGTAATTTCTGGCGCTTTGTCGTCAAGGCGAATGGCCGCTTTGACGGCTTTCGCCGCTTCCTGCCAGCTGTTTTCATCTTTCGCGTGAATGACCGCCAGCGGACGCTGTCCGTCAACGCTGTCACCCAGACGAATCATGTCGGTCAGGCCGACGCTGTAATCGAGTGTATCGGAAGCCTGGCGGCGTCCGCCGCCCATCGCCACCACCGCCATACCGAGCGCGCGGGTATCCATCGCGCCGACAAAGCCTTCGGTGTCAGCATATACCGCTTTGCTGAGCATCGCGGTCGGCAGGTATTTCGCGTAGTTTTCCACGAAATCAGTCGGGCCTTTTTGCGCTGCCACCATCCGGCCAAATACGTCTGCCGCTTTGCCGTTATCCAGCACCGCCTGCAATTTGGCGCGCGCTTCTGCGTCGTCTTTGGCAAGCTTGCCGGAAATCAGCATTTCCACGCACAGTGCCATGGTGACGTCAAACAGACGCGGGTTGCGATATTCGCCGGTCAGGAACTGCACCGCTTCGCGTACTTCGACGGCGTTACCCGCACTGGAAGCCAGCACCTGGTTCATGTCGGTCAGCAGCGCGGTTGTGCGCACGCCTGCGCCGTTGGCCACGCCAACAATCGCTTCGGCCAGCGCCTGAGAAAGTTCGTAGGTCGGCATAAATGCGCCGCTGCCCACTTTCACATCCATCACCAGCGCATCGATACCTTCAGCCAGTTTTTTGGCGAGGATGGACGCGGTGATAAGCGGGATGGAGTCCACCGTCGCGGTAATGTCGCGCGTGGCATAAAAACGTTTATCCGCCGGTGCGAGCGAGCTGGTCTGCCCAATGATCGCCACACCCACGTCTTTAATAATTTCACGGAAACGGTCATCGCTTGGGAAAATATCAAACCCAGGGATCGCTTCCAGTTTGTCCAGCGTACCGCCGGTATGCCCCAGGCCACGCCCGGAGATCATCGGAATGTAGCCACCACATGCGGCAACCATCGGCCCCAGCATCAGTGAAGTGACATCGCCTACACCGCCGGTGGAATGTTTATCAACAATCGGGCCATTAAGGTTAAGGCTTTTCCAGTCCAGAACGGTTCCTGAATCACGCATGGCCATGGTCAGCGAGACGCGCTCTTCAATAGCCATATCGTGGAAGAAAATGGTCATCGCCAGAGCAGCAATTTGCCCTTCTGAAATGGTGTTATCGCGAATGCCATTGATAAAGAAACGAATCTCTTCGTCGCTTAATGCGTGACCATCGCGTTTTTTACGAATGATTTCTTGTGCGAGAAACAAGGTAACCTCCCTGAGGAAAAGAGTATGAAGGCGGTTTTTGCCCGTCAGCATTGCCGGATGGCGGCTGTCGCCATATCCGGCCTACGAGACGTAACTACCCGTAGGCCTGATAAGCGCAGCGCATCAGGCGCAAAGCATCTTACTTAGTAGCTGCTTGCGCTTTTACCGTCGCCGTGACCGAGTGCTTTCAGCAGGCTCGCCAGCAGGCTGGATGCGCCGAAACGGTAGTGGCGGGAATCCGCCCAGTCTGCGCCGAACAGTTCGTCGGCAATCGCCAGGAACTGCTGTGCGTCTTCCGCACTGCGTACGCCGCCCGCCGGTTTGAAACCAACGGTTTTAGATACGCCCATGTCACGGATCACTTCCATCATGATGCGCGCGCTTTCCGGGGTAGCGTTAACCGGCACTTTTCCGGTAGACGTTTTGATGAAGTCCGCGCCCGCTTTAATCGCGATTTCAGACGCTTTACGAATCAGCGCTTCTTCTTTCAGTTCGCCGGTTTCGATGATCACTTTCAGCAGTACGTTTGCCGCAGCACAGGCGTCTTTACAGGCTTTCACCAGGTCGAAGCCAACCTGCTCGTTGCCAGCAATCAGTGCGCGGTACGGGAAGACCACGTCAACTTCGTCAGCACCGTAGGCGATTGCCGCGCGGGTTTCAGCCAGCGCAATATCGATATCGTCGTTACCGTGCGGGAAGTTAGTGACGGTGGCGATGCGGATATCCGGCGTGCCCTGCTCGTTCAGGGTTTTACGCGCAATCGGGATAAAACGCGGGTAGATGCAGACCGCTGCCGTGTTGCCGACCGGGGTTTTCGCCTGATGACACAGCGCAATCACTTTCGCATCAGTGTCGTCTTCATTCAGGGTGGTCAGGTCCATCAGTTTTAATGCACGCAGGCTGCTTGCCGTTAAATCAGTCATTTTGTTCTCCGACTTTAAAATTTCACCTTGCGGGTATGTGACTATTGTAACACCGACCCGCACTCACACTTCGACACTCATCACAGTTAATGAAACACACCTAAAAGTTTGCATAACCATAATGAGACATTAATCAAACTTCTCATTCTTTCAGCGCAAGAAAACACGTGGATCGCCGTATGGGATCAAAAGATCGCTACGCGCTTTTTCCTACACTTCGCCCATCTCTCGCCTGAGGAACACACCATGCCAACATCAACCTCTTCATCGGTGCTGCAACAGTGCCAGAAAATTGTGACAAGCCCTGTTTTAAGCCCGGAACAGAAACGCCATTTTCTGGCGCTGGAGGCGGAAAACGCACTGCCTTATCCGGCGCTGACGCCCGCTGCGCAAGCCGCGCTGGCGGAGGGCGTTATCTGCGACATGTTCGAAGGTCATGCCCCTTATAAACCGCGTTACGTGCTGCCGGACTACGCGCGTTTTCTGGCAAACGGTTCAGAATGGCTGGAGCTGGAAGGCGCTCAGGATTTAGACGATGCGCTCTCTTTGCTCACCATTCTTTATCACCACGTTCCTTCCGTCACCGCCATGCCGGTGTTCCTCGGTCATCTTGATGCGCTTCTGATGCCGTATGTTAGAATTCTAACACAAGAAGAAATCAATAGCCGAATAAAACGTTTCTGGCGCTATCTCGATCGCACGCTCCCGGATGCCTTCACACATGTGAATATTGGCCCCGCCGACACACCAATAACGCGCGCCATTCTCCGTGCAGATGCTGAACTGAAGCAGGTCGCGCCGAATCTCACCTTTATCTACGATCCGGAAATCACCCCAGACGATCTGCTGCTGGAAGTCAGCAAAAATATCTGCGAGTGCAGCAAACCCCACATCGCCAACGGACCGATAAATGATAATATTTTCACAAAAGGTCACTATGGCATCGTGAGCTGTTACAACAGCCTGCCAATGGCGGGCGGCGGCAGTACGCTGGTACGCCTCAATTTGCAGGAGGTGGCAAAGCGCAGCGCCTCAACTGAAGCGTTCTTTAGCCAGACGCTGCCGCACTACTGCCAGCAGCAAATCGACATCATCGACGCCCGCTGCGCCTTCCTCTATGAGCAATCGCACTTCTTTGATCATAGCTTCCTGGTGGCAGAAGGTCTGATCGACCCCGATCGTTTTGTGCCCATGTTTGGCATCTACGCGCTGGCAGAAGCGGTCAATATTCTCTGCGAGAAAGACGGTCTTAGCGCCCGCTACGGCAAAGATCCTCAGGCCAACGCGCTGGGCTATCGCATCAGTGAACAACTCGCGGAATTTGTCGCGAACACCCCCGTACGCTATGGCTGGCAGCAGCGTGCGATGCTGCATGCGCAATCGGGGATCAGCTCCGATATCGGCACCACGCCGGGTGCGCGTCTGCCTTACGGCGATGAGCCCGATCCGGTGAGTCATCTGCTGGCGGTTGCGCCGCATCACGCGCATTATCCCGCGGGGATCAGCGATATCCTGACGCTAGATGAAACGGTGAAACGTAATCCGCAGGCGGTGATGCAGCTTTGCCTGGGCGCGTTTAAGGTTGGGATGCGTGAGTTTAGCGCTAACGTCAGCGGTAACGATCTGGTTCGCGTCACGGGTTACATGGTGCGTTTGTCGGATCTGGAAAAGTACCGCGCCGATGGCTCGCGGACGAATACCACCTGGCTGGGTGAAGAAGCCGCGCGCAATACGCGCATTCTGGAACGCCAACCGCGAGTGGTCAGCCATGAACAGCAGATGCGCTTTAGTCAGTAAAATCATCCCCTTCTCGTGCGTGGATGGGCCAGGTAGCCGCCTGGCCCTGTTCCTGCAAGGGTGTAATCTGCGCTGTAAAAACTGCCATAACCCATGGACGATGGGCCGTTGTAACGATTGTGGCGAATGCGTGCTGCACTGCCCGCACGAGGCGCTTTCTGTTCAGAGTGGACGCGTTTACTGGCAGGAGGATGCCTGTCAGCAATGCGACACCTGCCTGCAAATGTGCCCTCAGCAGGCAACGCCGATGGCCCAACTCTGGAGCATAGATCAGATTCTCCAGCAGATTACCCGCGCCGCGCCGTTTATTGAGGGCATCACCGTCAGCGGCGGCGAGGCCACCACGCAGTTACCGTTCGTCTGCGAGCTGTTTGAACAGATTCGCCAGTCGCCGGCCTTGCGCCATCTCACCTGCCTGCTAGACAGCAACGGCGAGCTGTCTACCGCTGGCTGGGAAAAATTGCGTCCGCTGTGCGACGGCGTGATGGTTGATTTAAAAGCCTGGGGTGAAACCACGCATCAGTCGCTGACCGGGCGAAGCAATCAACGCATCAAAGCGAGCATTCGCTGGCTGGCAGAGCGTGGCCTACTGGCGGAATTGCGTTTGCTGTTTATTCCGCAACAAACTGATTATCTGAAAGAAATAGAGGCGCTAGGCGCATTTATTCGCGATCTGGGTAAGGTGCCGGTGCGGCTGAATGCGTTTCATGCGTATGGGGTATACGGCGAGGCAAAAACGTGGCGCAGCGCCGGGCCAGACGATATTGAAGCGCTGGCGCAGGCGCTACGGGCCAGAGGGATAACGCAGATTATCCCTCCGGCGCTGTATTTATAGTGCGAGGAATACCCCGGCGATGGTGGCGCTCATCAGGTTCGAGAGCGTCCCCGCCGCTACCGCGCGCAGGCCAAGCTGGGCGATATCCTGGCGACGGCTCGGTGCCATGCCGCCTAATCCGCCAATCAGAATCGCAATTGACGACAGGTTAGCAAAGCCGCAAAGGGCAAACGAAATAATCGCCTTCGAATGCGCAGAAATGACCTGTAACCCGGCAGCGGCTACTTCGGCATCCGGCTTCAGGTATGCGCCGAAGTTCATGTAAGCCACGAATTCGTTAATGATCAGTTTCTGGCCGATAAACGACCCCGCCACCATGGCTTCGCTCCACGGCACACCAATCACCCACGCCAGCGGTGAGAAGACCCAGCCGAGGATCATTTGCAGCGATAAATCCGGATGGTTAAACCAGCCGCCAATCCCGGAGAGCATGCCGTTCAGCAAGGCAATCAGGGCAATAAACGCCAGCAGCATTGCGCCCACGTTTAACGCCAGTTGCATACCCGACGCAGCACCAGACGCCGCAGCATCCAGCACGTTCGCCGGGGCATCCGGGTTATCCGTTTCGGCTTCCAGGTTCGGTGAGTCGTGCGGTTTTTCCGTCTCAGGCACAATGATTTTCGCGAACAGCAGGCCACCCGGAGCCGCCATGAACGACGCGGCAATCAGGTACTCCAGCGGCACGCCCATCTGCGCGTAGCCAGCCAGCACAGAACCCGCCACCGACGCCAGGCCGCCACACATCACCGCGAACAGTTCAGAACGCGTCATGGTAGCAATATACGGACGCACCACCAGCGGGGCTTCGGTTTGCCCGACGAAAATATTCGCCGTCGCGGAGAGCGATTCCGTACGCGACGTTTTCAACACGGCACGCAGCGCACCGCCCAGAATACGGATCACGAACTGCATAATGCCGAGATAGTAGAGCACCGCAATCAGCGAGGAGAAAAAGACGATAACCGGCAGCACGCGCAGCGCGAAAACAAAGCCGCCACCGCCGAAGACTTCAAACATTTTATCGGATACCAGCCCACCAAACAGGAAGCCGATACCTTCCTTACCGTAAGCGATGACGTTCGCCACGCCCTCGGACATCGCCAGCAGCACCTTGCGGCCGGCGGGAACATAGAGGATAAGCGCACCAATTCCGACCTGAATTAACCAGGCACCCAGCACGGTACGGAGATTGATCGCTCGACGGTTATTGGAGAGTAGTAAGGCAATGGCAAGCAGCACCACCATGCCGATGAGTCCCATGAGGATTTGCATACAGAGTCCCTGTGTATTGAAATTTATAATAAGCGCAGCGTATATAACGCGCCCTGATTATAACGTCCAGGCACTATCCTTCTCGCACGACATCACAACTTTTACGCAATACTCAGAGATCAAAAAGCAATAATGAGACGCAAATCACATCATTACGCTTAACATACTAGAAGAACAGCTGGCTGCTGTTGGCCCATAACATGTCGGCAATGTGCTCCGGTGGCTCAGAGCGTAATACGCAAAGTTCAGCGAAAACCTGAGCGACGCGTTCCGGGCGATTGGGCTGCCCCTGATAACCGTTCAGCGGCATATCCGGCGCATCTGTTTCCAGCACCAGTGCGCTGAGCGGAAGCTGCGCCATCACGGCGCGCGTTTTGCTGGCGCGCGGATAAGTAATCGTCCCGCCGACGCCAATCTTGTACCCCAGTTCGACAAATCGCTCCGCCTGTTGCAGGCTGCCGGAAAAACCATGCACCACACCCGTACGTGGCAGCGCATGGCGCTTAAGATGCATCGCCAGTTTGTCATGGGTACGACGTGAATGCAGGATGACCGGTAAATCATATTGCTTTGCCAGTTGTAGCTGCGCATCCAGCAGGCGCTGCTGGCGTTCAAACTGCGGATCTTCACGATAGAGATCGAGACCAATCTCGCCGACGGCAATCAGTTTTTCCGGCTTTGACGCCAGCGCCGTCTCCAGTGCCGCCAGGCTTCTGTCATCATGATTTTCAATGACAATAGGATGCAGACCCAGCGCGGCATACAGCGGCGGATGCCGCGAGGCCAGCGAGAGCACCGTATCAAAACGCAATGCCTCTGTTGCCGGAACAATGATTTTTTCAACGCCCGCCTGACCGGCCAGTGCAAGGCTCGCGGTTTCATCACCGGTAAACGGCGGGAAATCAAAGTGGCAGTGGGTGTCGATAAAACGAAAGGTCATGCGGTTTTCTCCGGCAACGTGCAGCGTTTCAGTGTACCCCATTTGATTAATGGTTTTGTAGGCCGGAAAAGGCGGTACGCCGCCATCCGGCAGCTGCGCATAAACGACAAAAGCCAGTCCGAAGACTGGCTTTGTAAATTGTCTGAATCAGACGCTACGGACGTCTGCGGCCCATAAACAGGCTGACCAGGAACAGGATGATACCGACGATAAACACAATTTTCGCCGCACCTGCTGCGGTACCTGCTAACCCACCAAAGCCCAGTGCAGCGGCAATTAACGCGATAACCAGAAAGATAATGCCCCAACGAAACATACGATTCTCCTTTACCATAGTTAATGTCACCGCTTCTCAACGCACTCAGGCGACACCAGCGATATTAAAAAATTAAAAGTACTTCAATATTTTCCTGAACAGCCCTTACGGCGTTTTCAGGTCGTTTTCTACGCTTTTCACGCCGTCAATGGCTTTAGCAATACTTTCCGCGCGTTCCACCTGCGCTTTGGATTCAACCGTACCCGTCAGCGTCACCACGCCATCGGTGGTCTCAACTTTTACTTTGCGTGACGGTACAATGTCATCAGCCAGCAGTTTAGCCTTCACCTCACTGGTGGTAGCCGCATCACCTGCATAGCCCTTCATGCTGTCAGCCTTGCCTTCACGGATGGTGAGTTTGTTGTCCACACTGCTTACGCCTTCAACCCCTTTTGCCAGGGAAGTCGCCTGGTCAGACTGGGACTGGTTATCGACGGTACCTCTTAAGGTCACTACTTTATTGTCGGTTTTCACCGAAATATCCGTGCTCTTAATCGCGTCATGGTCGACCAGCGCGGCCTTCACTTTGGCAGTGATGGTGCTGTCATCCATAAAACCGCCGACTTTATTCATCGAGCTGTCAATTTTCTGTCCTGCATCAGAAGCCGCATTGCTTTCTGCCATTGCAGAACCGCTCATCACCGCAGAGCCCAGAATGACGGCCAACAACGTTTTTCCCATTTTCATCTTAGTCATCATCATATCTCCTTGTATTGCCCGGTTTTTGAGCACCCGACACGGTGGCCGTTATGCTGCTGAGGACGACACCCGTCCTGTCTATGGTTATTCATACTGCGATGGGTATATTTGATGGGTTAATGCGCTAAGATTTATAAATAACAAAGTGCATTAAACCAGCAACTCGCTCATCACTCTGTTAAATATAGAACACTCTCGGCAGCTTGCAGGCGTAATTGACTAAAAAACCAGCAAAGTGGATGAGAATGGGGTGCAATTAAGAACTTTCCGCAGCGGGAAAAAGAGAGGGGTAAAACGTGGAAGCACGGCACTGGCCGTGCTTCCAGGGGGATTAGTGCTCGCGAGTTTTGCGGAACACAACGTCAGGGTAACGCTCCTGCGTCAGGTTCAGGTTAACCATGGTTGGGGCGATATAGGTTAGATTATCGCCACCATCCAGCGCCAGCTGAATTTCGTTCTTACGTTTGAACTCTTCGAATTTCTTAACGTCTTTGCCTTCCACCCAACGGGCGGTGGCGACGTTCACCGATTCGTAAATCGCTTCAACGTTGTATTCGCTTTTCAGGCGCGCCACAACCACGTCGAACTGCAGCACACCCACCGCGCCGACGATCAAATCATTGTTGGCAATCGGACGGAACACCTGCACCGCGCCCTCTTCTGAAAGCTGTACCAGCCCTTTAAGCAGCTGTTTTTGCTTCAGCGGATCGCGCAGACGAATACGACGGAACAGTTCCGGCGCGAAGTTCGGAATACCGGTGAACTTCATCATTTCGCCCTGGGTGAAGGTGTCACCAATCTGAATGGTGCCGTGGTTGTGCAAACCAATGATGTCGCCAGGATACGCTTCTTCCACGTGCGAACGGTCGCCTGCCATAAAGGTCAGCGCGTCAGAAATGACCACGTCTTTACCGATACGCACCTGACGCAGCTTCATACCTTTCTCATACTTACCCGAAACAACACGCATGAACGCCACGCGGTCACGGTGTTTCGGGTCCATGTTGGCCTGAATTTTGAAGACGAAGCCGGAGAATTTCTCTTCTGCCGCTTCCACCACGCGGGTGTCGGTTTTACGCGGCATCGGCGCGGGCGCCCATTCGATCAGGCCATCCAGCATGTGGTCTACGCCGAAGTTACCCAACGCGGTACCGAAGAATACCGGGGTGATTTCACCGGCCAGGAACAGCTCTTCATCGAATTCGTTCGATGCGCCCTGTACCAGCTCCAGTTCATCACGCAGTTGCTGTGCCAGATCTTCACCGACAGCGGCATCCAGTTCCGGGTTATTCAGCCCTTTTACGATGCGCACTTCCTGAATGGTATGGCCTTTACCGGTCTGATAAAGATAGGTTTCATCTTTATAGAGATGGTAAACGCCTTTGAACAGCTTGCCGCAGCCAATCGGCCAGGTGATCGGCGCGCAGCCAATTTTCAGCTCGTTTTCAACTTCATCCAGCAGCTCCATCGGGTCGCGGATGTCACGGTCGAGTTTGTTCATAAAGGTGAGAATCGGCGTATCGCGCAGACGGGTAACTTCCATCAGCTTACGGGTACGGTCTTCTACGCCTTTCGCGGCATCGATAACCATCAGGCAGCAGTCCACCGCCGTCAGGGTACGGTAGGTATCTTCCGAGAAGTCTTCGTGCCCTGGGGTGTCCAGCAGGTTCACCAGGCAATCGTGATACGGGAACTGCATCACCGACGTGGTGATAGAAATACCACGTTGTTTTTCCATCTCCATCCAGTCAGATTTCGCATGCTGGCTGGAGCCACGGCCTTTTACCGTACCCGCAGTCTGAATCGCCTGTCCGAACAGGAGAACCTTTTCGGTAATCGTCGTTTTACCGGCATCCGGGTGGGAAATAATGGCAAAAGTGCGGCGCTTCGCCACCTCTTGCAAATAAGGGGACAACGTCATAATGGGATCTTCTTTCCAGGCGCAGCAAAGCGCTGCGCACGTTAAATACGAAAAATTGCGGCTATTTTACCCATCAAAGGGGGACAGGCAATCACTGTTTACACAGGAGTAACTCCAGTTCGCTTAATGACGAAACGGTATAGTCGGGTTTGATGCCTTCCGGCAGCGGCTGCTGGTGCGCATTCAGCCAGCAGGTAGACCATCCCGCGTTCATGCCACCGAGGATATCCGACGCCGCGGTATCACCGACCATTAAGATGCGCGAAGGGTCCGGGTTACCGGCTAATTCCCGCGCGTGGTCGAAAATACGGCGGTCAGGTTTAGCGACGCCGACTTCTTCTGAAATAATCAGTAAATCAAAGTGATCGCGAAAACCGGTGCGCTCAAGGCGGATCTGCTGCAACGACGTGAAACCGTTGGTGATGATCCCCATTTTCACTTTGCCTTTCAGCGCGTTGATAAGCGAGGCCGCACCCGGCAGCGGCGCGCAAATTTCCGCCATCGCATTCATAAACGCGTCGTTCAGCTCTTCCGGCGGTACGCTAAGCTGCTCACCCCAGCCAACAAAACGCTGGCGCTGAAGCTGCAACGAGGTGATTGCCCCGTTCTGGTAATCCACCCACAACGGTTTGTTTACGGCCTGGTAGTCCTGAAAATCTTCGGCGGTAAAGGTCACGCTATAGTCGAGAAACATCCGCTGTAAGCCGCTGAAAGAATCAAACGTAAACAACGTTTCGTCGGCGTCAAAGAAAATCCAGTCCCACTTCATCGTATCACCTTGTTTTACTTACATACTGAGCGGCAAAGCCATTACAATCGCATCTTCATGCCCGTCAACTGTCGGGTAGTAATTGCGGCGGATTGTCGCTTCGTTAAAACCTAAACTCTCGTAGAGCGCAATGGCGGGCGCGTTCGAGGCGCGCACTTCCAGCCATAGCGTGGCAACGCCCCGCTTCTCGACGTCGTCAATCACGTGTTCCAGTAACTCACGCCCCAGCCCGCGACGTTGATAAGCGGGATCGACCGCAATATTGAAGAGCGTCGCTTCGTCCAGCACCACCTGCGTGATGGCGAAGGCAGCCAGTTCATCGCCAACGGTTAACTTCAGATTCAGGTAACGTTCGCCCTGGTTGCTGGCGAAGGTTTTTTCGCTCCACGGAAAGGCGTGGGCGCGTTTTTCAATCTGCCAGGCTGCGGGTAAATCAGTCGTGCTGAGGGTAGAAATCGTGTTCATGTGCGCAAATTTGTTGCCAAAGCGCGGCGCGTGCTGGCGCGCTGGCTTTTAATTCATTAAAGGCAGGCGTTGAGACCTGAGCCCCTTCCAGCGAGACGGGCTCATCGTTGCCAAGACGCCAGCAGTTGCAGCGTTTTCCCTGCGGCAGCATCGCCACTTTTTCAGGCGTGAGTTGCAGGACGCGGTCTGGCGTAAGCTGCAACGCGCGCAGTACATCCATAATCAGCGGTTCCGTCAGCAACGGCAGATCATCGGCGACCATCACCAGTTGGATATGCTCCGGTAGCGAAATCGCAATCTCCCCCTGCAACGCCGCCGGGCGCCTAAGTGACCACTGGGTGATGCCCAACTGTTGTAATTGCCAGTCTCGCCGGGATGTCATGTGAAACGCTCCTGTCTATCAAGGGCGCAAATATAGCAAACTCAGCGAAAGTGCGCCAATTACGCGCTCGTGCGCAAACAACAGTGTATAATCGCCGCCACGTTTAACGAAGGAGCTTTTCATGTCTGCTTTTACCCCGGCAAGTGAAGTCTTGCTGCGCCACAGTGATGATTTCGAACAAAGCCGTATTCTGTTTGCCGGAGATTTGCAGGATGACCTGCCTGCCCGCCTCGACACGGCATTCAGCCGCGCCCATACCCAGCAGTTCCACCACTGGCAGGTATTGAGCCAGCAAATGGGCGAAAATGTGCGCTACAGTCTGGTGGCTGAAGCGGCAGACGTCGCCGACTGCGACACGTTTATTTATTACTGGCCGAAGAACAAGCCAGAAGCCCAGTTCCAGCTGATGAATATTCTGTCACTGCTGCCGCTCGGCACCGATATTTTTGTGGTCGGTGAAAACCGCAGCGGCGTGCGCAGCGCCGAACAAATGCTGGCGGATTACGCGCCGCTGAACAAAGTCGACAGCGCCCGTCGCTGCGGCCTGTATCATGGTCGACTGGAAAAACAGACCACATTTGATGTGGAAAAACAGTGGGGCGAGTATCAGCTCGACGGCCTGACCATCAAAACGCTGCCGGGCGTATTTAGCCGCGATGGGCTGGACGTGGGCAGCCAGCTGTTGCTCTCCACCCTGACGCCGCACACCAAAGGTAAAGTGCTGGATGTCGGTTGCGGCGCGGGCGTGTTAGCCGCGATGCTTGCCAGCCATTCGCCAAAAGTGCGTTTAACCCTGTGCGACGTAAGCGCACCCGCGGTCGAAGCCAGCCGCGCCACGCTTGCGGCAAACGGCTTTGAAGGCGAAGTCTTTGCCAGCAACGTCTTCTCCGAAGTGAAAGGTCGCTTCGATATGATTATCTCCAACCCGCCGTTCCACGATGGTCTGCAAACCAGCCTCGATGCCGCGCAAACGCTGATTCGTAGCGCCGTGCGTCATCTGAACAGCGGTGGCGAGCTGCGCATTGTGGCGAACGCCTTCCTGCCGTACCCGGCGATCCTCGACGAAACCTTTGGTTTCCACGAAGTTATAGCACAGACAGGTCGCTTCAAGGTGTACCGCGCCATCATGACCCGTCAGGCGAAGAAAGCCTAATCAGGCGCAGTTCTGCACCCTTGCCGGATGCGGCGTACCGCCTTATCCGGCCTACCGATCCCGTAGGCCTGATAAGCGAAGCGCATCAGGCGCAGCATAATCGCCGTTTTTTGCAGCAATCGCGCGACATCCAATAATTAACTATTGACGTCAAGCTGAAAATCTCTAGAATGCGCCTCCGTGGTAACGATACTTTTTAGGGTATCGATGGTATGCGAAGGTGGCGGAATTGGTAGACGCGCTAGCTTCAGGTGTTAGTGTCCTTTCGGACGTGGGGGTTCAAGTCCCCCCCCTCGCACCATAAAAAACCACGTTATATCGCTCGCACTGTGCGAAGGTGGCGGAATTGGTAGACGCGCTAGCTTCAGGTGTTAGTGTTCTTACGGACGTGGGGGTTCAAGTCCCCCCCCTCGCACCACGAGGGCGATATAAACAACGAGATATCTGTGCGAAGGTGGCGGAATTGGTAGACGCGCTAGCTTCAGGTGTTAGTGTCCTTACGGACGTGGGGGTTCAAGTCCCCCCCCTCGCACCAGTCCTCGTTCTCTCCCTGTAGTCCTTTCCTGTTTTACTCCATCATTTTACGTTCATCACAATCAGCATCAATCCGCTTATCAGCGCAACGCATGACGGCAGCAATACGTAATGTCGCCATTGTCGATGCCAGATCATCACGCAGCTCAGCAGCATGCCAACGGCAATAATCCCGCGCCAGGCGTCCATCGATAGGCCAATCAGGCCAAGAGCAAAAATCGCCATTCCCGAGATCAGCACGCCCCAGCCACTGCCCAACGTTCTCATCAACATGGTTTTATCTCTCAAATCGATAATGATAACCAATATCATATGATAATTTTTATCATTTGAGAACTCCATGAATTGATAACTTTCGCTTACGAATAATGACACGACGGTTGTAAGGTGATAAATTGTGCGACCGTAAACTTCCCCCTCTTAATTCCTGGGGTTTGCGTGCACTTCTTGCATGTTCTATTTTGTCTTGTTCACAGCTGGCGACCTTTCATTAATAACCAGAAGATTAATAACGATCTCTTATGACAGTACAATCCTGGCGGTCTTTGCACAGCAAAAAGTATCAGCTCACGCTGAGGCTCTTCCTTTTTCTCAATCTGGTGTCGTCGCTATTTTCGTTATTGAACCCTATCTATAAAGTTCATGCGTTTACGATTCCCCTGGCGTTTATTTTGGGCATAAGTAGCGTACTGTTACTCTGGCACTGGCTGAATGCAGAGCGAAAAATCTATCTTCCTATAATTTCAGTTATTTTCGGCTGTTTATGGGCCTGGCACATCGTGATAAAAATGCCGGGCACGCATCCGGATGAAGTTAATTTCTTAATCGTCGTCCTGCTCAACGTATTGTTCATTGGCACCATCGCCTTTTCGAATAATATCGTGGCGTTCCTGCTGCACTCACTGCCGGTTTTTATCATCTGTCTGCTGTTCAGTGACAGTGAACAATGGGCAAGGATGGCATTCTGCCTTGCGCTGCCCATTGTCGGCATTAGCATTCAGCATCTGATTGAAAAGCGTAACGACGCCTTTGCCCAGAGCCTGATGCACAAGCTGCTGGCAGAGCGGGAAACGCTGAATGATTTAAGTATGCTCGACCCCTTAACCGGGCTTTATAACCGCCGTGGCTTCCAGCACCGTTTCGCCACGCTAATGTCGCTGGCGCCGGAAAGTCATTATGTCCTGTTACTGGATATCGACCATTTCAAAGCCTATAACGACCACTATGGTCATATGATGGGCGATCAGGCGCTGATTCAGGTTTCCGCAGCGGTACGCGATGCCGTGCGCTCACGCGATATTGTGACTCGCTTCGGCGGCGAAGAGTTCGTTGTCCTGCTGGCAAACAGCAATGCAGATAGCGCCCAACGTGCCGCAGAGCGTATCCGCCAGAAAGTGTATGATCTGAAAATTCCGCACATTCTGAACGCCAGCGTGGCAACCAACGTGACCATCAGTATTGGCATCGCCCCACTGGAAGGCGAAGAGATTGATAAAGCGCTGGAAAATGCTGATAAAGCCCTCTATGAGGCCAAGCGCCTGGGCCGCAACCATATACTGACCAGCGACGCCCTCCTCCAGTACTAACCTCACAACCCGAGCGTAAGGCACACAAATTCCTTGCGCTCGGTTTTATCTATAGCTAGGATTGGCAATCATTATCATTTAGATTTGTATCCAGCGAATTCTATGGCCTACCGTTCCGCACCGATTGCAGAGGATATTATCTGGCGCGCGCCGCTTCCAACACGTGAGCGACCGCTGGCTGAGTCTGTGCGCGACAAAATCGCCGAACAGCGCCCGCATATGCTGGAGTGCTTCAAACTTGATGAGCCTCATCCTGCGCAAGCCAAAACCCTGGCGGAGTGGATGCGGCCCTCAGAGCTCAGTTCGTTGCTGGCGCTCTATTCCGATCACATCTACCGTAACCAGCCAACCATGACGCGGGAGAATAAACCGCTGATCTCGTTGTGGGCGCAATGGTATATCGGCCTGATGGTGCCGCCGCTGATGCTGGCGCTGCTGACAGAAGACGCCGCGCTTGACCTCTCACCGGAGCATTTTCACGTTGAATTTCATGAAACGGGCCGTGCCGCCTGCTTCTGGGTCGATGTGCAGGAAGATGCGTGTGCCAGCCAGGTTTCGGCGTCATATCGCATGGAAATGCTGATAAAACAGGCGTTGATCCCGGTTGTTGAGGCCCTGGAAGCCACGGGTGACATTAACGGGAAGCTTATCTGGAGCAACACCGGTTATCTGATTAACTGGTATCTGGGTGAGATGAAAACCGTGCTGGGCGAAGAGCAGGTTAATAGCCTGCGCCAACAATTCTTCTTTGCGAAAACCCTTTCCTACGGCCAGGACAACCCGCTGTGGCGCACCGTTGTGCCGCGCGAGGGGGTGCTGGTTCGCCGTACCTGTTGTCAGCGTTACCGCCTGCCGGATGTGCAGCAATGCGGTGACTGCACGCTCAAATAGTTAGATCGAGCAATGCCCGATGCGCAAGCTTATCGGGCCTACAAAATATAGAATATCATCGGTAGGCCGGGTAAGCGCAGCGCCACCCGGCAACAATCCCGACTCAACCGTTACGCAACCTGCTGGCTCTCTTCAGCCGCACGCTGCGCTTCTTCTTCTTCCTGCGCCAGCAGCTGCTTCTCATACACCTTGAAGAACGGGTAGTAGATGATGGCGGATACGCAGGCCAGCAGCACCACCAGAATCGCCGCGCGGAAATCCCAGCCTAACGCCCATGCCCCGCCAATCGGTGCCGGAGCCGTCCACGGAACAACCGAGATCACGCGGCCAATGAGGTCCAGTTTCATTGCCGCCCAGGCCAGTACAGCGTTAACCATTGGCGCTAACAGGAACGGAATAAAGAACACCGGGTTCATCACGATTGGCGTACCGAAAATCACCGGTTCGTTGATGTTAAACAGGCTCGGCACCACGCTCAGACGGCCAATAGAACGCAGGTGCGCTGAACGGCTACGCAGGTAGCAGAACACCAGCCCCATGGTCGCCCCCGAGCCACCGATGACAATGAAGAAGGTCCAGAACGCTTCCATAAAGATATGTGGTAGCGGCGCACTCTGCGCCAGCGCAGTTTGGTTCAGGCCAAGGTTGGTCAGCCAGAACATTTGCAGCATCCCGGAGACAATCGCCGCCCCGTGAATGCCCGCAAACCACAGCAGGTGACCAATCAGCACGGCGAGCAGAATCGCCGGCAGGGAATCCGCCGCCGATACCAGCGGTTTAAACAGCGACATAATCGCCTGCGGGATCAGCATACCAAACTGGCTCTGAATCAGCAGGCTTAGCGGATAGAGCGTCAGCACCACCACCAGCACCGGAATCAGCAGGTCAAATGAGTTTTTGATCATCGGCGGCACCTGATCCGGCAGGCGGATACCGATGTTGTGCGCTTTCAAAAAGCGCATCAGCTCAACGCAGTAAATGGCCACCAGAATGGCGGTGAAAATCCCGGTTCCGCCGAGGCTATCAACCGGTAGCGTGCCGTTGCTTTTCGGCGCAGCCACCAGCAGGAACGCCATAATAGACAACATGGCGCACATAAATGGATCAAGCTGGTGGGATTTTTCGTAATGTTTGCCAAGGTTATAAGAAATCGCCGCACAGATGTAGATGGACATAATGCCCATGGTCATATCAAACGGTGTCAGAATACGACCTTCAAACTCTTTCGCTAAATCTAACCACGCGCGGGCAAAGCCCCAGGTGGTGTCCGGCGAAAATGGCGGATAGGCGAAGACCAGTAAGAACGAGCCGACAATCATAAACGGCATCGCAGAGATAAAGCCGTCACGGATTGCCATCACGTGACGTTGCGAGGAAATACGCCCGGCAACGGGGCTGACGTAGTTTTCCACGAACCGGAAAATTAAATTAAACGCAGTGTGACCAGCAGACATAGCAGCCCTCCTGACAGGCTTGAGACGTAAGCACAGCAACAACGATTTTGCCGCTATACAAACGCGTGTTACGCGACACGTCGTACAGGGCTTTTATTATTGGGTACAGCGTAAATGACACTCACAGTTTTAATCTCCTCTCAACGGAACTGCAACCGGTTACTGTAACCGGTTGCAGTGATTGTGAAGGAGATCCAGAAAACGCGGTTTTATCCGATTCCCTTAAGGCAAATATTTACAGGATTCGAGGCTTGTGACAGATTGAACGCCACAATTTTTCAGGAGAGTCCAATGAGCCTGCAATCTGTGCGGCAATTCTTCGCCGAACACGCCCCCGATATTGAGATTATCGAATCAGGGCAAAGTACCGCTACCGTCGCCCTTGCCGCCGAGGCCCACCAGGTTGAACCCGGCCAGATAGCTAAAACGCTGTCACTGAAAGTTAAAGAGCAGGTCATTC
Organism: Pseudocitrobacter sp. 2023LY-00077; assembly: GCF_055796175.1. Lineage (NCBI taxonomy): Bacteria > Pseudomonadati > Pseudomonadota > Gammaproteobacteria > Enterobacterales > Enterobacteriaceae > Pseudocitrobacter > Pseudocitrobacter sp. 2023LY-00077. The sequence continues at coordinate 48,311 of NZ_JBSPEI010000018.1, read as the reverse complement.
TGATCGTGGCAAAAGGCGACGCCCGCCTGGATAACAAAAAGCTGAAAACAACCTTTGGCGCGAAAGCTCGCATGTTGAGTAGCGATGAAGTGGTGACGTTGACCGGCCACCCGGTTGGCGGCGTCTGCCCGTTTGGCCTGGAAAACCCACTTGCCGTCTATTGTGATGTCTCTTTACAGCAGTATGCGGAAGTACTGCCCGCCGCCGGGGCTACGCACAGCGCAGTGCGGATATCCCCCGAACGCATGGCGCAGCTGACCAACGCGACCTGGGTTGATGTGTGTTTGTAAGCCTCACAGGCCGGAGCTGATGTATCCGCTCCGGTTTTCAGCTACAAAAAATAGGGCAGGTCGCCGGATAAGCCTTCCCGATCGGGCAATGACATCAGTAAATCCGCCGCGCTCAGCAACCCGATATCAGAATTGACGCCCAGTTTCGCCATGGCGTTAAATTTATGTGCGCGAATGGTTTTAATATTCCGCTCAAGCCGCGCGGCGATATCCGTTAAGGAATAACCGCAGGTCATGTAACGTAAAATGGCCCGCTCGGTCGGGCTTAAAAAACGGTGATGTACGGTGATATCACTTTCATCTTGCGCGGGCTGCTGCGTACCGCCGCTGCGCAAAAGTTCGAGGATCGTGTTCTTCAGCCGGGTGAGCGATTCCGCTTTGCTCACCACGCCGTTCAACAGCGTTGGTGAAAGTTGCTTAATCAGTTCCACTTCTTGCCGATCGCCAGCCAGGATGATGCGAATAATGTCTGACCTGCTGTTCGCAATTTCATCCTGAATCAGCAGGCTCTCGAGACGTAGTTCACGCGTACCTGACAAACAGCAAATCACCGCAAAATAGTCGTCGCTCAGCATCGATTCTCTTAACGCATCGGCGGAACGGAAAAAATGAAATACATAGGGGCTTCTGGAAGACGCGGCTAACAAATGACGCAGGCCGACTTCCGCCATCACGCAGGGTTCGACTATAGCGACATGCTGCTTTCCGTGATGTTTTTCCATTCTGCCGGTTCTCCATATGCTGAGTAGAGATTGAGTTCCTTCATTCCCTGAGTGCTGTTGATCCACGCGTACATTTCAGCGTTGCTGCGCAATGACAAACGACGCATCGCGCTGTTCTTCTGCGCACTGATCGTTTTATTGCTCTTTTTCAACAGCGTGGCGATTTGATTAATGCCCCATCCCTTCGCCAGCAGACGTAAAACCTTACGTTCCGACAGCGTCAGCATCACCATTTTTTCATTTTCAGCATGAAAATCGTTGTAGTCCGGCGCCAATAACTTTTGACTAATGCGTTCCGCAGAAACACCGCCCTGACGAATCGCCATCACCACACGTTCAACAGGCTCGGAGTCAGACAGCAGAGTGCTTTCCGGACGCATCAAAAATTCAATGGCAAGGGAATAGTGAGGGCGACTAACGAGGAAAACCCAATGAATATCACGGTATTGCGACAGTAAAGCGTAAAATTGCTGGCACACATTGCGCGGCTGGTGAATATCGCCAGAGAGATCGACCAGCACCAGGTCAGCCCGACGCAGTTGGAGCAGCGTAAGCTCTTCCAGAGAGTGACAAACGTTCAGCTCATAATCGGGGAAATGCGCGGTCATGAGCGCATTCAACCCGGATTGCATCACCGGTATTTTACTGATAATGACGCCGAACTTGCAGTATCCTTGTAACATAAAACCTCCGCATCCAATCGACGATCCTTTTTTATGCTCACCCATGCGGATGATTTGTTAAAAAATGGACCTGTTCTTCCTTGTTCCAGAAATACCTTTTCTTGCCCTAATAAATTAAATCAAATTGCTATAATTAAATATGAGGCGTCACGGCAAAAGGTTAACCGATATAATATGTCACATTGTTTATAAAATGGTAATCTAAATGCAATTAGAAAAAATGAATAAACGCGTAAGCTATAATTAAAACATTAATTAATTGTATGGTTTATTTGAGTGTTATTTAATTTTTGAATTTATTAAATATGCAGGCGCGCCCCTCACCCTTAATGGATAAAAGTGAGAGGCAACCATTTACAACGACTCGACCGCCTCATACGGCAGCCCAACGTAGTTCTCCGCAATCGTCGTCAGGCCAGCGCGTGAGCCCAGATAATACTGACGATCCGCTTCCTGCATCTTTTTATCGAATTCACTCTTATCCTGGAAATCGTGCAGCAGGTGAGTCATAAACCAGCTAAACCGTTCCCCTTTCCAGACACGATTAAGCGCCAGCTGCGAGTAACGATCCAGCAGGTCAGCCCGTCCGTGTTGATAATACTGGCACAGGATACGCCACAGATAATTGACGTCCGACGCCGCCAGATTTAACCCTTTCGCGCCCGTTGGCGGCACGATGTGCGCCGCATCGCCCACCAGGAACAGGCGGCCATACTGCATCGGTTCCACCACGTAGCTGCGCAGTGGGGCGATGCTCTTTTCAAGTGAGTGACCAGTCACTAACTTCTGGCTCAGATCTTCTGGCAGGCGACGCTTCAACTCTTGCCAGAAGCGTTCGTCAGACCACTGCTCAACTTTTTCCGTTAGCGGTACCTGTAAATAGTAGCGACTACGAGTTAGTGAGCGCTGACTACAAAGAACGAACCCGCGTTCGTGATGGGCGTAAATCAGCTCCGGATTCACCGGCGGCGTATCGGCCAGCATCCCTAACCAGCCGAACGGCCAGACACTTTCGTATTCCCGCAAAATTTCGCGCGGAATGGTTTGCCGCGAAACGCCGTGAAAGCCATCGCATCCGGCGACAAAATCGCAGGTAACGCGGCAGGTTTCACCGCCTTTGGTAAAGGTGACTGTTGGGCTGTCACTTTTGATGTCATCGATACGCACATCGCTCACACCATAAATAGCAGGCGCGCCGCTGGACTGCCGGGCCTCCATCAGGTCACGCGTCACTTCAGTTTGCCCGTAAACCATCACGCTCTTGCCGCCAGTCAGTTCACTCAGTGGCACCGGAATGCGTTTGCCGTTAAACAAAAACTCCACGCCATGATGCACCAGCCCTTCCGCATCCATCCGCTTCGCCACGCCCGCTTCACGCAGCAGACCAACCGTGCCGCTTTCCAGAATCCCGGCCCGGATACGCCCTAACACGTAGTCCGGCGTCTGACGCTCCAGAATCAAAGTCTGAATGCCCGCGTTATGCAGCAACTGCCCCAATAGCAGCCCTGAAGGTCCCGCGCCGATAATCACCACTTGTGTCTTCATAGGGTCGCCTCACGTTGAATAGGTTAATTATTTGTTTATTTTATGTTTGCATAAAGTTTATTCATGCATTTTTGATAAGGGGGCGTGGGAAAAGAAGAGCAAAACCTGTTCAAAAGCTGCACTTTTCGACAATTTTCAGAAAGTGTGGCGGGCATCAAATTATGAGCAACCACAAAACACTGACACCTTTTTGCACATTATTTGATCCGACACGGACTCTCATCACTGGCGCTTCGGGTAAAAGTAAGCCATCAGGCAGTTGTACCGAGGATGCAGGATGACCACGGAAATAGATCACGATACCCAGCGAGGCATAACGCGGCTCTGTATTCAGTGCGGCCTTTTTCTGCTTCAGCACGGCGCGGAAAGCGCGCTGGTTGATGAGCTGGCCTCACGCTTGGGGCGCGCGCTGGGAATGGACAGCGTCGAAATAGCCATTTCACCGAATGCCATTGTTTTATCAACAATTAAAGACGGAAAATGCATTACCTCGACGCGTAAAAATGCCGATCGCGGCATCAACATGCACGTCGTCACGGAGATCCAGCACATCGTCATCATGGCAGAGCACAAACTGCTGGATGCGCGCGATGTCGCCAAACGCTTCACGCAAATCAAGCCGCTGCGCTATCCGCGCTGGCTCGTGGTGATGATGGTCGGCCTCTCGTGCGCCTGTTTCTGCAAACTCAACAACGGCGGCTGGGATGGCGCATTCGTCACGCTCTGCGCCAGTACTATCGCGATGTATATTCGCCAGATCCTCACTCACCGCGCGATGCACCCGCAAATCAATTTCTGTATCACCGCCTTCGCCGCGACGACCGTCTCTGGCCTGCTGTTGCGCGCGCCTGCGTTCAGCCAAACCTCCACCGTGGCGATGGCGGCCAGCGTGCTGCTACTGGTACCGGGTTTCCCACTCATTAACGCCGTGGCCGACATGTTTAAAGGCCACATCAATACCGGGCTGGCGCGCTGGGCCATTGCCAGCCTGCTGACGCTCGCCACCTGCGTAGGCGTGGTGATGGCCATGACCGTTTGGGGGCTGCGCGGATGGGTATAATCGATTTTTTGCTGGCACTGGTTCAGGACATTATTCTCTCGTCCATTCCGGCGGTGGGTTTTGCGATGGTGTTCAACGTACCGCACCGGGCGCTGCCGTGGTGCGCACTATTGGGCGCGATCGGCCACGGCTCGCGTTTTGTGATGATGACTGCCGGGTTTAACATTGAGTGGGCGACGTTCCTCGCCGCGATTCTGGTCGGCAGCATCGGCATTCGCTGGTCGCGCTGGTACCTGGCGCACCCGAAGATCTTTACCGTCGCCGCCGTCATCCCCATGTTCCCTGGTATATCAGCCTATACCGCCATGATTTCGGCGGTAAAAATCAGCCACTTAGGCTACACCGAAGAGATGATGATTGCGCTCATCAGCAACTTTCTTAAGGCCTCATCGATTGTCGGCGCGCTCTCTATCGGTTTGTCGATTCCAGGCCTGTGGCTGTATCGTAAACGCCCGCGTGTCTAATCCTCTACGCGACGGCAGCCGGGATTAAGGCTGCCGTCCCTTTCATGCTCTGTGCTACTATATGCACATTAACCTGCGGGGTCCCCGCAGCCTTCCTGTTGTTTTTCTGTATTGAGATAGTGTTATGTCTTCTCGTATTTTGACGCCGAACGTGATTGGTATTGACGCTTTTGTCGCCGATCCTGCTGCCATTCTTGCTAAAACAGAAGGTGGCGCACTGGCCGTATTTGCTAACAATGCGCCCGCGTTCTACGCCATCACGCCGGAACGGCTGGCACAATTGTTAGCGCTGGAAGAAAAACTCGCCCGTCCGGGCAGCGATGTGGCGCTGGATACGCAGTTCTTTGAAGAGCCTGCGCCCATGCCTGTCGCCGTGCCGATGGGCAAATTTGCCATGTATGCAGGCTGGCAACCGGATGCCGAATTTTTGCGGCTTTCCGCGTTGTGGGGTATTGCCCTCAGCGAGCCGGTCACCCCAGAGGAACTGGCTTCATTTGTCGCTTACTGGCAGGCAGAAGGGAAAGTGTTCCATCACGTGCAGTGGCAGCAAAAACTGGCGCGTAGCGTGCAAATGGGCCGCGCGAGCAATAACGGCCAGCCGAAGCGCGACCTGAACAGCGTATCCGAACCCGATAATCATATTCCCCCTGGTTTCAGAGGATGAGCATGAAAAACGTTGGCGATTTAATGAAACGCCTGCAAAAGATGATGCCGGCGAACGTCAAGCCCGCCTTCACCACCGGTGAAGAGCTGCTGGCCTGGCAAAAAGAGCAGGGAAAAATCCGCGCCGCTGCGCTGGAGCGGGAAAACCGCGCCATGAAAATGCAGCGCACATTTAACCGCTCGGGCATTCGCCCGCTGCACCAGAACTGCTCGTTCGACAATTATCGTGTGGAAAACGAAGGCCAAATGAACGCGCTGTCAAAAGCGCGTCAGTACGTGGAAGAGTTCGATGGCAACATTGCCAGTTTTATCTTCTCCGGCAAGCCTGGTACCGGGAAAAACCATCTGGCGGCGGCCATCTGCAATGAACTGCTCCTCCGCGGGAAATCGGTGCTGATCATCACCGTTGCCGACATTATGTCGGCTATGAAGGATACCTTCAGCAATCGCGAAACCAGCGAAGAGCAACTGCTGAACGATCTCAGCCAGGTCGACCTGCTGGTGATCGACGAAATCGGAGTGCAAACGGAGTCGCGCTACGAGAAAGTGATCATCAACCAGATTGTCGATCGTCGCTCTTCTTCCAAGCGCCCTACCGGTATGCTCACCAACAGTAATATGGATGAGATGAATAAATTGCTGGGAGAACGCGTGATGGACCGTATGCGCCTCGGCAACAGCCTGTGGGTCATCTTTAACTGGGACAGCTATCGCAGCCGGGTCACCGGCAAAGAGTATTGAGATAAATCTTAGTGCCTACCGGGAGTATACTGGCGGCCTAATACATTCATTGCATGAATAGAGTGCTTCTCATGAAAACGACCAAATCCCTGTTATGTGGCGCAATCCTTGCGGGCGCCTTCTTCGCAACGGCGGCCAACGCCAATTCTCTGACCGATACCCTGAGCAGTGCAGCCAGCCAGTTAGGCGGACAGAGCAGCAGCCAGCAGAGCGGCACATCGCTCTCTTCATTAACCAGCCTGCTGAATGGCGGTTCGCAGTCTCTGAGCTCGAGCACCATGAATAACGCGGCGGGCATTATGGGTTACTGCGCAAAAGAGAAAATCACCTCTGTTGCCAACGTCGATAACATCAAATCTCAGGTGCTGGATAAACTGGGTCTGGACACTGCCGCTGAGCAGAAAAAAGACACCAGCTATATGGACGGCATCCAGGGCCTGCTGAATGCAAAAGATGGCCAGCAGCTGAATCTTGAAAGCCTGGGCAATACCGATCTGGGTAAAAAAGTGAAAGCCAAAGCCTGCGATCTGGTGCTGAAACAGGGTGTGAACTTCCTCTCCTGATCCCGCTGAGCGTGCGGATGGGCGCCCATTCGTTTATCCGCACGCTGCAACATCCGTGTTACCCCTCATGCACAAAAGTTCCCTTCTTCGACGATAAAATCGGCTATTTATAAACCAATTCTGAACAACAGCACACTTTGATGACGCTAGAATTGCAGCTATACGACGGCATGATTACATTATGCTGTTCAATAAATGTCTGGCCAGAAAACTGGCGCTGTTGAGGATACGTAGTGTCAGAGTTGCTCTCCCTTGCTCTTTTTCTTGCCTCCGTGGCGATTTACGCCCTGAAGGCAGGCCGCAATACGTGGTGGTTCGCCGCTACGCTGATTGTTTTGGGATTTTTTGTCGTACTCAACATTACGCTCTATGCCAGCGACTATTTCACCGGCGACGGCATCAATGACGCTGTACTTTACACGCTCACCAACAGCCTGACCGGCGCAGGGGTTAGCAAGTACATCCTGCCAGGTATCGGCCTGGTGTTTGGGCTGGTTGCTGTATTCGGCACGCTCGGCTGGCTGTTGCGTCGCCGCCGTCATCATCCGCATCATTTTGGTTACAGCCTGCTGGCGCTGGTGCTGGCAGTGGGTTCCGTCGATGCCAGCCCGGCGTTTCGCCAGATTAGCGAACTGGTAAAATCCCAGTCGCGCGATGGCGATCCTGATTTTTCTATTTATTACAAAGAGCCGGCCAAAAGCATTCCACAGCCAAAGCTGAACCTCGTCTACATCTACGGTGAAAGCCTGGAGCGCACCTATTTTGATAACGAGGCGTTTCCGGATCTCGCACCGGAGCTTGGCGCGCTGAAAGATAACAGCATCGATTTCAGCCACACCATGCAGCTGCCGGGCACCGACTACACCATTGCCGGGATGGTCGCTTCACAATGCGGCATTCCGCTGTTCGCACCGTTTGAAGGCAACGCTTCCGCGTCACTCTCCAGCTTCTTTCCGCAGAATATCTGCCTTGGCGATATCCTGAAAAACTCCGGTTATGAAAACTATTTCGTGCAGGGCGCGAACCTGCGCTTCGCAGGGAAAGATGTCTTCCTGAAGTCGCACGGTTTCGACAACCTCTATGGCTCCGAAGAGCTGAAAGCCACCGTTGATGACCCAAACTACCGCAACGATTGGGGCTTCTACGATGACACGGTGCTGGACGAAGCGTGGAAAAAATTCGAAACGCTCTCTAAAGAGGGCAAGCGTTTCTCGCTGTTTACGCTGACCGTCGACACGCATCACCCGGATGGTTTTATCTCGCGCAGTTGCTCGCGTAAAAGCTATGAAATTGGCGGCAAAGCCAATCAATCCTTCAGCGCCGTAAGCTGTAGTCAGCAGAATATTGCGGAATTCATTAACAGAATCAAAGCCTCGCCGTACTTTAAAAACACGGTGATCGTGGTGTCCTCCGATCATCTGGCGATGAAAAATACCGCCTGGGATTCCCTCAATAAGCAGGATCGCAACAACCTGTTCTTCGTCCTGCGCGGCGACCAGCCTCAGCAGGAAGTGATGGCGCAAAAGCGTAACACCATGGATAACGGCGCAACGGTGCTCGATATTCTGGGCGGTGATAACTTCATCGGCCTGGGGCGCAGCAGCCTCTCGGGCGAATCGCTGTCGACCATTTTCCTCAATATGAAAGAGAAAGTGCTGGCGTGGAAACCCGACATCATCCGCCTGTGGAATTTCCCGAAAGAGATGAAAGATTTCACCATCGATTCGCAGAAAAACATGATTGCCTTCTCTGGCAGCCATTTCCGCCTGCCGCTGCTGCTGCGCGTGTCGGAAAAACGCGTCGAACCGCTGCCGGAAAGCGAATACTCCGCGCCACTGCGCTACCAGTTAGCTGATTTTGCCCCACGCGATAACTTCGTCTGGATTGACCGCTGCTACAAAATGGGCCAGCTTTGGGCGCCAGAATTCGCGCTCTCCACCGACTGGTGCGTCTCGCAGGGGCAGCTCGGCGGAGAACAAAAAGTACAGCACGTCGATAAAGCGCAGTGGAAAGGCAAAACGGCATTCAAAGACACGGTAATCGACATGACACGCTACAACGGTAACGTCGACACTCTGAAAGTGGTGGATAACGATATTCGCTACAAAGCCGACAGTTTCATTTTCAATGTCGCCGGTGCGCCGGAAGAGGTGAAGCAGTTTAGCGGCATTTCGCGTCCGGAAGGCTGGGGGCGCTGGTCCAACGCACAGTTGGGCAACGAAGTGAAAATTGAGTATCAGCATCCGCTGCCGAAGAAATTTGATTTGGTGATCACCGCGAAAGCGTTTGGTCAGAATGCCGATAAACCGATTCCCGTGCGCGTTGGCAATAGCGAGCAAACGCTGACGCTTGGGCACGATGTGACCACCACTACGCTGCACTTCGATAACCCGACGCAGGCCAGCACGCTGGTGATTGTCCCACCAGCGCCTGAGTCTACGAACGAAGGGAATATTCTCGGCCACTCCCCACGTCAGCTGGGGATTGGGATGGTGGAGATTAAGGTGGTTGAGGCGCAAGGGTAGCGCCTCAACCCGCCATTAAAACGTCTCCCAGTTCTCCCCGGCATCCGTCGCCGCAGCTTTGCGTTGCACTGGCTTCACCGCCACCACGCGCTCTTCCGCTTTCTCCTGAAGTGCTTTTTCCTGCTGGATATGGAACACCGCTACCGCCTGGGTCAGCCTGCTGGCCTGTTCTTCCAGCGCCGCAGCCGCAGCAGCGGACTCTTCCACCAGCGAGGCGTTCTGCTGGGTTACACGATCCATTTCAGACACCGCCAGACCGACCTGGTCGATGCCACGGCTCTGCTCATCAGATGCAGACGCAATCTCACCCATAATGTCGGTTACGCGGGTCACCGCATTGACGATCTCATCCATGGTTTCCCCGGCGCTTTCCACCAGCGTCGAACCCAAATCAACACGGCTCACGGAGTCTTCAATCAGGCTCTTAATTTCGCGGGCCGCCTGCGCACTGCGCTGGGCCAGGTTACGCACTTCCCCCGCCACTACCGCAAAACCGCGCCCCTGCTCGCCTGCTCGCGCCGCTTCAACCGCCGCATTGAGCGCCAGAATGTTGGTCTGGAAGGCAATACCGTCGATTACGCTGATAATATCGGCAATCTTCTGCGAACTGGCAGTAATGTCACGCATGGTTTGCACCACGTTATCCACTACTTTACCGCCCTTCTGCGCCGTCTCCGACGCGCTCAGCGCGAGGTTGCTCGCCTGACGTGCGTTCTCGGCGTTCTGCTTCACCGTCGCGGTCAGTTCTTCCATGCTGGCAGCGGTCTCTTCCAGCGAAGCGGCCTGCTGCTCAGTACGTGAAGAGAGATCGTTGTTGCCCATCGCAATCTCGCTCGCGCCGCTATAAATCGCATCCGCGCCGTTGCGCACTTCACCGACGGTGCGCGCCAGCTCACCCTGCATATGACGCAAGGTACTGGCCAGTTGCCCCATTTCGTTGCGCCCTTCCACATCAATGCGGCGAATGAGATCGCCCCCGGCAATATGGCGAATGCTTTCAATCAGGCTTTGCAGGGGCAGGATCAGGGTTTTACGGATGCCAAACCAGACAATCGCAATCGCCAGCAGTACGGCAATCATGACGCCGGCCAAAATCCACATCGCCTGATCGTACGAACGGTTGTTATCGGCGACGGCCAAATCGTATAAACGATCGTTCTGTTGCAGATAATCGACATAGGCTTGCTCAAATCTGTCCTGATAGCCCTGGGTAGGCTGGTCGAAGAAGTCGTTGATTTTCCCCGCGCCCAGCAGCTGAATCAGCTCTGCCAGCGCACCGTGGTAGATGTCATAGTTGCGTTTGATTTCCAGCGCCGCCGACTCGCTCTGACGCGGGTCACGCGGCATCGCTTCGTACTCGGCCCAACGCTTTTCCGCATCGCTCAGCGATTTCTGTGCGACCTGCATCAGTTCCGCCACCGTCGCGCCGCTGCCGATATTGTTCTGATCCATCATGTAGCGGATCCCGGCGCGGTTTAAGGTATTACGGGTTTGCAGCAAAGCCACCCAGCTGCCGTTGAGGCCAGACTGCTGCTGGCGAACGGTTTGTAGAACGGTGAAGTTTTCCTTGTCGTTTTTGAGCGCGTTGAAGAACAGCCCGCCCGACGTGAGTTGTAATAGTCCAAATAACACCAAAACCAGCACTAAGCTGGTCACGATCTTGATACGTTTTAACATGCTTTCTCTTCCTCCTGGCGAATTACGGTTTTCGGCCTGGATAGAGAAAACTTTAAGAAAAGGTGCAACCCTGGATTGCCGGATGCGGCTACGCCTTATCCGGCCTACGGTTCGGCGCAACGCTTGGCCAGCGCGTAGGCCTGATAAGCGAAGCGCATCAGGCGCTTAGCGCACGGATATCATCGTAAAGCGACTGTGTTATCTCCACGCCCTGCTGTTCACTGTTTAGCCGCGACAAATATCGACGCTCGCCCGGCAACCGCGCGCCCTGCGCCTGCATACCGTTGAATAACGTTTCGGCCCGCGCCAGATGGGCGCTGGCGCCCTCGCCGAGGAAGCGCGTCGGGTCAAGCGCCAGAATCAATTCGCCACCGTACGGCAGGCCGCCTGCGCCGTTATCCCACGCCAGAGATTCCGCGCTGGTCATATCGCCAATCAGCGGCCCGGCCAGCAGTTCAACCATTGCCGCTAACGCAGAACCTTTATGCCCACCAAAGGTAAGCATCGCACCCTCCAGCACCGCCTGTGGATCGGTGGTGGCGTTGCCCTCGCTGTCGATTCCCCAGCCTTCAGGAATCGCTTTCCCGGCACGATGATGCAGTTGAATTTCGCCGCGCGCCGCCGCGCTGGTCGCCATATCAAAAATAAACGGATGCTTATCGCCACGCGGCCAGCCAAAGGCTATCGGGTTAGTACCAAAAAGCGGCTGCGTACCACCTGCTGGTGCAACCCAGGCGTGGCTCGGGGTGGTCGCCAGCGCCACCAGCCCGGCATCGGTCAGCGGTTCTACATCGGCAAACAAGGCGGAGAAGTGTACACAGCGGTTGATCGCCAGCGCCGCAATCCCGCACTGACGCGTTTTCTCAATCAACAGCGGCAGCGCTTGCTCAAAGGCCAGCAGCGAATACGCGCCATGCGCATCCGCTTTGACAATCGCCGGAGCCTGAGAAATCACCGTAGGCAGCGCATCTGCTGACACTTTTCCTTTGCGCAACGTGTCGACAATGCCCAACAATCGCCACAGGCCGTGCGATGCGCAGCCGTCACGTTCACCGGCAGTGACGTTTTGCGCAATCACCGCCGCATGTTGTTCACTGAATCCATTACTGCTGAGCGCGTGATACGCCAGCGCGTAAGCCTCATCCAGAGAGAGGTTTACTGTTTCCATGAAAAGCTCCTTTATGATTTTCATCTCCAATAACGTTGATCAGAGACGGCAGGGTTACTTAACCGTATATTAATTTTCACTTAACAACAATGGCACAACCATTTTCGCCAAACAGCTGAAAAATATATATACCGTTTATAAATTGGAATAAATCACCATATAAAAGCTAAATGTATTTATAAATATCTTTAAGCGCCCCCGGCGGGGTAGGCTTTTTCTCATTCTTCTCCGAGCCGGCGATAATGTCATCGCGGGCCAGAACGGGTGTGAAAATGATGATGACCGCATTAACTCTGGCAGAACCCCGCTATCAGGTCCGGGTTCTGAGTAACAATTATTTCTTTTGGCTGGGCGTGAAAAACCTGGTACGTCAGCAGGGAAAACCGACCGCTGATATTCAGTGGGTAAAAGAGAACAGCGATGGCCAGCAGCGTTTACTGTGCCAGGAAATTTATGCCACCCCGATTGCGCAAAAGTGGCTGGTCTTTACGGAAAGCGAGCAGATAGACAACCTGAGCGTGATGCTGCCGGATGACAGAGTCAATATTCTCTCCGATCGTCAGGCAATGGGTGAGCTGATAGAACAACTGAAAAACCCAACGTTCAGCCGTCGCCGTCGCGATAAACAGCTCACCCGCTCTGAAGCGCGTGTGTGCTCGTTGATCCGTCAGGGCTTTACGCTGGTGCGTATTGCGCAAATCCTCAATAAGTCGCCGAAAACGATTTATACCCACAAGCGCAACGCGATGGACAAATTCCACTGCGATACCCTGGTCGAGTTCAATCGCAAAATGAACCTGATGGAACGACAGGCCCTGTACAACTAATGCGCAGGCGGTAATCATCGCTGGGATCAATGTTATAGGTAACATAACAACCTATAATTTAAGCTAATATAAAGGCACTTTGCCTTTGGCTCTCTCGATTCCGGACGCGCTTACCGCACATGAAATATCTGCTCGCTGACGCGATCATCTATGACAACGAAGATGGCTCGCTCTCCCTGAAGGGAGAGGAGAGCGACGAGCGTCAGATGCTGACCAGCACCGCAAATCATATCTTCAGTTTATTAATTGCCCATCATGGCATGGTGGTGGATCGCGAGAAATTTTTGCAAGAGGTGTGGGATGAGCGTGGTTTAACAGGCTCCAATAACTCGCTTAATCAGTACATTAGCATCTTGCGCAAACTGCTGGATAACATGGTGCCCGGCACCACGTTTATCATTACCGTACCGAAAACAGGTTTTATGCTGAATGCCGAGATAAGTGTGCAACCGCTCAGCCGAGAAAGCGCGCCCGCGCTTCCCGCGCCGGAACGTGCGCCGCGTTCCCGCCCGACATTAGCCATTTGGTTGGCCATTGCCACGATGATCGTCGCGGCTATTTGCGGCAGTTATCTCTCGCAAAAACAGTCACCGTTAGTGACTGGTCGCTATTTACTGACCCAGATTGATGGTTGCCCGGTTTATACTTTCACGCCTATTGCTGACGTTTTTCAGAAGCAGGCCGTGGCGCTCACCCGTCAAATTAAAGAAAACAGCGGCTTATCTTGCCTGGAAAACTCCGTATTCTATGTGCATATTCAGAACACGCTGTTTTATGGGGATAAGGGCCGACTGGTGCTTTCGCAGTGCTCACGCTCAAGCCAAAACACCAGCACCTGTAGCACCAATTACTTTTATGAGTGGTGACAGATGAAGTCCCGTACCCTCCTGATCATTGCCTTTATTTTCGTTAACATCACGCTTATCGCCGCGACAATATGGTGGCTTAACAAGCCAGAACCGCTGGCGTTTAACTGCCAGGGGCAGCTCAACTTCAAGGAAAGCCGGGACAATAACCCGTTTAATTTTGACGGCCAGATTGTGATGCACTTTAATCCGGACGGCAGCGGCTATTTCATCATGACCGGAAGCCTGATGGCGAACGAGAAGACGCATACCGTCTCGCGGCAGGAGAATTTCAGCTGGCGCAACCTGCACGATAGTTTGTACGAAATTCACATTCAGAACATCGAACGTTTTAGCCACGATCGCGTACCGGATAAAATTTTCGAAGCCTACACCGCCGGTATTCTGCTGGGCCAGAAGCGCTTACTCAGCATCCAGCGCACGCCGGAACACGCCATTGTTATCGGTAATTTCTACTCGCCGCTTCTGTTGTGTGCTAACTAGTTTTTATCGTCCGTATTCTCGCTCTGGCGCAAACTGCCCAGCGCAATAAACTCGCCCAGCAGCGCGGTAAGCTGCTGCATTTTCTCCGGCGTAAACTCATTTTCAATCAGCCGATAGGCTTCTTCTACCTGCGTTTGCGCACGCGCGTAAAGCGCCTGCCCCTCTTTGGTAAGCGACACGAACAGCTTGCGCTGATCGTTGACCGGCTTTAAGCGCAACACCAAACCATCGCGTTCCATGCGCGTCAAAATACCGGTCAGGCTCGGGCGCAAAATGCAGGCGCGAAACGCCAAATCGTGAAAATCCATCGACGGGTTCTCGGCCAGAATGCGCACGATACGCCACTGCTGCTCGGTCAAATTATGCTGCTTAACGATGGGACGAAAGTAGCTCATCGCCGCTTCGCGCGCCTGCAACAGAGCGATTGTCAAAGATTCGTGCATCGTTCTTCCCCAGAGTACTCAAAAAAATCATTAATAACGAAACAATTAGCAAACACGGCGTTATTCGGCAACCGGTTTCTTTGTTTTGTCATCTAGCCAAAACAACAAACTTAATCTAATTGATTGATTTTAAGTGATTTAATAAATTTAACTGTAAATATATTGTTAATAGCATCACAAATATTTCACTTACTTTTGCCAAACGACGCGATCAGGAATAAAAAAGATCATTAACATATTAATGAAAATGAAACTCACCGAATCAGCCCTGAGGAGAGGTCAATGAAAGGCACCGTCTTCGCCGTCGCTCTAAACCACCGCAGCCAGATTGACGCCTGGCACAACGCGTTCCAGCAAGCGCCCTATAAAACCGCGCCCAAAACCGCCGTCTGGTTTATCAAACCGCGAAACACCGTAATTAGTGCGGGAGAGGCCATTCCTTTCCCACAGGGCGAAACGGTACAAAGCGGCGCAACCGTGGCGCTGATTGTCGGCAAAGCGGCAACCAAAGTGCGCGAAGAGAACGCCGCAGAGTACATCGCGGGATACGCGCTGGCGAACGACGTCAGCCTGCCGGAAGAGAGCTTTTACCGTCCGGCGATCAAAGCCAAATGCCGCGATGGCTTCTGCCCGTTAGGTGAAATGGTGGCGCTGAAAGATGTTGATAACCTGACAATTATTACCGAAATCAACGGTCGCGAAGCGGATCGCTGGAACACCACCGATTTGCAACGCAGCGCAGCGCAATTGCTGAGTGCCCTGAGCGAATTCGCCACCCTGAACCCCGGCGATGCCATACTGATTGGCACACCGCAAACCCGCGTAGCCATTCAACCCGGCGACCAGGTACGCA
This sequence comes from Pseudocitrobacter sp. 2023LY-00077, assembly GCF_055796175.1. Lineage (NCBI taxonomy): Bacteria > Pseudomonadati > Pseudomonadota > Gammaproteobacteria > Enterobacterales > Enterobacteriaceae > Pseudocitrobacter > Pseudocitrobacter sp. 2023LY-00077. The sequence goes on along the minus strand of NZ_JBSPEI010000018.1, from coordinate 32,738 downwards.
TTCTGGCAGAAGGTTTCCCGCCGCTGGAAAACCCGGTGGTGGACGAGCGCGAAGTCACCACGCGCAAAACCTTCCCAACCCTGCCACACCCGCACGGCACGCTGTTTGCCCTCGGCCTGAACTACGCCGATCACGCCAGCGAGCTGGACTTTAAGCCGCCGGAAGAACCGCTGGTGTTCCTGAAAGCGCCGAATACCCTCACGGGCGATAACCAGACCTCCGTGCGCCCGAACAATATTGAATACATGCACTACGAAGCGGAACTGGTGGTGGTGATTGGCAAGCAGGCGCGTAACGTCAGCGAAGCCGATGCCATGGATTATGTCGCGGGCTACACCGTGTGTAACGACTACGCCATCCGCGACTACCTGGAAAACTACTACCGCCCCAACCTGCGGGTAAAAAGCCGCGACGGCCTGACGCCAATGCTTTCAACCATCGTGCCGAAAGACGCCATTCCCGATCCGCATAACCTGACTCTGCGCACCTTCGTTAACGGCGAGCTGCGCCAGCAGGGTACTACCGCCGATCTGATTTTCAGCGTGCCAACCCTTATCGCTTACTTAAGCGAATTTATGACTCTGAATCCGGGCGACATGATCGCCACCGGCACGCCGAAAGGCTTATCTGACGTGGTGCCCGGCGATGAAGTGGTGGTGGAAGTGGAAGGCGTGGGCCGCCTGGTGAACCGAATTGTCAGTGAGGAAACAGCGAAATGAAAAAGATAAATCATTGGATCAACGGTAAAAACGTTGCTGGTAACGACTACTTCCAGACCACCAACCCGGCAACCGGCGAGGTGCTGGCAGAGGTGGCCTCCGGCGGTGAAGCGGAGATCAATCAGGCGGTAGCGGCAGCGAAAGAGGCGTTCCCGAAATGGGCTGGCCTGCCGATGAAAGAGCGCGCGCGCCTGATGCGCCGTCTGGGCGATTTGATCGACCAGAACGTACCGGAGATCGCCGCGATGGAAACCGCGGACACCGGCCTGCCTATCCATCAAACCAAAAACGTGTTGATCCCGCGTGCGTCCCACAACTTTGAATTCTTCGCCGAAGTTTGCCAACAGATGAACGGCAAGACCTACCCGGTCGACGACAAGATGCTCAACTACACGCTGGTGCAGCCGGTGGGCGTTTGTGCGCTGGTGTCGCCGTGGAATGTGCCGTTTATGACCGCCACCTGGAAGGTTGCGCCGTGTCTGGCGCTGGGCAATACCGCGGTGCTGAAAATGTCAGAACTCTCTCCGCTGACCGCTGACCGCCTGGGTGAACTGGCGCTGGAAGCCGGGATTCCGGCGGGCGTGCTGAACGTGGTGCAGGGCTACGGCGCTACCGCCGGCGATGCGCTGGTCCGTCATCATGACGTGCGTGCCGTGTCGTTCACCGGCGGTACCGCCACCGGGCGCAACATCATGAAAAACGCCGGGCTGAAAAAATACTCCATGGAGCTGGGCGGTAAATCGCCGGTGCTGATTTTTGAAGATGCCGATATTGAACGCGCGCTGGACGCCGCCCTGTTCACCATCTTCTCGATCAACGGCGAGCGCTGTACCGCCGGTTCGCGCATCTTTATTCAGCAGAGTATCTACCCGGAATTCGTTAAACGCTTTGCCGAACGCGCGAATCGTCTGCGCGTGGGCGATCCAACCGATCCGAATACCCAGGTTGGGGCGCTGATCAGCCAGCAACACTGGGAAAAAGTCTCCGGCTATATCCGTCTGGGCATTGAAGAAGGCGCAACCCTGCTGGCGGGCGGCCCGGATAAACCGTCCGACCTGCCTGCGCACCTGAAAGGCGGCAACTTCCTGCGCCCGACCGTACTGGCAGACGTTGATAACCGTATGCGCGTCGCCCAGGAAGAAATTTTCGGGCCGGTCGCCTGCCTGCTGCCGTTTAAAGATGAAGCCGAAGGTCTGCGCCTGGCCAACGACGTGGAGTACGGTCTCGCGTCGTACATCTGGACCCAGGATGTCAGCAAAGTGCTGCGTCTGGCGCGCGGCATTGAAGCGGGCATGGTGTTCGTCAACACCCAGAACGTGCGCGATTTGCGCCAGCCGTTTGGCGGCGTGAAGGCCTCCGGCACCGGGCGTGAAGGCGGTGAGTACAGCTTTGAGGTGTTCGCGGAAATGAAGAACGTCTGCATTTCCATGGGCGATCATCCCATTCCGAAATGGGGAGTCTGATATGGGTAAGTTAGCATTAGCAGCAAAAATCACGCACGTGCCGTCGATGTATCTCTCTGAACTGCCGGGGAAAAACCACGGCTGCCGCCAGGGCGCAATCGACGGGCATAAAGAGATCAGCAAGCGTTGCCGGGAAATGGGTGTTGATACCATTATCGTTTTCGACACTCACTGGCTGGTCAACAGCGCCTACCACATCAACTGCGCAGACCATTTCGAAGGCGTCTACACCAGCAACGAGCTGCCGCACTTTATCCGCGACATGACCTACAACTACGAAGGCAACCCCGCGCTGGGGCAGCTTATTGCCGATGAAGCTGTGAAACTCGGCGTGCGGGCCAAAGCGCACAACATTCCCAGCCTGAAACTGGAGTACGGCACGCTGGTACCGATGCGCTACATGAATGAAGACAAGCGCTTCAAAGTGGTCTCCATTTCGGCGTTCTGCACGGTTCATGATTTTGCCGACAGCCGCAAGCTGGGCGAAGCAATTCTGAAAGCGATCGAACAGTACGACGGCACCGTAGCGGTGCTTGCCAGCGGTTCGTTATCGCACCGCTTTATTGACGACCAGCGCGCCGAAGAAGGGATGAACAGCTACACCCGCGAGTTCGACCGCCAGATGGACGAGCGCGTAGTGAAGCTGTGGCGCGAAGGTCAGTTCAAAGAGTTTTGCAGCATGCTGCCGGAGTACGCCGACTACTGCTACGGCGAAGGCAATATGCACGACACGGTGATGCTGCTGGGGATGCTCGGCTGGGATAAATACGACGGCAAGGTGGAGTTTATCACCGAGTTGTTCCCAAGCTCCGGTACTGGTCAGGTTAACGCTGTTTTCCCGCTTCCCGCGTAAGGAATTGCTATGCCGCACTTTATCGTTGAATGCAGTGACAACATCCGCGAAGAAGCCGACCTGCCGGGGCTGTTCGCCAAAGTGAATCCGGCGCTGGCCGCCACGGGGATTTTTCCGCTGGCGGGTATTCGCAGCCGCGTGCATTGGGTCGATACATGGCAGATGGCTGACGGTCAGCGCGATTATGCTTTCGTGCATATGACGCTGAAAATCGGCGCGGGTCGCAGCCTGGAAAGCCGTCAGCAGGCGGGTGAAATGCTGTTTGAGCTGATTAAAACGCACTTCGCCGCCCTGATGGAGAGCCGTTTGCTGGCGCTGTCGTTTGAAATTGAAGAGCTACACCCGACGCTGAATTTTAAACAAAACAACGTGCACGCGTTGTTTAAGTAAGGCGCAGGTTGCCCGGTGGCGCTGCGCTTACCGGGCCTACAGCAGGCACCCAACCCGTAGGCCGGATAAGGCGCAGCCGCCATCCGGCAATGCCACAGGATATCGCTATGTTCGATAAACAAACTCACGCCCTGATCGCCCAGCGTCTGGACCAGGCAGAAAAACAGCGCGAACAGATCCGCGCGATCTCTCTGGATTACCCGGAGATCACCATCGAAGACGCCTACGCCGTACAGCGCGAATGGGTACGCCTGAAAATTGCCGAAGGCCGCACGCTGAAAGGCCACAAAATCGGCCTGACGTCAAAAGCGATGCAGGCCAGCTCGCAGATCAGCGAACCGGATTACGGCGCGCTGCTCGACGACATGTTCTTCCACGATGGCAGCGATATCCCGACCGACCGCTTTATCGTGCCACGCATTGAAGTGGAGCTGGCGTTCGTGCTGGCAAAACCGCTGCGCGGGCCGAACTGCACGCTGTTCGACGTCTACAACGCCACGGACTATGTGATCCCGGCGCTGGAGTTGATCGACGCCCGCTGTCACAACATCGACCCGGAAACCCAGCGCCCGCGCAAAGTGTTCGACACCATTTCCGATAACGCCGCCAACGCCGGGGTGATCCTCGGCGGTCGCCCGATCAAACCTGACGAACTTGATTTGCGTTGGATCTCCGCTCTGCTTTACCGCAATGGCGTGATTGAAGAAACCGGCGTCGCCGCTGGCGTGCTCAATCATCCGGCAAACGGCGTGGCCTGGCTGGCGAACAAGCTCGCACCGTATGACGTGCAGCTGGAAGCCGGGCAAATCATTCTCGGCGGTTCGTTCACCCGCCCGGTTCCAGCGCGCAAGGGCGACACCTTCCACGTCGATTACGGCAACATGGGTTCCATTAGCTGCCGTTTTGTTTAAGGAGAGAACCATGGAAAACACCTTCAAAGCGGCGCTGAAAGCGGGTCGTCCACAAATCGGGTTATGGCTGGGGCTGAGCAGCAGCTACAGCGCCGAACTGCTGGCCGGGGCGGGATTCGACTGGCTATTGATCGATGGGGAGCACGCACCGAACAATGTGCAAACGGTGCTCACCCAGCTTCAGGCGATTGCGCCCTACCCCAGCCAGCCGGTGGTGCGTCCGTCGTGGAACGATCCCGTACAGATCAAGCAGTTGCTGGATGTCGGCACGCAAACCTTGTTGGTGCCGATGGTGCAAAACGCCGATGAAGCCCGTGAAGCGGTACGCGCTACACGTTATCCCCCCGCCGGTATTCGCGGCGTAGGAAGCGCGCTGGCGCGTGCCTCGCGCTGGAACCGCATTCCGGATTATCTGCAAAAAGCCAACGATCAAATGTGCGTACTGGTGCAGATCGAAACCCGTGAAGCAATGAAAAATCTGCCGCAGATCCTGGGTGTGGAAGGGGTGGATGGCGTATTCATCGGCCCGGCGGATCTGAGCGCCGATATGGGTTATGCCGGTAATCCCCAGCACCCGGAAGTGCAGGCCGCGATTGAGCAGGCGATCGTACAGATCCGTGAGGCGGGTAAGGCGCCGGGGATCTTGACAGCCAATGAGCCACTGGCGAAACGCTATCTGGAATTAGGCGCGCTGTTTGTCGCCGTCGGCGTCGATACCACCCTGCTCGCCCGCGCCGCCGAAGCGCTGGCAGCACGGTTTGGCGCGCAGACCACCGCCATTAAGCCCGGCGTGTATTAATGCCGGATGCGCTGCGCTTATCCGGCCTACAACCGCACCAAACCGTAGGCCGGATAAGGCGTTTACGCCGCATCCGGCAAGAACCGTTGTCGTACCCTACAAAAATCCCCTTAGAGGAATAGCCATGAGCGACACATCATCTGCACTGACAAACCCCGCTAATGCGCATAAATCGCTCACGGAAGGCCAGCAGGCAGTCATCAATAAACTCTTCCGTCGCCTGATCGTTTTTCTGTTCGTGCTGTTTATCTTTTCGTTTCTCGATCGCATCAACATCGGTTTTGCCGGGCTAACGATGGGGCGCGATCTCGGCCTGAGCGCCACCATGTTCGGCCTCGCCACGACCCTGTTTTACGCCGCCTACGTGATTTTCGGTATTCCGAGCAACATCATGCTGGGAATTGTCGGCGCGCGACGTTGGATCGCCACCATCATGGTGCTGTGGGGTATTGCCTCCACCGCGACGATGTTCGCCACCGGCCCTACCAGCCTGTATGTGTTGCGTATTCTGGTCGGCATCACCGAAGCCGGCTTTCTGCCGGGCATTCTGCTTTATCTCACTTACTGGTTCCCGGCCTATTTCCGCGCCCGCGCGAACGCCTTATTTATGGTGGCAATGCCGGTGACAACCGCCCTCGGTTCCATCGTCTCCGGTTATATTCTGGCTCTGGACGGTGTGATGGCGCTGAAAGGCTGGCAGTGGCTATTCCTGCTGGAAGGCTTCCCGTCACTGCTGTTGGGTATCATGGTGTGGTTCTATCTTGATGATTCCCCTGACAAAGCCAAATGGCTGACCGCTGAGGATAAAAAAAATCTTCAGCAGATGATGGATAACGATCGCCTGACGCTGGTTCAGCCGGAAGGCGCAATCAGCCACCACGCCGCTCAACAGCGCAGCCTGTGGCGCGAGATTTTCACGCCGATCGTGCTGATGTACACCCTCGCCTACTTCTGCCTGACCAACACCTTAAGCGCCATAAGCATCTGGACGCCGCAGATTTTGCAAAGCTTCAACCAGGCCAGCAGCAATATCACCATCGGCCTGCTCGCCGCCGTACCGCAGATTTGCACCATTCTGGGGATGATCTACTGGAGCCGCCATTCAGATAAACATCAGGAACGTAAACACCACACCGCCCTGCCGTTCCTTTTTGCCGCCGCAGGCTGGTTACTGGCTTCCGCCACCGATCATAACTTGATCCAGTTGCTGGGGATCGTGATGGCCTCTACCGGATCGTTCAGCGCGATGGCCATTTTCTGGACCACGCCGGATCAGTCGATCAGCCTGCGCGCCAGGGCTATCGGTATCGCGGTGATCAACGCCACCGGCAATATTGGATCGGCGCTGAGTCCGTTTATGATCGGCTGGCTGAAAGATATGACCGGCAGCTTTAACAGCGGCCTGTGGTTTGTGGCATCGCTGCTGGTGATTGGATCGGTGATTATCTGGGCGATCCCGATGAAATCGTCTCGCCCGCGCGCGACGCCGTAAGGAGCCTGCATGTGCGAGAACCCGATCTATAACATCGATATCAGCACCGAATACGATGAAAGCCTGGGTACGGATGATGTGCATTATCAGTCATTTGCGCGGATGGCGGCTTTCTTTGGCCGCGATATGCAGGCCCATCGCCACGAACACTATTTCCAGATGCATTTCCTGCTGACCGGGCAGATCGAGCTTCAGCTTGACGATCATCGCTACTCAGTAGAAGCGCCGCTGTTTGTGCTGACGCCACCGTCGGTACCGCACGCGTTTATCACCGAATCAGACGCTGACGGACATGTGCTGACGGTGCATGAGGATCTTATCTGGCCGCTGCTGGAGGTGCTTTATCCCGGCACGCGGGAAACCTTCGGTCTGCCGGGGATCTGCCTGTCGCTGGCCGATAAACCGGATGAACTGGCGGCGCTGGAACATTACTGGCGGCTGATCGAACGGGAGTCGGTTGAGCAACTGCCGGGGCGCGAACATACGCTCACGCTGCTGGCGCAGGCGGTGTTTACTCTGCTGCTGCGTAACGCCCGGCTCGACGACCACGCCGCCAGCGGTATGCGCGGTGAGCTAAAACTGTTCCAGCGCTTCAACCTGATGATCGACAGCCACTTCCACCAGCACTGGACCGTGCCGGATTACGCCAGTGAGCTGCACATCACCGAATCTAGGCTCACCGACATCTGTCGTCGCTTTGCAAACCGCCCGCCGAAACGGCTAATTTTCGACAGGCAACTGCGCGAGGCCAAGCGATTGCTGCTTTTCTCCGACAGTGCGGTGAATAACATCGCCTGGCAACTGGGGTTTAAAGATCCGGCCTATTTCGCACGGTTTTTCAATAGGTTGGTGGGGTGCTCGCCGAGCGTTTACCGGGCAAGGAAAGTGCCGGTGTCGTGAGGGTTTTTCCCTCACCCCGGCCCTCTCCCTCAGGGAGAGGGTGAAAAACGCACTCACATTCACATTAGGCACAATCGGTCCCCTCTCCCTGCGGGAGAGGGCTAGGGTGAGGGCCCGATCACAAAACCCTCACCTCCCCGAAAAGTACCCGCCATTGACCCAAAAGTCTCTTCACGAATACCGGTCTAACCGCTTCAATTAAACAACAAAAACAAAACACAAATTTAACATTAAAGCCAGTAGCGCCCATTGGCGCTGGCTTTCCATCCGATTACAAAAAGAGAGTCTGATTATGAAACCTGAAGATTTCCGCGCCAGTACCCAGCGTCCGTTTACCGGTGAAGAGTACCTGAATAGTTTGCAGGATGGCCGTGAAATATACATCTACGGCGAGCGCGTGAAGGATGTCACCACCCATCCGGCATTCCGTAACGCGGCGGCGTCCGTCGCGCAACTCTACGACGCGCTGCACAAACCAGAGATGCAGGATTCCCTGTGCTGGAACACCGACACCGGCAGCGGCGGCTACACCCACAAGTTTTTCCGCGTGGCGAAAAGCCCGGACGATCTGCGCCAGCAGCGTGACGCCATCGCAGAGTGGTCACGCCTGAGCTACGGTTGGATGGGCCGCACGCCGGATTACAAAGCCGCTTTCGGCTGCGCGCTGGGCGCAAACCCGGGCTTCTACGGCCAGTTCGAGCAGAACGCCCGCAACTGGTACTCGCGCATTCAGGAAACCGGCCTGTACTTCAACCACGCTATCGTTAACCCACCGATCGATCGCCATTTACCGACCGATCAAGTGAAAGATGTTTACATCAAGCTGGAAAAAGAGACCGATGCCGGGATCGTAGTCAGCGGCGCAAAAGTCGTCGCCACCAACTCAGCGCTGACCCACTACAACATGATCGGCTTCGGCTCGGCACAGGTGATGGGCGAAAACCCGGACTTCGCGCTGATGTTCGTCGCGCCGATGGACGCCGACGGCGTGAAGCTTATCTCCCGCGCGTCCTATGAAATGGTCGCGGGCGCAACCGGCTCCCCGTACGACTACCCGCTCTCCAGCCGCTTCGATGAGAATGATGCGATCCTGGTGATGGATAACGTGCTGATCCCGTGGGAAAACGTGCTGATCTACCGCGATTTCGATCGCTGCCGTCGCTGGACCATGGAAGGCGGCTTCGCCCGTATGTATCCGTTGCAGGCCTGTGTGCGCCTGGCGGTGAAGCTCGACTTTATTACCGCGCTGCTGAAAAAATCCCTCGAATGTACCGGCACGCTGGAATTCCGCGGCGTGCAGGCGGATCTCGGTGAAGTGGTCGCCTGGCGTAACACCTTCTGGGCGCTGAGCGATTCCATGTGTTCAGAAGCGACACCGTGGGTGAACGGCGCGTATCTGCCGGATCACGCCGCACTGCAAACCTACCGCGTGATGGCTCCGATGGCCTACGCGAAGATCAAAAACATCATCGAGCGCAACGTCACCAGCGGGTTGATCTACCTGCCGTCGAGCGCGCGCGATCTGAATAACCCGCAGATCGACCAGTACCTGGCGAAATACGTGCGCGGATCGAACGGTATGGATCACGTCCAGCGCATCAAGATCCTCAAACTGATGTGGGATGCGATCGGCAGCGAGTTCGGCGGGCGTCATGAGCTTTACGAGATCAACTATTCCGGCAGTCAGGATGAGATTCGCCTGCAATGTCTGCGTCAGGCGCAGACCTCCGGCAACATGGACAAAATGATGGCAATGGTTGATCGCTGCCTTTCCGAGTACGACCAACATGGCTGGACCGTGCCGCACCTGCACAACAACACTGATATCAATATGTTAGACAAGCTGCTGAAGTAACGCAGCGGGAGATCACCATGCAAGTAGATGAACAACGTTTACGCTTTCGCGATGCTATGTCCAGCCTGTCGGCGGCGGTGAATATCGTTACCACCGAAGGCGAGGCGGGTCGCTGCGGGATCACCGCTACCGCGGTGTGCTCGGTTACCGATACGCCGCCATCGGTGATGGTGTGTATCAACACCAACAGCGCCATGAACCCTGTATTCCAGGGTAACGGTAAGCTGTGCGTCAACGTCCTCAACCACGAACAGGAGCTGATGGCGCGCCACTTCGCCGGGATGACGGGAATGGAGATGGAAGAGCGCTTTACCCTCTCCTGCTGGCAAAAAGGACCGCTGGCGCAACCGGTACTGAAGGGCGCGCTGGCAAGCCTGGAAGGTGAGATAAGCCAGGTGCAGACCATCGGTACGCATCTGGTGTATCTGGTCGAGATTAAGAACATCATTCTCAGCGAGGAAGGACACGGGCTGATTTACTTTAAGCGCCGTTTCCATCCGGTGATGATGGAGATGGACGTGGCGGTGTAAGCCCGGCACTGTTGTCGGATGCGCTACGCTTATCCGTCCTACGCGATAGGTAGGCCGGATAAGGCGCAGCCGCCCTCCGGCAATTGCCTGTATACCCGCAGTAAAATCTTGTGATCTCAATCACATATTCCTCAGCCGCTCACTTCTTACCCAACCGCTCGCCCTGACACACAACCGCTTAACTCCCCATACAACCACTCACGACTTTACCCAACTTTACGCGCGTGAATCTCTGGCAAGATGCTCATCAGCATAGCAGTCATACCTCCTCACTCATTTAACACAAAACCCATACAGCTTCGGCTCATTATTAATCTTAAAAAACCAGGTTTTACTATGGATACCAAAAAGTTATTCAAGCACATACCCTGGGTGATTCTTGGAATCATCGGCGCGTTTTGCCTGTCAGTTGTGGCATTACGTCGGGGAGAACACGTTAGCGCCCTGTGGATCGTGGTTGCGGCGGTTTCTGTTTATCTGGTGGCGTACCGCTACTACAGCCTCTACATCGCCCAGAAGGTGATGAAACTCGACCCAACGCGTGCGACGCCGGCGGTCATTAACAACGATGGCCTGAACTACGTGCCGACCAACCGCTACGTGCTGTTCGGCCACCACTTCGCCGCTATCGCAGGCGCGGGCCCGCTGGTTGGGCCGGTGCTGGCCGCCCAGATGGGTTACCTGCCCGGTACCCTGTGGCTGCTGGCGGGCGTCGTGCTTGCCGGTGCGGTGCAGGACTTTATGGTGCTGTTTATCTCCACGCGCCGTAACGGTTCTTCGCTGGGTGAGATGGTCAAAGAAGAGATGGGCCGCGTGCCGGGCTCTATCGCCCTGTTCGGCTGCTTCCTGATTATGATCATCATCCTGGCGGTGCTGGCGCTGATCGTGGTGAAAGCCCTGGCCGAAAGCCCGTGGGGTGTGTTCACCGTTTGCTCGACCGTGCCGATTGCGCTGTTTATGGGTATCTACATGCGCTTTATTCGTCCGGGCCGCGTGGGGGAAGTCTCCGTTATCGGTATCGTGCTGCTGGTCGCCTCTATCTGGTTCGGTGGCGTCATCGCTCACGACCCGTACTGGGGCCCGGCGCTGACCTTTAAAGACACCACCATCACCTTCACGCTGATCGGTTATGCCTTTATCTCCGCTCTGCTGCCGGTTTGGCTGATTCTGGCACCGCGCGACTACCTCGCCACCTTCCTGAAAATCGGCGTTATCGTTGGCCTGGCAATCGGCATCGTGATCCTCAACCCGGATCTGAAAATGCCAGCCGTCACCCAGTACATCGACGGTACTGGCCCGCTGTGGAAAGGTGCTCTGTTCCCGTTCCTGTTTATCACCATCGCTTGTGGTGCGGTGTCTGGCTTCCATGCGCTGATCTCCTCCGGCACCACGCCGAAGCTGCTGGCCTGTGAAACCGACGCGCGTTTCATCGGTTATGGCGCAATGCTGATGGAGTCCTTCGTGGCGATTATGGCGCTGGTTGCAGCCTCCATCATCGAACCGGGCCTCTACTTCGCGATGAACACCCCGCCTGCTGGCCTTGGCATCACCATGCCGAACCTGCACGAAATGGGCGGTGAAAATGCGGCCATGATTGCGGCGCAGCTGAAAGAAGTGACCATTCATGCGGCGGCAACGGTCAGTTCCTGGGGCTTCGTAATTTCGCCGGAAGAGATCCTGCAAACCGCGAAAGACATCGGTGAACCGTCTGTTCTGAACCGTGCCGGTGGCGCGCCAACCCTGGCGGTCGGTATCGCACACGTGTTCCACAAAGTGCTGCCGTGGGCGGACATGGGCTTCTGGTACCACTTCGGTATTCTGTTTGAAGCGCTGTTCATCCTCACCGCGCTGGACGCCGGTACCCGTGCGGGCCGCTTCATGTTGCAGGACTTGCTGGGCAACTTCATTCCGTTCCTGAAGAAAACCGATTCTCTGGTAGCAGGCGTTGTGGCGACCGCAGGTTGCGTAGGCCTGTGGGGCTACCTGCTGTATCAGGGCGTTGTCGACCCGCTGGGCGGCGTTAAGAGCCTGTGGCCGCTGTTCGGTATCTCTAACCAGATGCTGGCCGCTGTGGCGCTGGTCCTCGGCACCGTTATCCTCGTGAAGATGAAACGCAGCAAATATGTCTGGGTTACCATCATCCCGGCATTCTGGCTGCTGGTCTGCACCACCTGGGCGCTGGGTCTGAAACTGTTCAGCACCAACCCGCAGATGGAAGGCTTCTTCTACATGGCGAGCCAGTACAAAGCGAAAATTGCGGCAGGTGGTGAACTGACGGCGCAGCAAATCGCCAACATGAACCACATCGTTATCAACAACTACACCAACGCAGGCCTGAGTATTCTGTTCCTGGTGGTGGTGTACAGCATCATCTTCTACGGTTTCAAAACCTGGATGCAGGTGCGCAATAACGAAGAACGCTCCGACAAAGAAACGCCTTACGTTCCTGTGCCGGAAGGCGGCGTGAAGACCTCTTCACACCATTAATTTGCCAAACCCTCCCTCTCCCTTTGGGAGAGGGCCGGGTGAGGGAAAACGCGCACCCCGGCCCGTCAGAGTTGACTCGCCGGGCTTTATTCATATCTGGATAGCACAATGTTTGGTAACTTAGGTCAGGCGAAAAAATACCTCGGTCAGGCGGCGAAGATGCTGATTGGCATCCCGGACTACGACAACTACGTCGAACACATGAAAGCCACGCATCCGGACAAGCCGTACATGACCTACGAAGAGTTCTTCCGCGAGCGGCAACAGGCGCGCTACGGCGGAGACGGAAAAGGCGGCATGCGCTGCTGTTAGAAGGAGAAAACATGACCCCGATTGCAGTTACCCTACTTACCGGTTTTCTTGGCGCAGGCAAAACCACCCTGCTGCGCCATATCCTCAACGAACAGCACGGCTTCAAAATCGCCGTCATTGAGAACGAGTTCGGCGAAGTTTCTGTTGATACCCAGCTAATTGGCGACCGCGCCACGCAAATCAAAACCCTCACCAACGGCTGCATCTGCTGCTCCCGCGCTAACGAACTGGAAGATGCCCTGCTCGACCTGCTCGACAGCCGCGATCGCGGCGAAATTGAGTTCGACCGCCTGGTGATTGAGTGCACCGGCATGGCCGATCCCGGCCCGATTATTCAGACCTTTTTCTCTCATGACGTCCTGTGCGAACGCTACCTGCTGGACGGCGTGATTGCGCTGGTTGATGCGGTTCACGCCAACGAGCAGATGAACCAGTTCACTATCTCCCAGTCGCAGGTGGGCTACGCCGACCGCATCCTGCTGACCAAAACCGACGTCGCAGGCGATACCGAGAAACTGCGCGAACGCCTGGCGCGCATTAACGCCCGCGCGCCGATTTACACCGTGGTGCATGGCGATATCGACCTGGCGCAGTTGTTCAACACCAGCGGCTTTATGCTGGAAGAGAATGTGCTGGCGGGTAAACCGCGCTTCCACTTTATGGCGGATAAGCAGAATGATGTGTCGTCGATTGTGGTGGAACTGGATTACCCGGTAGATATCAGCGACGTATCGCGCGTGATGGAAAACCTGCTGCTACAGTTCGCAGACAAACTGCTGCGCTACAAAGGCATGCTGTGGATTGACGGCGAGCCAAACCGCCTGCTATTCCAGGGCGTACAACGCCTCTACAGCGCCGACTGGGACCGACCGTGGGGCGATGAAGCGCCACGCAGCCAACTTGTGTTTATTGGGATACAGTTGCCGGAGGAAGAGATCAGGGCGGCGTTTGCGGGGTTGAGGAAGTAAGATTTTGTAGGCCGGATAAGGCGCAGCCGCATCCGGCGCTGCGCCACTCTCAACAACTTATTTCTTCACCACCACCAGCTTCTGGTTCACAAACTCTTTAATCCCCAGGTCCGACAGCTCGCGCCCGAACCCGGAGCGCTTCACGCCGCCAAACGGCAATTCTGCGGCGGTGTCGGTGAGCCAGTTGATATAGACCATCCCGGTTTCAATCCGCGAGGCCATGCGTTTGGCCCGTTCGATATCCTCACTGAACACCGCGCCACCGAGGCCGTAATGGGAGTCGTTGGCGAGTTTCACCGCCGCGTCGTCATCCTTCACCACATAAATCTGCGCCACCGGGCCGAAGAACTCTTCGAAATAGGCCGGGTTGTCGCGGGTGATGTTGGTCAGAATCGTCGGCTCGAAGAAGTTGCCTTTACTCTCCAGCGGCTTGCCGCCAAAGTGCAGCTTCGCGCCGTTTTTCACCGCGTTATCAACCTGTTTGGCCAACGTTTCCAGTGCGTCTTTCGACGACAGCGGGCCAAGCTGGGTTGAGGCATCCATCTGATCGCCTACCTTCACTTTGCTGAAGGCGTCAGTGAATGCGCTGAGGAATTTATCGGCGATTTTCTCATGCAGAATAAAGCGTTTTGCCGCCGTACAAACCTGCCCGGCGTTGTTCAGCCGCGCCTGTACGCCAATTTTCACCGCTTTGTTGAGGTCGGCGTCATCCAGCACCACGAACACGTCGTTACCGCCCAGTTCGAGGGTCGATTTTTTAACGTGTTTCGCGGCCTGCGCGGCGACCACGCTGCCCGCTTTTTCAGAACCGGTTAGCGCGGCACCCTGAACGCGCGGGTCGGCGATGATGTTCGCCACCTGATCGGAAGAAATAAACAGGTTAGTCCATGCCCCGTCCGGCGCGCCGGCTTCACGCACCAGATGTGCAAAGGTCTCGGCACAATGTGGGACGATACTCGCATGTTTCGCCAGTACCGGGTTACCGGCGGCCAGGTTCGGGGCCAGTACACGCATCAGCTGGTAGTAAGGGAAGTTCCATGGCTCAACCGCCATAATCACGCCAACCGGATGATGCTCGACCCATGCGTCGCCAAACTCGGTTTTATACGGTACGGGTGCAAGAAACTGCTTCGCGTTGTCCGCGTAATAGCGGGCGATCTGCGCACAAAGCTTCACCTCACCACGGCTCTGTTCGATAAGCTTGCCCATCTCCTGGCTGGCGATTTTCGCCAGTTCCTCGACGCGGCTGTCGATAAGATCGGCCAGCTTATGCAAAACGGGCAGGCGCTGGCTGATATCGCCTTTTGCCCACTCTGAGTGATAAAGCGCATCGGCTTTTTGCAGCGCGGCCTCAATGTCCTTGTCGCTGTGTGGGGTGTACTCTTTAATCAGTTGGTTATTAGCAGGATTTACTGTCTGATAGGCCATATCTCGCTCCTGGTTCAGTGATGAAATCAGTCAAAAATGCCATTCAAAGTATTAAGGGTAGTTGAGATATCTGGCTTAGGGAGAGAAACGGAGTGTTCTGATGAGACACGGCGGACTTTTAAGAAAAGGGAAGGATGCCGAATGGAGAGCCCGCATTCGGCACGTTAAATTAGTGCGTAAGGGTCTGTAAGTCTTCGACTGATAAGCCGGTAATCGTTGTAACCGCTTCACTATCAAGCCCATTTTCTAGCATGGAACGGGCTATTCTCAGTGCTTCAGCGCGGCGGCCTTCCTGCAACCCCTCAACCTTTCCCTCTTCGTGTAACTTCTCAGCAAGCGTCATCAGCTCCTCCTTATGCTTTGGCGAGCGTTCCGCCATTTTGCGAAAAAATGCGCTGGCGCGAGCCGCTCCGCCGTACTGGAAAATATAGTTAAACAGCGTTTTCACCTGAGTGTCGCTAGTGTATCCCAATGCCAGAAGTGCAACCAGTTGCTCCACCAGCACAGTGAGATCCCGCTGGCGAATATGCTTCTGGATAAGCTCCAGTAGCGCAATACGCCGGTGCTGCATAATCTTGTCATCGTCGGTAACGGTGATATCAACCAATGGATAATCAGTGGTATAGAGTGCCTTAGCCACATCCGGCTGCGGGAAGAGATCCAGCCAGCACATTGGGTACGGATACGGACTTTTTTCGCCATGATAAAAGAGCATCGGCACCACCAGCGGTAGCGTTTTATGTCCGGCTTCGACATGGCACTGCGTAACGCCTCGCAAAAGGTTTTTCATCGCCTGCAACGGCGACATTTTCCCGGAAGGTTTCTCGTAAATTCACAAGCAACTTCAGCAGCTAACATGACGTTCTCGCCGCCAGGTTATATGCTTACCTCTATGGAAAAACTCACTTCGCTTAAACGCGCCAAGCTGTTGGCGCTGTCGCTGCTGCTGATTGCCGCAGCCATTTTTGTGACCACGTTGATGCTGCCGCCTTCCCGGTGGGTCAGCGCGCTGAAGGCTATCTCCGAAGCGGCGATGGTCGGCGCGCTGGCGGACTGGTTCGCGGTAGTGGCGCTGTTTCGTCGTGTGCCGCTGCCGTTTATCTCGCAACATACAGCGATTATCCCGCGCAATAAGGACCGAATCGGCGACAATCTCGGCCAGTTTGTGCAGGAGAAATTCCTCGATACGCCATCGCTGGTTGCGCTGATTCGCCGTCACGAACCGGCGCTGCTCATTGGCAACTGGTTCAGCCAGCCGGAGAACGCCGCGCGCGTGGGGCAAAACCTGGTGAAAGTGATGAGCGGCTTTATTGAGCTCACCGATGATTCACGAGTGCAGGGGCTGCTGAAACGCGCGGTGCATAAGGCTATCGATAAGGTCGATCTCACCCAGACCAGCGCGGTGATCCTTGAGAGCATGACCAAAGATAATCGCCATCAGAAGCTGCTCGATTCCCTGGTGGCGCAGTTGATTGCGCTGCTGCGTAAGGAGAGCACGCGCGATGTGATCGCGCAGATGATCGTGCACTGGATGGAGCAGGAGCATCCGATCAAAGCACGGCTGCTGCCGACAGAGTGGCTGGGCGATCAGGGGGCGGATCTGGTTGCCGATGCGGTGGACTCGGTGCTCGACGATATTACCGAGAATCGCCATCATCAGATTCGCCAGGCGTTTGATCGGGTGATTTTCCGCTTTATTGAGAATCTGAAAACGTCGCCGGAGATGGAAGCCAAAGCCGAGAATATCAAAAGCTATCTGAAAAATGATGAAGCGTTTAACCGCTATCTGGGGCAGATTTGGGCCGATTATCGCCAGTGGATTAAGGACGATATGGCCTCTGACGATTCGCGGGTGAAGACGCGGATCGCCGAAGCCGGGCAGTGGTTTGGTGAGACGCTGATTCACGACGCCGCACTGCGTGAGTCGCTCAACAACCATCTGGAACAGGCCGCGATGCGCGTGGCGCCGGAGTTTTCCGCCTTCCTTACCCGCCATATTAGCGACACGGTGAAGAGCTGGGATGCGCGCGATATGTCGCGTCAGATCGAGCTCAATATCGGGAAGGATTTGCAGTTTATTCGCATCAACGGCACGCTGGTCGGCGGGACGATCGGGCTGGTATTGTGGCTGTTGTCGCAAATACCTGCGCTGATTTAGGGGGCGGAGAACGCGGCGATGTCGGATGGCGGCGATGCCTTATCCGACCTACAGATCGCCGCCCCGTAGGCCGGATAAGGCGCAGCCGCATCCGGCAAAAAACCGCACCGTAGCCGCCATCCGGTACAATTACGCCAGCCACTCCCCCTGCTGCAACTCCAGCAACAGCAGCATCATAAGCGCCTGTGCGTACGGTACCGGGGCCATTTCGATATCACAGTAATATTGCAGATCCGGCCCTACCATCGTTCCTTTTGACGCTTCCAGCACGATCCCGCGTTCATCAATGCGATCGCGCAACGCGTCCCATGCTCGTAGCGCCGAACCGGCAACGTCAGCGTCCAGAATTCCCATCCGCACGCCGCGTAACATGCCGTAGGCGATCCCCGCCGTGGCTGACGATTCTTGCGGCGAGAGCGGGTCGTCCAGCAGCGTGTGCCACATGCCGTTTTCAGCCTGCATCTGGCACAGGGTTTTCACCTGCCGCGCCACGACCTGCGAGAGATAGCGCTTCACGCTGGCGTCCAGGCTGTCGCCGAGCAGAGCGATGAATTCCGGGATCGCGACGGTGATCCACGCATTACCCCGCGCCCAGAACGCACCCGAGAAGTGATGCTGACCGACGAACGTCCACCCGTGATACCACAGGCCGCTGGCTGGTTCGCTGAGATAGCGGGTATGCAGCAAAAATTGATATGACGCTTCGTCAATCAAGTCTTTACGCTTAAGTACCACACCCGCCGAGCCGAGGAACAGACAGGTCATGAACAGCGTGTCATCCCACAAATGCCCGGTGTTCGGCTGCTCTTTAACGACGTGCTGAAAACCGCCCTCCTCCGTTTTGGGCAGCGTTTGCAGCAGAGAATCCGCCCAGTCGTTGACGACCTTCAGCAGATCTTCGCGGCCCGTGTGCCCGGCCACCAGCGAGAGCGCAATCATCGGCGCGGTGGTGTTGATTTGTACCGCAGGCAGGCCCTTCGCCAGCTGCCCTTCATACCAGGCCAGAATCGACTGCTGCAACCCGGCATCATTCTGCGATAACGCATACTGCCAGAAACCGTACAGGCCGACGCCCACTTCCCATTCCCACTCCTCGAAGTTGATGGCAAACCCTTCGCCGCTGCTCACTTCGCCGATATTTTTCAGGCGGCAGAATCCCTGCACAACCTGTTCCAGAGTTTGATGTAATTCAGCGTGGCGCATCATGCGGCTCCTGCTTGTGAGGACGTTAGAGAAAGATCGCTGGTCAGCAGACGCTGTGCGCGAGCGCGAAGCCCCGCGTCATCCGCCAGCTGCGACAACGCGAGCAGGCTGGGCGCTGCGTCGTCCTGCGGGGCAACGTTTACCGACCAGTACGCCAGGCGTTGCGCGGCGATTTCCTGCTGTTCGCGCCCATCGCGACCAGAGGCGGTGAAGCGTTCATCGCGGAACATCTGCCCGGCAAGATACTGCGCGGTGTGGAAGCTTAAGGCATTGCTTGCACTGGTAAACCACATGACGTCGTTGCCCAGTTCATCAAACCAGTAGCGATAACCTACTATCGCCGAACGCACGCGGCGCCACAGCACCGGCGCAAAAATTTCACCGTGATAGTCATGCCAGACCCACAGCAGCGAAATAAGCGCAGAGCTTGAGCCCTCTTCCCGGGCGCTGACACGCTGTAACAGGCGCACCAGCAGCGATTGCGCCTGCTCGTCTGCTTTCCCCAGCTTGAGCCGTGTAAGCAGCGCACGCCCTTCATCCTCGTGCCGTTCTGCGGTAGGGCGTTGATACAAAGGGAGTGCGTCGTCCTGTTCAGCCAGCCGTGCGTCGATCGGCTCCTTGCCCTGATAAATCATCCGCAGCACAAACTGCGTTTCACGTTCGCAAAGATCTTCAAGATGAATAAACAGCGAGTTCTTCCCCTGCTGGAGCGGCAGGTTAACCTGGCAAATTTGCAGCCTGTTGCGGCTAAAAGGCGTGAAGCGGGCGGCTTGTGTACCGTTAACCCAGATGCGCATGCCGCCGCAGGTCGCCAGTTGAAAAGCGTACTCACCCGATTTATCAGCATGAAGGTTAACGTACAGCCAGCGCTGGCTGTGGGTGGCGATCGGTTTAAATACCGATAAGTGAACCATCCCGCTTTCGTCCGCCTGGATGGTGTGGCTGGCAGGCAACGCGCGGGTAAGCGGCACGGCGCGTTGGGCGGTGCTATCGCAGAATACGCGGCGGCAGAACGAGGTCTGTTCCGGCCCGGCATCCTCCGTCACCACGTATCCATTTGACGCATCAAGGGTTTCACCCGTGTAAAACTCAGCAAACCGCTCATTGTGCGGCGCTGAAACTGCAAAACGCATTACTGCGTCACCCGCTGCCAGCCTCATGTTGTCTCCTCACTCACTACGCTTGTGTTAGCGCCGTATCATCAGGATTCAGGGGCGTTGGGGCTATGTGAGTGAACGCGGGGTTTTATGGATCTGCCCGGAGATTCACAATCCACCGATGAGCAGGAAAAGAAATGAGACTTTCATCACGTTTTGCCGTTTACCGTAGAGGGTGAAAACGGTGCGGATCGCATTTATCCCGCGATCCGTGGTTTTTCGATGTGACCTTAATCACGCTTTTAGCTGAGTCAGCTGGTGATGCAAGCTGTCTGCCAGCGCCCGCACGCGCGATGCGTCAAAGATAACGTGCATGCCTGGCGATGCTTCGGGATGCTTCGCGCAAAATGTGTCCATTTCAACGGCGCAGCGGTAGAGCTCCTGAATATTCACCTGGCAAATCTCGCGCATGCTCCAGTTATTCTCCACCACCGTGGCGTAGTGCAGCGTGAAAAAGGCCTTTTGCGCATGCATAAACAGCTGACAGTAAAGGGCAAACCCCTGCCACTCTTCCTGCCAGCGGCAAGCCAGCGCATGGGGGAATGCCGCGCGCTGCGCGAAGCCAAGCGCTTCGGCCTGGAGCGTTTGCGCCTCCTGCCAGGCTTCATCTTTCTCTTTAGCAATCAACGACAAATTACGCCCGGCGGTGGCGACATCATTCGGGCTAAAGGCGATATCACGCTCAGAGCCCGGCAGCCAGTGGTTACGGTTAAGCTGGCCGTAAAGGCTCCAGACACCCTGCCCGTAGCTTTCCGGCACCTGGCTGTGGCGATGGAAAACGTGGTCGCGTACATAAATGGCACGATAAAGTACCTGCCCGGCCTGCTCTAACAGCGTTTGAAATTCAGTGAACGTCTCGTCGTCCGGACGCCAGCCGTAACATTCATCCAGCCAATGCATCATCAGCGAGGTGCGGGTTACTGCTTTTTCAGGATGGGCCAGCAACTGACTACAGGCGACGAGGTTGCACTCACTCAACGTGCCCATAATCCAGTGGTTATCCACGCCTTCCCAGCTGGCTTTGCACACCGCGCCGCGAATTGCCGGATTCCCCCGGCACCACAACAAACGCCCCTGCAACTCGTCGATGCGCGGGAACGGGAAAATCCCCCACCCCACTTCTTCACCAACCAGATCGAGATCGACCCACACGTCGCGGTTTTGTACCGCTTGCAGCGCCGGGTTATTGGGAAAATTAGGCCAGAAACGCTCCGGGGTGATTTTAATCGAGACTGAGACGGCTTCCGGTAATGTGCTGATCGCTTCCAGAACGTTGCTGATATCGTGATTGCCCGCCGGAAACGCACGCAGCACCAGGTGCTTGCCTTCGCGCATCACCGCCCTCGCCATCGCGCTAAAGCACTGGCTGTAAAGCGATAAACTGCGCGGATCGATATGAGGGGAAGGATCGTCGTGCCCGGTAAGTTCCCAGTTAGGGCGCGAGATAGGCAGCAGACCGTCTGTATTTGAAAGCGCTACCAGCAGCCCACTCATCAGCGGAATACGCTGACACAGCAGGGTCATTTTATCCGCCAGATAGCGGCACCAGAACTCCGCGTCAAAATGCACGCCGCCTTTTTTATTCAGCAGTTCGGGGTGCGCCGCCAGCAGGTCAACGGGGAAGCTAAACTCTTTGGCCTGCAGGTAAAATTTCAGGCCGTGCTGCTGGCAAAAACCGGCCAGCCGGTTGAGGTAAACACAGCGAGCGCGCTGATGGCTGGAGAGACCATCATTGTATTGATGCGGCGTAAAGCCTTTTGGCGAGACCAGTTTGTCGAACAAATTAGCCTGGCCGACAATCACCGTATTGAAGTTGTGATTGATGGCCCACTTCACTAATTCACGGGCTTTATCCCAGTTCCAGAACTCCTGATTATTGAGTTCCAGCGCGCGCGTTTGCCACATCGTCCTTCTCCATCCATTGCGGGGGGAGCTATTCTAAGCACAAACGCGACCAGGCGTCTGGGACCGGAAGTGCGCTACTTCACAATAAAACGCGTTGCCTGGAAGCAGTTCAAAATTCGGTGCACCAGAAACACCATTGTGAGCGTTCCTAATAACGAAACGGTAACAGACGTAACACGGTACATGTCACTGAAGACCAGATCCTGGTCCGGCTGCAGGTTCTGGCCAAACATAATGCCGATGGTGGTAATGCTGGCAAAACCGACGCCTGCGCCCACTTTTTCCATCACGTGCATTCGCGCGCTGAATGCCAGGCCCAGCCCAATCAGCGGCATCATCAGAATCATGTGGCTGCTGTGATCGTACAAAATCAGCTGCACCACCAGAATATACAGACACGAAAGCACCACGCCGACCACGCGCCACAGGGAACTGACCACCGAACCGCGATAGTGCATCGGGAAGAGAATTAAGATCCCCGCCATCAGCGCCGACAATGAATCCTGTAAATCGCTTATCTGAAAGACGATAAACAGCATCGTTGCCACCGTGCCCGACAGCAGCGATTCATGGCGCACGCGCGCGGCGTCTTTTTCAATCAGCGGCGGCGGCTTACGCGGTTCAACATCGGGAATGAGATAGTGGAACAGGGCGCTCAGCGCCACCGCCATGACGCTGGCTTCCATATTGGAGAACAGCAGCGTATGCCAGTTGGTGGTTGGGTAGCTCATAAAATTGAGCATTACGCTCTGACACACCACGCCCATCGAGCCGAACAGGAACAGCGGTCCCTTACTCATAAAGCGAAAACGCATCACATACATACCGAAAACGACAATCGTCATGATCAGCGGCCATTCAATCAGATAGCCGACGATAATCACCATTTCGATGCAGTTCAGCACCGCACTGAGCAAAAACTGCCGTGCGATATGGCCGTTGAAGACCGGAACAAGCGACACCAGCAGAATGGGGAAGACGACAAAGAACACGCCATACTGAGTATCGAAGAACGTGGAGATGCTCAGCGCCGTCATACCGGTGAACACGGTGCGCAGCGTCTGGCGAAAATCATTCGCCGTGTAGACGATATTGCCGTGCGGCGTGAAGACCTGAGCGAGTGTTTTAATAGACATAGTGCAACAGGCTCACAAGATGGATTTGCGCCCCGGAGAAAAAGCGGGCGAACGGTCCATCGCTGTTATAGAGCTGAACGGTGGCGCGTGCGCCGGTTGGCAGTGTTTGCGCAAGCGGTTCATCCAGCGCCACGTGAATGCGCATACGCTGGGCATCACGTACCCAACGCGTGGAGGTATCCGGCTGAGAAAGCTGGCCGTTTACCGCTTCCTGCCCGGCTAAGATCCCGGCATCGCTGCTGGTCACTTTTGCACTAAAGACTTTGCCGGGTAGTGCATCAAATACCACGGCAGCATCGGTGCCGGTTTTGGTGTGACGCAGGCTTTTTTCGCGGAAATCGGCGACGATGTCCGTATGATCGTTCACGACCGCCATTACCGCCGTCCCGGCGCTGGCATACAGGCCAGGGCTTAATTGCAGGTTACTCACCGTGCCATCTTCTTCGGCGCGGATTTTCGTCCAGCCAAGATTAAGCTGCGCCTCTTCCAGCGCATTCTGGTATTTCTGAATGGTGACGTTGCGATGGTTATCGCGCTCACCACGCTGAATTTGCAGGTTATGGATGGACGCGTTAAGCGCGCTCACCGACTGTTCGCTGGTCTGCCAGGTAGTACGCACCTTATCGAGATCCGACTGCGATACGTTCTGCATCGTGCTTAAACGCTGATAACGCTCGTAGGTCACGCGATCGTTGCGGGCGGTGAACTGCGCGGTTTTCAGATTGGCCTGCGCGGCGACGATCTGCGCATCCAGCTGCTGGTTACTCAGTTTCGCCTGTTCGAGCGCAATCTGCGCGGCTTCCACCTTGTTCACAAACGGTGTCGGGTCGAGTTCATACAACAGGTCGCCTTTCTTCACCTGGCTGTTGTTGTGCACATACACCTGCGCAACATAGCCGGAGACGCGCGACGACGTCGGCGTCACCACGCGCATCACCGTAGAATCCGGCGTGAGCGGGATCCAGATATCGGCGATGATAAAATAGACAAACATAAGCAGGAAAGAGGCAATACTGACCCTTACCCAGCGGGCAAATTTCTGTTCTGGCGTCATCATGGTGTTATTCGGTTTTATTATTTTCTTCGCGGAGCATCCGCAAATTGCAGGCAATGTGATTCAGGGTTTCGCTGAACAGAGCGATCTGTTCCGGCGGGATGTTTTCGGAAACGCGGGTCTGGAAATCTTCGATAACCCGCGTCAGCCGTTGCAGCACCGCCTGACCTTCCGGCGTGAGCGTCAGCAGGCGAATGCGCTTGTCATACGGCGACACCGTGCGTAGCAGGTAACCTTGCTGTTCCAGCAGCGTCAGCGTGCGCATCAGCGGCGGCAGTTCAATGCCCTGCACTTCCGCCAGTTCGCTGACTGACACATTGTCGCCCAGTTGCTGAAGCTGCATCAGCACCGTCCAGCTCGATTGCGTTAACCCGGTGTCGGTGATCGCCCGATCGATGATGCCCCGCCACTGGCGAACAACCATCGCCATCCGCATCCCCATCGGCCTGCGGGCAAACAATTCATCTTCAGTCATGGCGAACTCCTCAGTGATTACCTTGAGGAAGATAATACTTATCATGGTAAGTATCAAGAAACGGCGGGATGGATAGCATTGAATGTGAAAAACAGTGGTGGGATGGTTGGCGGGATGGTGCGGGGTTTTCCCCCTCACCCTGACCCTCTCCCTCAAGGGAGAGGGGATGGATTGTGCGTGTCTTACAGAACTGAGCTGGTTTTCTCCCTCTCCCTGTGGGAGAGGGCCGGGGTGAGGGGCCTGTTATCACCGATAATCATCCCTGCTCAGCCCCACATCTTTCAGCTGCGCATCGGTCATTCTGTCGAGCACGCGGCGTGTACGCTCGCGGTCGTACCATTTTCGTAGCGCCTGCCACAGCCAAACCAGCCCGATAAACGGCCTTTTTGAACGGTTTTCGTAAAATTCCATATCGCACCTCCACGCGTTGCCAGAGGCTTTATCTTCGCCAAAAAGCACCACTGCAATACAGATTCACAAATAACTTTTCTTTAACATACAGATGGTCTAAAAAGGGATCTGCACGGCAGTTTTCACCTCCATCTGTACGGGTTCAGCGATCTGTATGGTGACACCGAGGAATACAGCATGACGCGTTATCAACATCTGGCCAATCTTCTGGCAGAACGTATTGAGCAGGGCCTGTATCGTGCGGGCGAAAAGCTGCCCTCGGTGCGCACATTAAGTCAGGAACACGGCGTCAGCATCAGCACCGTTCAGCAGGCGTACCAGACGCTGGAAACGCTACGGCTGATCACGCCACAGCCGCGCTCGGGCTATTTCGTGGCGTCGCGTAAAGCGCAGCCACCGGTGCCGGCGATGAGCCGCCCGGTGCAGCGCCCGGTGGAGGTTACCCAGTGGGATCAGGTGCTTGAGATGCTGGAAGCGCGTCGCGATAAAGAGGTTATTCTCTTTGGCGGCGGCTCGCCGGATGTCACCCAGCCCAGCCTGAAACCGCTGTGGCGCGAGATGAGCCGCGTGGTGCAGCACCATCCGACGGAAATTCTGAGCTACGATGAGCTGGCCGGGCGACGCGAGCTACGCGAACAGGTGGCTCGCCTGATGCTGGATGGCGGGTCAATCGTGACCGCCGACGATGTGGTCATCACCAGCGGGTGTCATAGCGGGCTGTCGATTGCCCTGCTGGCGGTGTGTAAACCTGGCGATATCGTCGCCGTGGAATCGCCGACTTTTTACGGCACCATGCAGTTGCTACGCGGCTTTGGCATTAAAGCGATTGAAATCCCGACCGATCCCGAAAGTGGTATCAGCATCGAAGCGCTGGAACTGGCGCTGGAACAGTGGCCGATCAAGGGCGTGATTCTGGTACCCAACTGCAATAACCCGCTCGGATTTATCATGCCGGAAGCGCGTAAACGCGCGGTGCTGGCGCTGGCGCAGCGCCACGATATTGTGATTTTTGAAGATGATATTTACGGCGAACTGGCGATGGAGTACCCGCGCCCACGCACCATTCATTCGTTTGATATTGATGGCCGCGTACTGCTGTGCAGCTCGTTTACCAAAACCGTGGCGCCGGGCCTGCGGGTTGGCTGGATTGTACCGGGTCGCTATCGTGACCGGGTGATGCACATGAAATACGCATCGAGCGGCACCACGCCACCCGCCACGCAGCTTGCGGTAGCGACCTTTGTGCGCGAGGGACACTATCACCGCCACGTCCGGCGCATGCGGCAGATTTATCAGAACAATATGGAAACCTACACCTGCTGGCTGCGTCAGTATTTTCCCTGCGGGATTTGCGTTACCCGCCCGCTCGGCGGCTACATGCTGTGGGTAGAGCTACCGGAAGTGGTGGATATGGTGTGCGTCGCCAAACAGCTGTGCCGCCTGAAGATTCAGGTGGCACCGGGTTCGCTGTTTTCCGCTTCAGGAAAATACCGCAACTGCCTGCGCATCAACTGCGCGCTGCCCACCACGGAGAAGCATCGGCAGGTGATGGAACAACTCGGCGAGGCCGTGCATCGGGCGATGGATCAGGACGCGAACGCGTAATCAATCTCCTGAAGTTCACAATCGATAATCCCGACGCGCACAAGCGTGGCGTCGGGCCCCACGGCGGTGAACGGCACGTGGTAAGCGTCGTCTTCAATCGTCACTTTGCCAAAGCTTAAGTTGGGCGTCAGCGTGCCCAGCATTTTCTTTTCAATCTGCCAGTAGGGAAAACGGCTCTTCAGATAATCCTCCTGAACCAGATTTTTCGCCTGCCGGGTCAGGCTACGACGGCACTCCGTCGCCGATTCGCTCTCCTGAATGGGAAGCAGGAGGAATAAAACGCCCACCGAGAGGGCCAGCAGAATCGGAACCCGGAGAGTATTACGCAGTGCTTTTCTCATCAGCTTGTTCCTGAAACGCGGTAAATAACCATCCAATCATGCTGGTTATGATAAGGCGCTTTTTCTCAAGTTCATCGCCGCTTATGTATTGTTGAGTAAGGTTACCCTTCAGGGCTCAGCAAGATGATGCAGCGGCTACGAATGGCATCGGAGAGATACAACATATTGACCTTCATGATGGATAGTGACAGGATGAAGTCATGAACCGTACCGTCGTCTCCACCTCACGTCACACTCGTTGGTGGCTGCCTTTCTAAAGGCGGCACGGATACTCTCATCCCATTTTTTATAGCCGCCGAAAGGCGGCTATATCATTTCAGGGGCGCCTTTCGGCTGATTAAGCTAAAGGAGCTTCACATGAACCAACCTACGATTCTCACCGGTGACCGTCCAACCGGCCCGCTGCATTTGGGCCATTACGTCGGTTCGCTGCGCCAGCGCGTGGCATTGCAGCACGACCATCAACAGTTCGTGCTAATTGCCGACCTTCAGGGGCTAACGGATAACGGCAGTAACCCGCAGAAAATCCACGATAATATTCCTGAAGTACTGGCAGACTATCTGGCCGCTGGTATCGATCCTCGCCTCACCACGATTTGCCTGCAATCCGCCCTGCCCGCGCTGGCTGAACTTACCGTGCTGTATATGAACATCGTCACCGTCGCGCGCGTTGAGCGTAACCCAACGGTGAAAAATGAGATTGCCCAGAAAGGGTTTGCCCGTTCGTTGCCGGTCGGATTTATGGTCTACCCCATCAGCCAGGCGGCGGACATTACCGCCTTTAAGGCCGGGCTGGTGCCGGTGGGCGATGATCAGTTGCCAATGATTGAGCAGACCAATGAGATCGTCCACAAGATGAATAGTCTGCTGAGCACCCCGGTGCTGCGCCACTGCCAGGCGATGCTCAGCCAGACCAGCCGCCTGCCGGGCATCGACGGTAACGCCAAGATGTCGAAGTCGCTCGGCAACACGCTAACCCTTTCCGCCAGCGAGGAAACGATCCACAAGGCTGTTAGCGCGATGTATACCGACCCGAACCACCTCCGGGTAAGCGATCCGGGCTGTGTGGAGGGGAATGTGGTCTTTACTTATCTGGATGCGTTTCATCCAGACACGGCGAAAGTCGCGGCGATGAAAGCGCACTATCAACAAGGCGGGCTCGGCGATCGCATTTGCAAGAACGAACTAGAAACCTGTTTACAGGAGTTGATTGCACCGATGCGCGAACGGCGGAACACGTTTATTCAGGATAAAGGCGCGCTGATGGCGATATTGCGTGAAGGGAGTGAGCGAGCGCGGGAAGTGACGCAGGCGACGCTGGAGGAGGTAAAACGGGGGCTGGGGCTGCCGATGCTGGGTTGAATATGGCACGTTTTGCGAGCATCATCGCCAATAATGACGTAAATAGGTAACCCGAGCATGCCTGGAGCACAGTTCCTCAGCCAAAAAGTTCTGGCAATGAAAACCGCGAAATACGGCGATGACATCACGTTAAACAAGCCGCTGCTGGTGCTTTATGCCCTCTCGCAGTACAAAAAAGGGCATGGCTGCTTGTTTGATTATGCCAGTGAGGTGAAGCCGAACCTTCGTGAGCTGTTGAAGCGCTATGGGCCGGAACGTAGCGGCTATGCTACCGATATGCCGTTCTGGCGTTTGCGTCATGATGGTTTTTGGCAGCTCAAAAATGCAGAGCTTTGCTCTTCACAGGGTATCCGTGAACCAAAAGACACGGAGCTTAAGACGTTTCAGGTGGCTGGCGGGTTTGATGATGCCAGCTTTGCATTTCTGAGGCAGCATTCCTCGTTTATCGATACGTTAGCCTTTGATGTCGCCCGTGCATTTATTCCTGCCCAGCATCAGCAAGCGTTAATGAAAGAGCTGGGGTTTAGCGCGCATAAGATGCCTGAACCCTCCAGTAAGATTACGATTATTCAGCGCGATATCGCGCTTTTAGAAAAAGATGCCTCTCTGGATGCGACAACGCGTCAACGTTTGATCAACGCCCGCCTGGGCCAGGGCCAGTTCCGCTCTGGCTGCCTGAATCTCTACCCCGCTTGCCCGGTCACTCATTTCGCCTTTCAGCCTTTGCTGCGCGCCAGCCATATCAAACCGTGGACTGACTGTGCGACATCTACGGAGAGACTGGATCCGTTTAATGGGATCATGTTGGCTGCGCATATTGATGTGTTGTTTGATGGGGGGTGGATCTCCTTTGCTGACCAAGGTGACGTTATTGTCAGCAATCGGCTGGATTATGAAACGTATAAGGCGCTGAATTTGCCGGGGAGGATTAGTCCGTTTCCGGAGAGATCGCTGGAGTATCTGGAGTGGCATAGGTGTGTGGTGTTTGAGGATTAGGGGGGCAATTTTCAGCCCCCAGTGTTTTTAACGATGTCGCCGGGCGACGTGGTCAAAAGTCACTCGACTTTTTCAACGATAAATCCGTCCTGACGAACAAAATCAATCAGATCCAGAATATTTCCTAATCCCCATTGATTAGATATTGCTATAAGCTCCCCTGATGGCAACTGAATGAGTGCGTCTTCATTCATATGAAACCGGTGTTTCCTGACCTCAGGAATGCCGTCCACTAGGGCAATGGTACGGCTTCGTAAAACGTCGCTAAGCTTGCTCTTCAGTTCATTGAAGTCGCGAGGATTGTGCTTAGCAATCCAATCGGTAAACAGTTCGAGAGCAAGTTTTCGCTTATTAAAAATTATCCCTTTATATCTATACTCAGAGTAATCTCTTTCAGAACGTTGGCTACTGGTTATCTGCTCATCGCGCTTTTCTTTGAACTTTACCTGATATTCTTCGAGTTCTGGAACAGGAATAATTTGCTCGGCATTGATTAATATCTCACCTTTGAAATTATATGGTGTCAGGCGGACGCAGCGAATATCAACGCCTTTATCACGTAGCCATATTGCTGTTGTGGTTAGTTCTTTTCCAAAATCAGCAGATGCGAGGATGATTCGAATATCTTTACCAAAATCAACAAGATCTGTTTCATCAAGATCAACAAACTGAAGCAACTTCTCTTTTGCGTTGCCTTCTTGCTCGTGCTTGAGCAAATAAGACTGATAATATTCACACGCCTTTGCAAAGCTCATTGTGGAAATCATCGCAGCATACCGCAGGGCCTGAAGCTCCATATGCGCGCCGATTTCATCACGTTTCAATTCAATAACAACAAGATTTGCTTGCTTATCAATAGCCAGTAAATCAATCCTGCGGCGGCTGTCTTCCCAGTCAGAAAACTCTTCGGAGATAACGAGACAATCAGGCGCGACAATATCGATATTATGTTTGATGGCTTCCTGCAGATCGTAACGTTCCTGCAGCCCCTCCAGGGAGTAGGTCGTTTTATCCAGCTTAGTAAGACTCTTATCAGCAATAGCGTACAGCGGCACGTTTACATCCTTTTTTATGTTTTTGCTCAGGCACCAATTGTAATCCATCAACCGTATGAATGTTCACCCAGAATTGGTAGCGGTTTAGCATACATGCTGCCTTAATTTAGATGTCAGTTGGAATGAAGGCGTAGCAAGTGATTTTACCAACACACAATTTGCCTTTTCTCATGGCATCTGGCCCGGTCCCTGACCGGCGTGGGGTAGATTCCCCTGAAGCGCGAGCGCTGGAAAGTAGTGCCTGGTAGTCCGATTCAGGTAATCAGCTGTATCCTGTGAACACGAAGCACTAGTTCTACCAGAACTTCCTCTGTGCTGAGGTGTAACTACTCATACCCTTTAAACCTTGGCGGATATGTATCAACGGGGATCCCCGTATCGGCCTCTGCCCGCCATTCTTGCTCTTTTCAGGATAACAGAATGGATTTAACCACTTCGCAACGAACACTTCAGGCTGCTATTGACCAATACCCCAAGCTTATTGCGCTGAGCTTCGCGCTTAATTTTGAGACCAGAGATTCCGAAATGCTGCAGCCACAATTCCAGGCTGCATTCGCACCACTTTTTGAAGCTCTCATAAACGAAAGAGTTGAGGCAGGAGAAACGATACCACCAACACAACTACGTTTTATATGGTTTCCCGTGAAATCAGTACTTCATTGCGTGTTGTTATTGAATCAGAATACCATCTGGCATGACCTGCCCCCTGGATTAGATACAACCTTCAGTTAGTAATGTCGGTTGGTTTTTCTTCATATTTCCCGTTTCGCCAGCCCGCGGCAAATTCAGCCGGAGTCAGGTAGTTTAGAGATGAATGTGGACGGCACTCGTTATAATCCTGCCGCCAGTCATTAATCGTTTTCCTTGCGTAGACTATATCGCTGAACCAGTGCTCATTGAGGCACTCATCTCTGAATCGTCCGTTAAAACTTTCAATAAATCCGTTCTGAGTCGGCTTGCCTGGCTGGATAAGACGCAGTTCCACGCCATGCTCAAAGGCCCATTGGTCCAGTGCGCGGCAGGTAAATTCCGGTCCCTGATCGGTTCTTATCGTAGTCGGATAGCCGCGAAACAGCGCGATGCTGTTGAGAATACGCGTGACCTGCACGCCTGAAATCCCGAATGCAGCGGTAATCGTCAGGCATTCCTTCGTGAAATCATCCACGCAGGTCAGGCACTTGATCCTGCGACCGTTGGCCAGTGCGTCCATAACGAAATCCATCGACCATGTAAGGTTCGGCGCATCCGGGCGAAGAAGCGGAAACCGTTCGGTCGCCAGCCCTTTACGGCGTCGTCTGCGTTTTACGCTCAGTCCATTAAGGTGGTAAATACGGTATACCCGCTTGTGATTGACGTGAAGGCCCCCCCTACGCAGCAACTGCCAGATGCGCCGATAACCAAAACGTCTGCGTTCAAGTGCCAGCTCAGTAATACGCCCTGATAAATGTGCATCAGCAGCCGGACGCTGAGCATCATAACGGCAGGTCGACAGGGACAAACCTGTAAGCCTGCAAGCACGACGTTGCGACAGACCGGTCGCATCACACATCAACACCACGGCTTCCCGCTTCTGGTCTGTCGTCAGTACTTTCGCCCCAGAGCCACCTGAAGCGCCTCCTTATCCAGCATGGCTTCGGCAAGCAGCTTCTTGAGCCTGGCGTTCTCTTCCTCAAGCGACTTCAGGCGCTTAACCTCGGGCACCTCCATACCGCCATACTTCTTACGCCAGGTGTAAAAGGTGGCGTCGGAAATGGCGTGCTTACGGCAGAGCTCACGGGCAGAAATCCCGGCTTCAGCCTCGCGGAGGATACTGATGATCTGTTCGTCGGTAAAACGCTTCTTCATGGGTTGTCCTCATGTGGCTTATGAAGACATTACTAACACCGCGGTGTATTAATCAACGGGGAGCAGGTCATTCATGGATAGGTAGAAAAACTTGGTCTAGAAGCTTCTCTTTACAGCTCACACTCCATGAGAAGAACAAAACCTTACCTGATATACAAGAAAACCAAGAATCTCCGGGTGATCCAACTTCTGTTGGGCCATAAGAAACTGGAAAGCACAGTCCGTTATCTGGGCATTGAAGTCGATGATGCATTAGAGATCTCTGAATCGATCGAAGTCTAAGGTTGTCAGGGCTGCAACAGCAGCCCTGTGCCAAGAACAGACGTTGCTAGTAACGCTATTTATTTAAGGGGAAGCCGGGTCTCTGTCATTGTTTGTGATTTTTCAAAATAGCTTAATGGATACAACACCATCTGAAATAGATTTTATCAAATCCAACCTGCTTATCTCCCTAGGTGAAAGGTGTATTACTTTCTCTTGCTTAACGTACTGAAATGCATGTAAAATAATCACTTCCCCGCCCCATTTTATGGTCATTGCAAATGGAAAAATTGATTTGCACCTCATGCATCAAAAACGCAGGCTTGAGGTTTTTAGCTGAAAAATTAAGAGACCCAAGTGACAAACGTTTCTTCGACACCTGCGGCCATACTGGTGGATTTCTTAATGAGGATAATGTAGAACAACTTGCTCATGATTTTTTTGTGAATGGTTCAATTCCACCGAGTTCAGGAGGAAATGCACCTGTGTATAATATAAAAACTATAGGAGTAAATGAACTCACTTTCGAGTCAGAGCTAGGGAAGGTGCGAATAAGCGGGGAAATTCTTCTCGGCTGACTCAGTCATTTCATTTCTTCATGTTTGAGCCGATTTTTTCTCCCGTAAATGCCTTGAATCAGCCTATTTAGACCGTTTCTTCGCCATTT
>NZ_JBSPEI010000017.1:0-104755 GCF_055796175.1 Pseudocitrobacter sp. 2023LY-00077 | reverse complement strand
GCTGTGCGCCCGGCTGGTTCATCAGCACCGTGCCGCTGTTATGCAGATTGCCGCCCACCGTGGTATTCGCCACCGCCAGCGTACCGCCCTGACGGATATCCATATCCCCCGCCGTGCTGCCAAAGCCTGAGAGCATCGCCCCGTCGTGGATATTCACCTGCTGGCTCGCCATCGCCACTACGCCATCAGCATCCGCGCCGAGCGCCAGCCCGCCGCCGGTGATGTCCGTGGTGCCGGAATACCCCGCCGAATCCGCCGTTAACGTCAGCGTGCCGCTGCCCTGTTTGTTCAGGTTGCCGCTGCCGGAGACCGCATGGCTCAGCGTCCAGTCGCTGTCGGTAGCCACCGTCAGCAGGCCGTTGTCCGTCACGCCAGCCGTACCGAGGTTCGCCGCGTCCGTGACCGTCATGGCGCTGTCCGCATCGATACGGAACTGCCCGCTGAAACTCTGGTTTTCACCGGACACCGCCACAGCCGATGCCTGCGCCACGTCAACAATGCCCGTACCGCTCAGGCTGTTGAGCTGCTCCCCGGTGACGCCGTTCAGCGTCAGGGTGCCGTCATCAATCACGTTGCCGCTGCCCGCGCCCTGCGCATCGTTCAGCACCACTTCCGCTGCACTTTCGATGGTGGTGGTGGCACTCAGACCCGCGTTCGCCCCGTCAATCGTCAGTACGCCGCCCGCCACGCCGAGATTGCCCGCCCCCGTCAGGCTGCCCTGGCTAGTGCCGCCGTTCTGCAGCGTCAGGCTGCCGCCGTTGAGCGCCAGCGTGGAGCCCGCCTCTCCGGTCAGCCTGCCCGCCGTCTGCGTGGTGCCGTTCAGGTCGGCAAGAGCACCGTCACTGATAACCAGCGCCGAGGTGTTGCCCAGCGCGCCGTCCGCATCGGTGCGCAGCGTGCCCGCCTGCACCTGCGTTTCGCCGCTGTAGCGGTTACTCGCGTTCGACAGCGACACCAGCCCGGCGGTATTAATGCCAAGATTCCCCTCACCTGAGATAGCGGCCGACATATCTGCCGCCGCCCCCTGCGCCCCGGCGTGCTCTGCCAGCACCAGCGTCTGCCCGGCGTGGATATCCAGCGCCTTCAGGCCGTAGTTGACATACAGGCCATCGCCCGGCGCGGTAGTCAGGCGGAAACCGTAATCCCCGTCCGCCACTACCGTGCCGTTCTGCGCAATGGCGACGCGTTCATTTTCTGCCACCGCGTCACCGTTCTGGTCGGTCAGGGTCAGCGCGCCGCCCGAGCCGGTGACCTCCTGCGCCTGCACCAGCTGTACGCTTATGTCCGTGTCATCCTGCTCCAGCAAGTTCAGCGTGGTGTCCGGGTTCATCGCACCCGGATCGTTCCACGGACTGGCGACGGTTACCTGCACCGTGCCCGTATCCGCCGTCAGCGTGCCGGTCTGAATCGCGCCCTGCGCCTGGGTATTGGCGGGTATCTCGGTGTTGAAAATCAGTTTGCCGCCGTTGAGATGCAGGCCGCCAATCTGTTGTGCGCCGTCGCCAACGGTGGTGGTGTTACCCGCATCCAGCTTCAGCGTCGCCTGAGCCAGCGTCAGAGTATTGTCGCCGGAAAGATCGAAGATGCTGTTTTTAAGCTCTGCCGTACCGGTAAAGGCGCTGCCGGTGGTGTCGGTAAAGCTGAAGGCGTTATCCGCGCTGGCGAGATTAACCTGCAGCAGGCCGTTACCGGTCAGCACGTTGCTCAGGGCATAATTGCCAGAAGCCTCACTGGCTCCCGTCACCGAGAGCGTACCCGCATCGGCAATATTCACCGCGCTGCTGCCCAGCCCGGTGTTGCCGGTGCTGGAGTGCGAGGCCACGGTAAGCGTGCCGCCGTTCACCTCCGTACGCCCACCGTAGGTATTTTCGGCGGTAAGGACGGTGTGACCCGCGTCCTGAATGACCGCGCCGTTCTCGCCTGAGATCAGCGGATTAAAGGCATAGCCCGTTGCAGAATCATCGGTATGATTAAAGACCAGCGAACCGTTGCCCGCACCGAATGCCACGCTGTCGGCGCCAATAAGATGCCCGGCTACCGCCGCGATATCATCGTGCGCCGCGCCAATGTTGAGCGAGCCGGTGCTTCCCTCAGCAAAACCCAGCAAGACGCTTCCATTCGTCAACGCCAGCGTGCCTTCATTGCTGAGCGTCACTGCGCCATCGCCGTGTGCGCCGATATCGATGGTGGTGCCTCGCAGCAGTGAACCTTCTCCATCCACGTTCACGCGGCCCAAAGCACGATCGTTAGTCCCGACGCTAATCGCATCTTCACCGTTAACCTGGCCACCCGAGGCAATATTCAGCGTACCGTTGCCCGTTACGCCTACCTGTAAGTTACTCGCGACGTTCCACTGTCCGTTGGTATTCACGTTGACCACGCCGGTGCCGTTAAAATAGGTTGCAACCTGCCCGGTGGAAGCGGTGTTAACGACACCTGCATCGGTGATATTCAGGGTTCCCTGCCCCGCATGGCCCACACGTAAAGCAGCAGAGTTCATCACCGCTCCCGCGCCGTTGACATTCAGCAGGCCGACCCCGGTGTTATTGACCCCCACCGTGGTACCGCCTGCGGTAACCGTGCCTTCGCTCGCAATATTGAGCGTGCCGTTCCCCCACTCACCTATCATCAGGGTTTGCAGGCTGTTACCCGCCGAGACAACATTCCATTGGCCTTTGGTGCCCACGTTCACTACGCCGACACTGTCCCCCACATCGCCAATGGTCGCCGTCGAGGACGTGTTCACTTCAGCGGCATCGCTGATATTGAGGGTTCCAGCGCCTCTCTCGGCGATGATGATTTCAGCGGTATTGAGTTGGGAGCCTTCGCCTTTGACATTCACTTCCCCCGTGGCCATTTCCCAGCGCGCCAGCGAGACGTCTCCGGCATCCACTTTACCGCCGCTGGCAATGTTCAGCGTACCGTTGCCGCCAGTGCCGACGGCCAGCGTTTGCGCGCTGCCGCTAGCATTTGTCAGATTCCACTGACCGTTCTCTGTGACACCGACTACGCCGTCAGAATTGCCATTAAGCCCGATCGCGCTTGCGCCGGTGCTCTGTACAACAGCAAGGTTGGAGATCGACAGGTTGCCTGTTCCTGAATCGGCAACAACCAGTTCGGCGGTGGTCATTTTCGATTCTTCGCCGTCAACGGTGACGCGGCCCTGCGCATCGGCATTCAAGCCAATCGAGGTATCTCCTGCAATGACCTTCCCTGCGCTGTTAATGTTGAGCGTCCCGGAGCCCGCTTGCCCCACCAATAACTGCTGGCCATTAAGCACTTCCCACTCGCCGCCAGTAGATACCGTCACGGTGCCCGTTCCCGTTACGCTGCGGGCGATAGTGCTGTTGCCATTGCTGTAGACAACGCCGGAATCGGCAATGGTCAGTTCACCTTCGCCATAATCACTGACGCGCAAGGAGGTGGTTGTGAGTACGGAACCGCTCCCCGATACGGTGGCGCTCCCCTTGCCATCCTCAAAGCTTCCGAGCGTCATGACGCCGGTTGTCACGCTGCCGTTCGAATTAATGTCTAAGGTGCCGGTACCGTGATAACCGATATTCAAATTCGGCAACTGCCCCGTCTTGTTAATAAGATCCCAACGACCATTATTCGACACCTCAACCGCCCCCACAACGCCAGTACCAGAGGCAATAATGGTATCTTCAGTCGTGGTAACACGCCCTTCATTACGGATCGTCATGTCGCCATTGCCAGACCGACCAACATACATACCGGCAGTGCTGAGGGTGGAGCCCGCTCCATCAACGAGCAACGTTCCTTTCCCGCCAGTGCGATAACCCAGGTCGGTATCGCCTGTGATGACTGTTCCGCCATTCAGTACCTTCAATGTACCGGTACCGCTATCACCAATTGAGAGCCTGGCCTGGACCAGATTCCAGATCCCCGAGTCCTGTACGGTGGCAGTACCGACGCCAGTTGCATACGCGCCGATAACCGATGATCTCGACGAACTGGTTATACTGCCGCCGTCAGTGATTATCAGTGTTCCGTTAGTTTGATTCCCAACAACGACGCCCTCAACCGTCAGCGCATTGCTATAGGTACGACTATCGCCATTATCGATAGTGAGAACTTCAGCCTGCACGGTGCCGGATAGCGCCAGCATGACCAGCAGTGACAGAGGACGAAAAGATTTAACGCTCAGCGCAGCGTATCCGGGTGAACCCGTGACTGCTTGCTGAACAGACGCGGTTTTACCCAGTCGACGAGTATGCTCCGAGCAAACCTGATAAACACGTAAGGTGCAATTCCAGACAACGCGGTAGATCTTATTCATTATTATTACTCCTTGTTTTGGTGCTCTCACAGGCAATACCAGCAGCCGGCTGACCTTTTGACAGGCGAGCAGAAGCCGCAAACGCTTAAAAGCGTTATATTTCAGTGCAATGCATTCATTCCTTTTACTTATTTATCTTATAAATTCGCCACATCAAAATAAGATAATAAGAAAGAACGAGTATTAAGAATCATTCCAGACAGGTGATATTTTTATTTCAGTTCAATACGAAACTGCCCCCTCAGAAGGCGGCGACTTACTTAACCTGTTAATAAAAATGTCGTCCCAGTTTCACATCGTCAAAAAAAGCTGTCAACATAGCCACAACGAAGCAAACATTGAATTAATAACATTAAGAAACCATTTAGAAGAAAAATTCTTATCCTTACCTTTTATAAAAAGTCAGCGCCGCTTTCAGCACATTAATCGCTACAATTTGCACTCAGAAATTTAAATGCACATTTAGGATTTACACACCTAAAAATGCTATTTTCACAACATTCACTCACAGCACAAATTGCTAAATACGGCGAATTAACGACCATCCATTGATTAGTCATGAGAATGAGTAGCCTTTCTGCGACTTTCGAATTACCGAAACATTAGCTTCCGAGTAAAAATATTTGTTTGCGCAGACAGAATGAACCATTGCGCAATCTTACCACCACCCGCTTACCGCCAGAGCATGCCCCACCTGAGTTGTTAGCAATATTCAGTAACAAATGAAATGCTATTCCCATTCTTAAATTGCACTTAAGATGCGCATTGTTAACTATAAGAATCCTAATTAGTTGACCAATCAATTATTTTACAACCCATAACACTTAAACAACACTTAAGACTACGAACTTATAGCAGGGGCAAGATGGAATTTAGGGTAATGCTCAAATCGTATTTCGAGCAGGTCAGATGCAAGTCAGATTTCCTTACTTTTTTAACAGAGCTCCAGCGCAATAACGTTTCCTACTACATCTATTTTGTTGCGACAGGAAACGTCAAGGTGATAACGACATCAGATAATTACGTGTCCGTTGAAGGTAGCCGGGGGATTATCAAAATAAGCGCAAATGCCAGTAAATTTTTAACGCGCGTAGCGGCGAAAAGACACTTCGCGGGAAGAACATCGTATGAACAGTATTGTTTAGAGTTAGCGAACGCAGGGGTGTTTAAGTGGATCGTTGATTTAAATGAAAATATGCGATTTTACTGGTCAAAGGACAATCATCTGCTTTACTGCGAGAATGTGCTTCCCTGCGAAAAAACAACAACGTAAGCAGATACAACTGTTCTGTCATTTGCGATGATAAAAAAAAATCGGCGCTTACACGCCGATTTTCAAAGAGGCACACTTACGCGTTGGTTGCCGGTTTTTGCTCATTTGGTGTCTGGGCATTCGCCAGCATGCGACGTACTGGGACGATCAACACCATCAGAACCGCCGCACAAATCAGCAGTGCGATGGAGCAGCGTGCAAAGAGATCGGGCAGCATATCGAGCTGATCGGCCTTCACGTGACCGCCAATCAGGCCCGCCGCGAGGTTACCCAGCGCACTGGCGCAGAACCACAGCCCCATCATCTGGCCGCGCATTCTTTCCGGGGCCAGCAAAGTCATGGTCGCCAGGCCAATCGGGCTCAGACACAGTTCACCCAGCGTCAGCATCAGAATACTGCCCACCAGCCAGAACGGCGATACGCCCGCCCCGCCGTTGCTCAGTACATTCTGCGCCGCCAGCATCATCAGGCCAAAGCCCGCAGCCGCACACAGAATACCAATCACAAACTTGGTGATACTGCCTGGACGGATGTTTTTGCGCGCCAGCATCGGCCACGCCCAGCTAAATACCGGGGCCAGCAGGATGATGAACAGGGCATTGATTGACTGGAACCATACCGCCGGGATTTCAAAATCGCCGATCATGCGGTTGGTGTAGTCGTTGGCAAACAGGTTGAACGAGGTCGGTTTCTGCTCAAAAGCAGACCAAAAGAACGCGGCGGATACCAGCAGGATAAAGCACACCAGCAGACGCGCGCGTTCTTTACGGTTCAGGCCAGCAAAGACGAACAGATAAATAAAGTAGAGCGCAACCGACGCGGCAATGACGTACACCAGCACGCTGGCGACCGCAACCGGGTTAATCACAATGACGCCTTGCGCAATCAGGGTGATGATAATAGCCACACCTACGGCCAGCGCCAGCAGCCACGCGCCTACGCCATTTTTCTTCGCCACCGGGTTATTCCAGGTGGAGTCGAGACCCACTTCACTGTCATAACGTTTCATCGATGGAACAGCAAAGACGCGAAAGATAATCAGCGCCACCAGCATCCCGATGCCCCCGATACCAAAGCCCCAGTGCCAGCCGTGTGACTTAATCAGCCAGCCGGAAATCAACGGCGCGATAAATGAGCCCATGTTGATGCCCATGTAGAACAGCGAGAAACCGCCGTCACGACGCGCATCGCCCTTTTTATACAGCGTGCCGACCATCACCGAGATACAGGTTTTGAACAGGCCGGAACCCAGTACGATAAACATC
The DNA here is from genome assembly GCF_055796175.1 of Pseudocitrobacter sp. 2023LY-00077. NCBI lineage: Bacteria > Pseudomonadati > Pseudomonadota > Gammaproteobacteria > Enterobacterales > Enterobacteriaceae > Pseudocitrobacter > Pseudocitrobacter sp. 2023LY-00077. The sequence goes on along the minus strand of NZ_JBSPEI010000017.1, from coordinate 97,917 downwards.
AGGCCGATAAAGAACAGGTTGTTCCCCATAAACGCCGACAGCGCGATGGAGAGGTGACCCAGCGCGATCAGAATCGAGCCGTACCAGACCGCTTTTTGCTGACCAAGCCAGTTATCCGCCAGCCAGCCTCCTGGCAATGCCGCCAGGTACATGGTACCGGCAAAAATCCCCACAATCGCCGAGGCATTTTCACGCGCCAGCCCCATCCCGCCGTCATATACGGTTGCCGCCATAAACAGAATCAGCAGTGGACGAATACCGTAAAACGAGAAACGCTCCCACATCTCCGTAAAGAAGAGTGAGCCGAGCGGATAAGGATGACCGAAGAAAGTTCGGCTTTCAGTGTTATTCACAGAGGAACGCATAGATTCTCCCAAAAGAGGTGTGTTGTCTTGCTTGCAAGCGCCGTCATGCACGCTGGCCCTTTATCAGACGGGTCAGTCATTTACATAAGGCAAAATATTATTTAACTATTTAGCAACCGGATACTAATTTTGTCCGGTGCAGAACACAAAACTTTAAGATAAAAACTCGACAACTGTCTAGTTTTAAAGATTTTATGTCACAATATATCGTTCTTTTATTGACATCGTCTGGTATAAATCGCCTGGCAGAATTCATTTCCCGGGCGATTATTCCGGGTATTTTCGCTTTTTGCATGTAAGTCCTGTTCATTTCAACGGCTTTTTCTCCCCGCCTTCCCCCCCTACTCTTCTGCTCGTTATGTCACAATTGATTCTATTCAGGCAGGAAAAAATGAGTAACGTTAAAACAGGTAAAACCCTTATCGCACTGGCTATCACCTTAGCCTCTGCTGCTACATCCTTCAGTACATTTGCCACATCTGTTCCGGCATCGGTCTCTCTGGCGCAATTGCCCGCCGATCGCGCCATCGGTCATCCCGAAGTGGTCGCGACCTTTACCGGCGCGATGCCAACAGGCGTCACGGTTACCGAAACAGGGCGTATTTTTGTGAATTTCCCGCGCTGGGGAGACAACGTTCCCTACACCGTTGCTGAAATTAAAAAGGGTACTGCGGTTCCTTACCCGGATGCCGCGGTGAACAAAGCGGATAACGCACGCCCCGGCGAACACTTTTTAAGTGTGCAGAGCGTCGTCGCCGATGGTCAGGGAAAACTGTGGGTGCTGGATACGGCTGCGCCCGGATTTTCAAAACCGGTTGAGGGTGGCGCGAAACTTGTCGCGATTGATTTACAGAGCAACAAAATCGTTAAAACGATCGTCATGCATTCGGATGTTATTCTGCCCGCAACCTATATCAATGATGTGCGATTTGATTATCGCGTCGGTAAAGCAGGCGTCGCTTATATCACTGACTCTTCGTTATCCGGTATCGGCGGAATTATTGTCGTGGATCTGGATTCAGGTAAGGCGGTGCGTCGCTTAACGGGCGATCGTTCAACCTCCCCGGAGAAAGGTTTTGTGCCGGTCGTCGAGGGCGAAACGCTGCTTCAACGTCATCCGGATGGTACCACCGCGCCATTCAGCGTGGCGTCGGATGGTATTGCCCTTTCCCCGGACGGCAAAACACTTTATTACTGCCCGCTGTCAGGCCGTCATCTGTATGCCATTTCAACAGCATTACTGCGCGATCCGACCATTACCGAGGCGCAATTACCCGCGGCAGTGCAGGATCTGGGTGAAAAAGGCGCATCGGATGGTCTCGAAAGTGATGCCAATGGGGCGGTGTATGCTGGCGATTATGAACGCAATGCCATCCGTAAAATGGATAAAAACGGTACCTGGCAAACCATCGCCCATGGCCCACAAATTCTCTGGCCGGATACGCTCTCTGTCGGGCACGATGGCTATCTTTACTTCACGGTAAACCAATTGCATCGTCAACCCGGATTCCATCAGGGTAAAGATATGCGCCAGAAACCCTATTCTCTGTTAAGAATTAAAATCGACGCCGCACCGGTTAGTACACGTTAATCTTTTTTCCGCCCCTCAATGAGGGGCGGAAATATCATCAGCCAGACAAAGAAAAATCTCAAATATAAATCTGCTGAAACGATTTCGTATAGGCTTAATAGTTATTGATATTTATATCACTGCACTGAAGGAAACCATTCAAATTCACCATTAATAACCTATTTTGAAGGAGATATTTATGGTCGATCGCGACACACTTAACCCGCAATATCCACGCCCCCCTTTCCAGACGCAAACCCAGCAACCGCCAGGCCTTGATTCGAAAATGATCCCAGAACCCGATCATGGCGAAAAGAGCTATCGCGGTAGCGGACGTCTGAAAGGTAAATGTGCCTTAATCACCGGTGGTGATTCCGGGATTGGTCGCGCGGTAGCCATTGCTTATGCCCGAGAAGGCGCGAATGTCGTCATTAATTATCTGCCTGAAGAAGAGTCTGATGCCAAAAGCGTCATTGAGGTAATGAAAGCGGAAGGGGTTAACGCGGTGGCGATCCCGGGTGATTTGCGAGATGAACATTTCTGTCATTCGCTGATCGAACAGACAGTAGAACAACTGGGTAAACTGGATATTCTGGTGAACAACGCCGGGCGCCAGCAGTATTGTGAATCACTGGAAGATCTCACTACCGAAGCGTTTGACGCCACCTTCAAAACCAACGTTTACGCTGCTTTCTGGCTGACCAAAGCCGCACTTCGTCACCTGAAGGCGGGCGCGTCTATCATCAATACCACATCCGTCCAGGCGTTCAAACCCAGCCCCATTCTGGTTGATTATGCGCAAACTAAAGCGTGCCTGGTGGCGCTGACCAAATCGCTGGCGAAGCAACTGGGGCCTCGTGGTATACGGGTTAATGCGGTAGCGCCAGGGCCGTACTGGTCGGTATTGCAAACCAGTGGCGGGCAGCCGCAGGAAAAAGTAGAGCAGTTCGGTGCAGACACCCCACTGGGTCGTCCGGGGCAACCGGTGGAAATTGCGCCGCTGTATGTGCTGTTTGCATCCGACGAGTGTTCGTATGCTTCCGGGCAGGTATGGTGTTCTGATGGCGGAACCGGGACACTGTAATTGCCTGATGGCGCGGCGCTTATCTGGCCTACGGACCGCAGATAATCCGTAGGTCGGGTAAGCGCAGCGCCAGCCGACAAAAAAGCAGGATCATCCGATCCTGCTTTTTTATTCACACATCCGGGAACATCACGCTGTGTCCCGGCGCTTCCCGGTGTAAATGGATAAAGTTCAGGTGCCGCTCGTACTGATCGAGAATATCGGTAATCACCTGTTCTTTGCTGTAGTCCATCAGGTCATTACCCTGACTGCCTTCCAGCAGGAAGGTTTCCAGCCGGTAGTAGGTCGATTTCCCGCTGCGCGCGCGGTAGGTAAAGCCCGGCACCGAATATTGCCGTGGCCAAATCTGATAGACAAAGTTTTGCTCTTCGCCCATATGCACCAGCAAATCCAGATGCCCCAGATGTTCGCCCTCTTCCGGCGGCAGGCTTTTCAGCTCGACGTACGCGCCACGTAGCCGCAGTTCCTGCGCCACTTCTTCCATCGCCGGATAACAGACTGTTTCCATCATCTGTTTGGTGTAACGCGTGCCAGGGTAGTTCATCAGGCGCGAGAGACGTTTTTTCCAGCTCAGGCGATCCTGAACGCTCAGCGGTCGCGGTGCGGTATCGCGATTCGCACTTTCTCGACGATAATCCTCAACTTTCAGTGATTTATATAGCCCTGCCATCACGAAGAAGATCACAAAGCTAAACGGCAGCCCCATGATAACCGTGGTGTTTTGCAGCGCTGAAATCCCGTTGGTCATCAGCATGCCGAGCGTCAGCAGGCCAATGGCGACCGACCAGAAAACACGCAGCCAGCCTGGCGCATCGCTGTTGATGTCCTTCAGCTGCGAGGTGAAATTCCCCAGTACCAGCGCACCAGAATCCGCCGAGGTTACATAAAACAGCAGGCCAGTAATGGTGGCAACGGAGGCGCTAAAGGTGAACGCCGGATACTGCGCCAGCAGGCTGTAGAAGCCGCGTTCCGGGTGCACCATCGCTTCCTGCGCGAAAGCGGCCCCGCCATGAATGATTTCATACAGCGCGCTGTTACCGAACACGGAGAGCCACAGCAGCGTGAAGGTGAACGGAATGATCAGCGTGCCCAGCACGAACTGGCGAATGGTGCGTCCGCGTGAGATACGCGCCAGGAACAGGCCGACAAACGGCGACCATGCCACCCACCACGCCCAAAAGAAGAGCGTCCAGTTATTCATCCACTCAACCGGACGGTCGAAGGCGAAACTGTTGAGCGTCATGCCCATAAAGCGATTCACATAGTCGCCAACATTCAACACCAGCGCATTGAGCAGGAATGAAGTGTCGCCCATAAACAGCACGAACAAGATCAGCCCCAGCGCCAGCGCAACGTTGAGTTCCGACAGCACGCGTATGCCTTTATCGACACCTGACGTCACCGAGATAGTCGCGATAATCACCGACAGTGCGATCAGCGCCGCTTTCGCCGCCATCGAATCCGGAATATCGAAAAGTACGCTGAGCCCATAATTGAGCTGCACCACGCCAATACCGAGCGTGGTCGCAATACCGAAGATGGTGCCGATTACCGCCGCGATATCCACCGAGTGACCAATCGGCCCGTTAATTCGTTTACCGAAAATCGGATACAGCGCCGAGCGGATCGTGAGCGGTAAATTATAACGATAGCTGAAGTATCCGAGCGCCATGCCCATCAGCGCGTACATCGACCAGCCGGTTAAGCCGTAGTGGAACAGCGTCCAGACCATTGCCTGACGCGCGGCTTCCATCGTCTGCCCTGCCCCTTCCGGCGGCTGCATATATTGCGTTACCGGCTCGGCAACGGAGAAGAACATCAGGTCGATACCGATCCCGGCGGCGAACAGCATCGCCGCCCAGCTCAGCAGACTGAACTCAGGCTTAGACTGCTCGGGCCCGAGTTTCACCGAACCAAAGCGCGAACAGGCAATGCAGACCACAAAGACAATATAGAGCGTTGCCGCTAACAGATAGTACCAACCAAAGGTTTTAGAGACCCAGTCCAGCGTGCGGCCAATCCACAAGGCCGAGAAGTCGCGAAACAGGATCGTTGTCAGGGAAAACAACAAAATCAGTCCGGCGGAAGTGTAAAACACCACCGGATTGATTTTGTCCTTTTCTCTGCTGTGTGAAAGGTCTGTCATCCAGTATCCCCACTGTTTTTGTAACTATTAAAAACAAAATCCGCAACAATTAAGACACATTTTATATTGAACGTCCAATCAAAAACCGCTTTAATGTATAACCAACGCTGATGAATGGAGTGGCAAAAATGCCCAAACTGGGGATGCAGCCGATCCGGCGCAGACAACTGATCGACGCCACGCTGGAAGCAATAAATGAAGTAGGCATGCACGATGCGACGATCGCGCAGATCGCCCGCCGGGCGGGTGTTTCCACCGGGATCATCAGCCACTATTTCAAAGACAAAAATGGTCTGCTGGAAGCGACCATGCGTGATATCACCAGCCAGCTGCGCGACGCGGTTTTGAATCGATTACACGCCCTGCCGGACGGCAGTGCAGAGCAGCGGCTTCAGGCGATTGTCGGCGGGAATTTCGATGAAACCCAGGTCAGTGGCGCGGCGATGAAAGCCTGGCTGGCTTTCTGGGCCAGCAGCATGCATCAGCCGATGCTCTATCGCTTACAGCAGGTCAGCAGCCGCCGCTTGCTGTCGAATCTGGTGAGCGAGTTTCGCCGTGAATTACCGCGCGAACAGGCGCAGGAAGCGGGCTACGGCCTGGCTGCGCTGATTGATGGATTATGGCTGCGCGCAGCTCTGAGCGGCAAACCGCTGGAAAAAACTCGCGCTAACTCACTGACCCGCCACTTTATCACTCAGCATTTACCCACCGATTAACCGAGGAGACGTGATGTCCCGAATGGCAGAACAGCAGCTTTATATACATGGTGGTTATACATCCGCCACCAGCGGTCGCACCTTCGAGACCATTAACCCGGCCAACGGTAACGTGCTGGCGACCGTGCAGGCCGCCGGGCGCGAAGATGTCGATCGCGCCGTGAAGAGCGCCCAGCAGGGGCAAAAAATCTGGGCGGCGATGACCGCCATGGAACGCTCGCGCATTCTGCGTCGGGCCGTTGATATTCTGCGCGAGCGCAATGACGAACTCGCAAAACTGGAAACCCTCGACACCGGGAAGGCGTATTCGGAAACCTCAACCGTCGATATCGTTACCGGTGCGGACGTACTCGAGTACTACGCCGGGCTGATCCCGTCGCTGGAAGGCAGCCAGATCCCACTGCGCGAGACGTCCTTTGTGTATACCCGACGCGAACCACTGGGCGTGGTGGCGGGGATTGGCGCATGGAACTACCCGATTCAGATTGCTTTATGGAAATCCGCCCCCGCGCTGGCAGCGGGCAACGCGATGATTTTCAAACCGAGCGAAGTCACCCCGCTTACCGCGTTAAAGCTGGCTGAAATTTACAGCGAAGCGGGCCTGCCGGACGGCGTATTTAACGTGTTGCCGGGCGTGGGCGCGGAGACCGGGCAATATCTGACCGAGCATCCTGGCATTGCCAAAGTGTCGTTTACCGGCGGCGTCGCCAGCGGCAAAAAAGTGATGGCTAACTCGGCGGCTTCCTCCCTGAAAGAAGTGACCATGGAGCTGGGCGGTAAATCGCCGCTGATCGTTTTCGACGATGCGGATCTCGATCTCGCCGCCGATATCGCCATGATGGCGAACTTCTTCAGCTCCGGCCAGGTGTGTACCAACGGCACCCGCGTGTTTATTCCGGCGAAATGCAAAGCCGCATTTGAACAAAAAATTCTGGCGCGCGTTGAGCGCATCCGTGCGGGCGACGTTTTCGATTCGCAAACTAACTTCGGCCCGCTGGTCAGCTTCCCGCACCGCGATAACGTACTGCGCTATATCGCCAAAGGCAAAGAGGAAGGCGCACACGTACTGTGCGGTGGCGATGTACTGAAAGGCGATGGCTTCGATAACGGCGCATGGGTTGCACCGACCGTGTTCACCGATTGCAGCGACGAAATGACCATCGTGCGCGAAGAGATCTTCGGGCCAGTGATGTCGCTCCTCACTTATGAATCTGAGGAGGAAGTCATTCGCCGCGCCAATGATACCGACTACGGCCTGGCGGCGGGCATCGTGACGGCGGATCTGAACCGCGCGCATCGCGTCATTCATCAGCTGGAAGCGGGCATTTGCTGGATCAACACCTGGGGTGAATCCCCGGCAGAGATGCCCGTTGGCGGCTACAAACACTCCGGCATTGGCCGCGAGAACGGCGTGATGACGCTCCAAAGTTACACCCAGGTGAAGTCCATCCAGGTTGAGATGGCTAAATTCCAGTCCATATTCTAACCAGGAGGTTTATTTGCAATTTGACTACATCATTATCGGTGCCGGCTCTGCCGGCAACGTCCTCGCTACCCGTCTGACTGAAGATCCGAATACCTCCGTGCTGCTGCTTGAAGCGGGCGGCCCGGACTATCGCTTTGACTTCCGCACCCAGATGCCTGCCGCGCTGGCATTCCCGCTACAGGGAAAACGCTACAACTGGGCCTATGAGACCGAGCCGGAACCGTTTATGAACCACCGCCGCATGGAGTGCGGACGCGGTAAAGGTCTGGGCGGATCGTCGCTGATCAACGGTATGTGTTACATCCGTGGCAATGCGCTGGATCTTGATAACTGGGCCAAAGAACCCGGTCTGGAAAACTGGAGCTACCTCGACTGCCTGCCCTACTACCGCAAGGCCGAGACCCGCGATGTGGGCGAGAACGACTACCACGGCGGCGACGGCCCGGTGAGCGTCACCACCTCCAAACCCGGCGTCAATCCGCTGTTTGAAGCGATGATTGAAGCGGGCGTACAGGCGGGCTACCCGCGCACGGACGATCTCAACGGTTATCAGCAGGAAGGTTTCGGCCCGATGGATCGCACCGTCACGCCGCAGGGGCGTCGTGCCAGCACCGCGCGCGGCTATCTCGATCAGGCCAAATCGCGCCCGAACCTGACCATTCGTACTCACGCCATGACCGATCACATCATTTTTGACGGCAAACGCGCGGTGGGCGTCGAGTGGCTGGAAGGCGATAGCACTATTCCTACCCGCGCAACAGCGAATAAAGAGGTGCTGCTGTGCGCAGGGGCGATAGCCTCACCACAAATCCTGCAACGCTCGGGTGTCGGCAACGCTGAACTGCTGGCGGAGTTTGATATTCCATTGGTGCATGATTTACCCGGCGTCGGCGAAAATCTTCAGGATCATCTGGAGATGTATCTGCAATATGAGTGCAAAGAACCGGTTTCCCTCTACCCTGCCCTGCAGTGGTGGAATCAGCCGAAAATCGGTGCGGAGTGGCTGTTTGGCGGCACTGGTGTGGGTGCCAGCAACCACTTTGAAGCAGGCGGATTTATTCGTAGCCGCGAGGAATTTGAATGGCCGAACATTCAGTACCACTTCCTGCCGGTGGCCATTAACTACAACGGCTCGAACGCGGTGAAAGAGCACGGTTTCCAGTGCCACGTCGGCTCGATGCGTTCGCCAAGTCGTGGGCATGTGCGGATTAAATCCCGCGACCCGCACCAGCATCCGGCAATTCTGTTTAATTACATGTCGCACGAGCAGGACTGGCAGGAATTCCGCGATGCAATTCGCATCACCCGCGAGATCATGCATCAACCCGCGCTGGATCAATACCGTGGCCGCGAAATCAGCCCCGGCGCGGAATGTCAGACGGATGAGCAGCTCGATGAATTTGTGCGTAATCACGCCGAAACCGCCTTCCACCCGTGCGGTACCTGTAAAATGGGTTACGACGAGATGTCCGTAGTGGATGGCGAAGGCCGCGTGCACGGGCTGGAAGGCCTTCGCGTAGTGGATGCGTCGATTATGCCGCAGATTATCACCGGCAATTTAAACGCCACGACCATTATGATTGGCGAGAAAATGGCGGATATGATTCGTGGGCAAGAAGCGCTGCCGAGAAGTCTGGCGGCGTATTTTGTGGCGAATGGGATGCCGGTAAGGCGTTAGCCCGTCAGGGTTATGGCACAGGGAAGTGCTTATTGCGATCGCCCTACAAGGGAAAGATTTATCGACTGAAGTCCAGCGCCAATTCTGCGGTTTCCGTTTTAAAGCGTCAACGATAGCTGCCCACCTTACCCAAGCCCAATATTCAGACTTGTCATAAATATTATTTCGATTATTCTGGAAATATAGAATCAAATGAGAATGACAAATGAATCTGATTGAAGCATCAAATGCCCTGAAAGAGCTCGGTCACCCAACCCGGCTCTCGATTTATCGGGAGCTGGTAAAAGCAGGACATGCTGGATTGCCCGTTGGAGAGCTTCAAAAACAGCTATCCATCCCGGCATCAACCTTAAGTCACCATATAGCAGCTCTGCTTTCCGTGAATTTAGTCAGGCAAGAAAGACAGGGACGGGTACTGAGCTGCCAGCCCTGCTATGAAAGACTTGAGGCGCTGATTGCCTTCCTGACAGAAGAATGCTGTTCAGGTGCTAATGATTGCGCTGTCACTCCTCAAAATCACGGTGATGAAAAATGATAGAAAATCTTCAGAATGTTGATGCAAGCCTGTTCGATACCTCAATCACAGAGGCAAAACTTGGTGTACCTGCCGTTCCCCATCCTCCTCGTATCCTGATGCTGTACGGCTCTGTGCGCGAACGTTCCTACAGCCGACTGGCAACTGAGGAAGCGGCAAGGTTACTGACCGCCATGGGCGCAGAGGTGCGGATCTTCAATCCCTCCGGGTTGCCTCTTCCTGATGATGCGCCTGACTCGCATCCTAAAGTTATGGAACTGCGCGAGCTGGTTCGTTGGTCCGAAGGGATGGTGTGGTGTTCCCCGGAACGCCATGGTGCGATGACCGGCATCATGAAGGCCCAGATTGACTGGATACCCCTTTCGGAAGGCGCTGTTCGCCCTTCTCAGGGTAAGACGCTGGCCGTCATGCAGGTCTGCGGTGGCTCTCAGTCTTTCAATGCCGTAAACCAGATGCGCATTCTTGGCCGCTGGATGCGGATGATCACTATTCCGAATCAATCCTCTGTGGCAAAAGCCTGGCAGGAGTTTGATGAAGATGGGCGAATGAAGCCGTCGTCTTATTACGACCGCATCGTTGATGTAATGGAAGAACTGGTGAAATTTACGCTGCTGACCCGAGGCAACTCCGCTTATCTCGTTGATCGCTACAGCGAACGAAAAGAGTCAGCAGAAGAACTTTCCCGGCGGGTAAATCAGAGCAAAATTTGAGGTCTGGTATGCGTGATGTAACGGCATTCAACAACTGCATGAGCGTGTTCTGGCGGCAACATGAAGCCGAACTCTCTCGCTTTCTGACATCGAAGACAGGTGATAGCGAAAAAGCAGCCGACCTTCTGCAAGAGCTATTCCTGCGTGCCCGCGCGCATTCAGACAGTTTTTGCGAGATGGAAAATCCACGAGCCTGGCTGTATCGGGCGGCGAGGAATCTGCTGATTGATGAGTACCGCAGCACCAGGGAGTTTGTTGAACTGGAAGAAGATGCTCCATTCACAGATGCATCCCCTGATGCAATCTCAACGCTGGATATTTGCCTGCCTGAAACATTGCAGGCTTTACCTGAAGATGAGCGCTGGCTGATTGAAGAGTCCGACCTTAACCGGCGTCCTCAGCAGTCTCTGGCCGATGAACTGGGAATCACGCTTACAGCGTTTAAATCCCGCTTGCTACGGGCCAGAAAGCATCTGAAAGAAGCGATGACAGAACTTTGCCAAATTGAGACGGATGACACTTCTTCCGTCTGCTGCCACAAAAAAATGAATTAATCGCGCATCTTTTTCCCACCCTCTTCGTTTACCTCAGTGTAAAGCCAAATGACTAAACACTGAGGTAAACAGTCCATGTCAAAAATTGAGATCTTTGAAGCAGCAGGCTGCTGCGCAACCAGTAGCGTTGTGGTCAGCGACGAAGCCATCAAATGGAACGCCAGCGCCGAATGGGCGAAAAAGAATGGCGTTGATATTCAGCGCTACAGCCTTGCGAAGAACCCGCAGCAGTTCCTGAATACGCCAGTCATTAAAGAGTTTCTGAACACATCAGGAATGGAATCCCTCCCCGTCACCTTGCTCGACGGCAAAGTCGTGATGGCAGGCAAACTCCCGACGCGTGAAGATATCGCCCGTTGGTCAGGTATTCCGCTTACTCAGGACTGGAGTGAAGACAGCACACAACCACGCTGCTGCAACATTCCACGTATGCCTTAATTCCGGAGGAGCAATCACTGATGAATATGTCATTTTTAAAAGACATTCCCCCGTTCATCTTCTTCACTGGCAAAGGTGGCGTGGGTAAAACATCCCTGGCCTGTGCTACTGCGGTATGGCTGGCCGATCAGGGAAAGAGAACGCTTCTGGTGAGTACCGACCCGGCGTCCAATGTCGGCCAGGTATTTAGCCAGATTATCGGCCATCGAATTACAGATATCAGTACCGTAGAAAATCTTACCGCAATGGAAGTTGATCCGATGGCTGCAGCGCAAGCCTATCGTGACCGTGTGCTCGATCCGGTTCGCGGGCTGATGCCAGCCGATGTGGTCAGCAGCATTGAAGAGCAGCTTTCCGGCTCATGCACCACGGAAATCGCTGCGTTTGATGAGTTTACCGGTCTGCTGACCAACCATGAGCTGCGGGAAAAATATGACCATATTGTATTTGATACCGCGCCAACCGGTCACACCATCCGCATGCTTGAATTGCCGGGAGCCTGGAGCGGTTATCTCGAAGCGAACCCCGATGCCGCCGCTAACCTTGGACCTCTGGTAGGGCTGGAGAAACAGCAGCACCAGTACTCCGATGCGGTTAAAGCGCTGTCTGATGCCGCCCTCACACGCTTAGTGCTGGTTGCCCGCGCCCAGGCTTCAACGCTGAAAGAGGTTTCTCATACGCACGATGAGCTGTCTGCTATCGGTTTGCAGCATCAGCACCTTGCCATCAATGGTGTGCTGCCGCCGTTTGCGGGTGAAAATGATCCACTAGCGCAAAGTATTCTGGCTCGGGAAGAAAAAGCATTACAGGCAATGCCTGATAATCTGGCTAATCTTCCCCGCTCACAGCTGTCTCTGAAGCCATTTAACCTGGTCGGTCTGGAAGCATTGCGGGAATTATTTACCCAGAGCAAAGCCTCACCGGCTCTCCCTGCTACTAGGCTGAATACTCTGGATTTGCCGAGACTATCCTCATTGGTGGATGAGCTCAGCCGGACAGGAAAAGGGCTGGTCATGACGATGGGTAAAGGCGGAGTGGGTAAAACGACCGTTGCGGCATCGGTGGCGGTATCGCTGGCGAAACGTGGCCACAAAGTCCACCTGACCACATCCGACCCGGCAGCACATCTGTCTTACACGCTGGATGGCTCGCTGCCCAATCTTCAGGTCAGCCGTATCGACCCGAAAGTTGAGACAGAGCGTTATCGCCGCTTTGTCCTGGAAAATCAGGGCAAAGGATTAGACGCTGAGGGGCTGGCAGTGCTGGAGGAAGACCTCCGCTCGCCATGCACTGAAGAGATCGCTGTCTTCCAGGCATTCTCGCGGGTAATCAAAGAGGCAGACGACCATTTTGTCATTATGGACACCGCGCCAACGGGCCATACGCTTCTGCTACTGGATGCGACGGGAGCCTACCACCGGGAAATGGTGCGTCAGATGGGGCAAACATATGACCATGTGATGACGCCAATGATGCAATTGCAGGACCCGGAGAAGACAAAGGTGATTATCGTGACGCTTGCCGAAACGACACCTGTACTGGAAGCAGCAAACCTGCAGCAGGATCTGCGTCGCGCTGGCATCGAGCCGTGGGCATGGGTTGTTAATAACAGCCTGGCGGCAGCTGAACCGTCTTCACCTTTCCTGAAGACCAGGGCGAACCGCGAGCTGCCTCTCATCTCTGATGTGGAAGAACAGTATGCAGAACGCATTGCATTAACAGCGCTACAGAGCGAAGAGCCGGTTGGTATTGACCTGCTGGAAGAAATGGCGAAGTAATAATGAAGGGGGCAATTGCCCCCTTCATCTTTATTTCAATCTTTTACCTGCATCATCAACGACTTTTTCACCGTCTTCCTTGGTGAAAGCCGCTTTCTGAGCATCTGGAAGGATATCCAGAACCACCTCCGAAGGACGGCAGAGTTTAGTTCCCAGCGGCGTCACTACGATCGGACGGTTAATCAGAATCGGATGTTGCAGCATAAAGTCGATGAGCTGGTCGTCAGTAAATTTATCTTCTGCAAGACCCAGTTCCTCATACGGCTCGACGTTCTTACGCAGCAAAGCCCGTACCGTGATCCCCATATCGGCAATGAGTTTGATCAGTTCATCGCGCGAAGGTGGAGTCTCAAGGTAAAGAATAACGGTCGGCTCGATACCGCTGTTGCGGATCATCTCCAGCGTATTACGCGACGTGCCGCAGGCTGGGTTGTGATAAATGGTGATGTTGCTCATATCAGTATCTCATTACAAAGTGAAAGAGAGACGTAGCGCCAGCGCGGCCAGCGTTACAAACAGCACAGGCAGGGTCATGACGATCCCGGTGCGGAAGTAGTATCCCCAGGTGATGGTCATATTCTTCTGTGAAAGGACATGCAGCCAGAGCAGCGTTGCCAGGCTACCAATCGGTGTAATTTTCGGCCCCAGATCGCAGCCAATCACGTTGGCATAAATCATCGCCTCTTTGATAACGCCAGTTGCGGTGCTGCCATCAATAGAGAGCGCGCCAACCAGCACGGTAGGCATGTTGTTCATGATGGAAGAGAGAAAAGCCGTCAGGAAGCCAGTACTAAACGTCGCGGCCCAAAGTCCTTTATCTGCCAGCACGTCCAGTACGCCTGAGAGATATTCTGTAAGTCCGGCGTTACGCAGACCATACACCACCAGATACATCCCCAGAGAGAAGATGACGATCTGCCATGGCGCGCCGCGCAGCACCTTACCCGTGTTAATGGCATGGCCTCGTTTCGCTACCGCAAACAGGATGACAGCCCCTACAGCAGCAATCGCGCTGACCGGGATACCCAACGGCTCAAGGACGAAAAAGCCAACCAGAAGAAGGATCAACACTATCCAGCCGGTTCTGAAGGTTGCCAGATCTTTAATCGCTTTCGCCGGTGCTTTCAGAAGAGCCAGGTCGTAAGTCGGCGGAATATCTTTGCGGAAGAACAGATGCAGCATCACCAGCGTGGCGATAATAGCGGCGATATCCACCGGAACCATTACCGACGCATACTCAGTGAAACCCAGCCCGAAAAAGTCGGCAGAAACGATGTTAACCAGGTTCGACACAATTAGCGGCAGACTGGCCGTATCGGCAATAAACCCGGCGGCCATGACAAATGCCAGTGTCGTGCCTTTGCTAAACCCTAATGCCAATAGCATGGCGATGACGATTGGCGTCAGAATCAATGCCGCACCATCGTTGGCAAACAGTGCCGCCACCGCTGCACCGAGCAGAACGATCCAGGTAAATAACAACCGCCCACGACCATTGCCCCAACGTGAAACGTGCAGCGCCGCCCATTCGAAAAAGCCGGATTCATCGAGCAACAGACTGATAATAATCACGGCAATAAAGGTCGCCGTCGCATTCCAGACGATATTCCACACAACAGGGATATCACCAAAATGGACTACGCCAGAGATCAACGCCAGCACTGCGCCAAGCGTCGCACTCCAGCCGATCCCTAATCCCTTCGGCTGCCAGATAACCAAAACGATGGTCAGGACAAAAATAGCGCCTGCCAGTAACATAAATCCTCCAGACAGGACGGCTCTGCCGCCCTGCATATACAAAAAAATTAAACTGCCAGCTCTCTGAGTTTTTCGATGCCAGTGGGTTCAGAAGCCATTACCGGTACTAACGCTATGCGGCTTGCATGCTGGTTCTTCACCGCCTCGATTTGAGGAAGTTCTTGTCGGGCACGCTGGCAAAGCAGTGGTGAATGGGTCTGTGCAATCGAAAGGCTGTTATTGATAATCCAGCCCCAGGGATGAATACCCGCACGCTCAAGATCGGACTGCAGGTTTGCCGCTTCCAGTACCGGTGTGGTTTCAGGCAGCGTGACCAGCAGGACTTTGGTGCGTTCCGGGTCCTGAAGCTGCATCATCGGCGTGGTAAAATGACCTTTATCCCCCATCTTCCTGGCAATCTCACGGTGATAAGCCCCGGTCGCATCAAGCAGTAATAGCGTATGCCCGGTCGGTGCCGTATCCATGACCACAAACCGTTTGCCTGCTTCACGGATGACGCGAGAGAACGCCTGGAACACCGCAATCTCTTCTGTGCAAGGAGAACGTAAATCCTCTTCGAGCAGCCGTTTCCCGGCCTCATCCAGATCCCTGCCTTTCGTCTCAAGAACATGCTGACGATAGCGTTCGGTTTCATCGTGAGGGTTGATTCGGCTGACCTGCAGATTTTTGAGGCTGCCATTGAGCGTTGTACTGAGATGTGCTGCGGGATCGGAGGTGGTGAGATGGACATCAAATCCCATATCCGCCAGCCTGACAGCGATAGCAGCAGCCATCGTGGTTTTACCTACGCCACCTTTGCCCATCAGCATAATCAAACCGTGTTCACTGCGGGCGATATCATCAACCATGGCAGACAGCGACATATTCTCTGGCTTGTTCTGCATGTCCTGAACTGGAAGTGATACTGATTCGGCATATTCGTTTAGCAAGCCTTTCAGCGCGGAGACACCAACCATGTTCAGCGGCTGGAGGTATAAGCTGTCTGTCGGCAACTCAGATAACCCGGAAGGAAGATTTGCCAGCGCCTCTTGCTCCCGTTGCCATATTGCAGCGGCCAGGGCGTCATGTTCAGCTTCGGCTTTAGGCAGCACACCATTAATAACCAGGTACTGGTTTTTCAGGCCAATTGCGGCGAGTTCTTCATGGGTGCGGGCGACTTCCTGCAGCGTAGATTTTTGCAGTCGTGCAACCAGAACCAGGCGGGTACTTTCAGGATCGGATAACGCCTCTACCGCATGAGCATACTGCTCACGCTGCTTTTCCAGCCCGGCCATTGGACCAAGACAGGAAGCACCCTCCGGGTTACTTTCAATAAAGCTGCTCCAGGCACCGGGAAGCTGGAGAAGGCGAATGGTGTGGCCGGTTGGGGCAGTATCAAAAATGATGTGATCAAAGCGGGTCAGTAGAGAAGCGTCGGTCAGTAAGCCAGTAAACTCATCGAACGCCGCAATCTCTGTCGTACAAGCGCCTGAAAGCTGCTCGCTGATACTATTAACGACGTCGTCTGGCAAAAGACCTTTAATGGGGTCCACGATTCTGGCGCGGTATTGCTGGGCAGCGTCCTGTGGGTCGATCTCCAGAGCCGAAAGTCCAGGTACAGCAGTCACGGGCTGGATAGCATTGCCGATAGTCTGATCGAATACCTGACCGACGTTAGAAGCTGGATCGGTACTGACAAGCAGGACGCGCATGCCCTGTTCTGCCAGGCGTATAGCTGTTGCGCAGGAAATTGAGGTTTTACCTACTCCGCCCTTACCAGTGAAAAACAGATAAGGCGGGATATTCTGTAAAAAATTCATATGTCCTCCTGACATACTCAACAACAGGAAGTATTACCACCACAGCAGCTTGCCGGAGCCACGCCCACTTTTTCCAGCGGAATACCAAACCAGCGAGCCAGTTCAGCGCGTTTTGGGTAGCGCCCGGCCATCACCGTTTCACCATCCAGTAACAGCAGCGGAAGCCCTTCGGCTCCAGAAGCTTCAAGGAATGCTTTCGCTTTTTCGTTCTCAACGAAGCTCATCGGTTGTTGTGCCAGGTTGTAACGTTCGATCTGAACGCCACGCCCTTTCAGCCACTGCACATCAGCAGAAAAATCGACCAGAACCTGATCAACATCTGAACCACAAACGCCGGTACTGCAGCACATCGCCGGATCAAACACGGTTAACGTTTTCATCTTTGACACATCACATTCGTAAAATCATATATGTTTAGGCAAATTTTTTAGATACAAACAGCCTTACCGCTGCCAGAGCAGTTGGCTGATGCCAGCTTACGGGCGATGGCCTGTACGTCGTCCTGTTGGCTTAACCAGGCTTGCTCAATCACCTGAGCAGCCCAGGAAGGAATATGCGGGGATAAGCGGTAGTGAACCCACTTGCCCTGTTTGCGATCCAGCAACAGTCCACATTCCCGAAGCATCGCCAGATGGCGGGAGATCTTGGGCTGTGACTGTTCCAGTGCCGTGCAGAGATCGCACACGCACAACTCTCCCATCTCCCTGAGCAGCAGCACGATTCCCAGGCGGGTTTCATCGGAGAGGTTTTTGAAGAGTTGTAATGCTATGATTTTCATCAAATTTAACGAAGCCTTGAAATTGTGTTGCTTAAAGAATAGATGCATTGCATATGGTAAATCATATATTTAGCATCATAGTAGTCCCTTCGTTTAACCAAATCAACTAATAGATCTTCCGCAAAAAATGAGCAAAATTCGGTTGCATAGTTTACGTGATACCTCATCATGAAATAGATTTTTTACTTTAAAGAGGGATTTTAAGTTGGAAATATCATCTCTGAAACTCAAAGGTTTTAGAAACTTTAAAGATGCACACATCAATTTTAACTCAAATACTCTGGTCATCGGTGCCAATGATGTTGGCAAAAGTAATATGTTGCATTCGCTAAGAATGCTATTAGATAAAAGTATATCAGATTCAGAAATTGAACCAAATGAACTTGACTTTCATTTAGAAAATGGAAAGTCATGTGAAGAATTTGAAATTATTATTCATTTTAAAGATATCAATGAAGATGCAGTACTTTCAATTTTGAAAGGGAATGTCAGTGACTCAGGTGAATCGTTCATTAAGTATATTGCACAAAAATCCGATCTCAGCTATAAACTTTTTATTGGTGAGTCTTTAGACTCTTTACAAGAAATCAACTCTCGCTATTATCTTAAATTCGTTAATTTAAAATATATTCAATCACAACGAGATTTAGAGCGATTTATCCGTAAAGAAAAAAGACAACTATTAAAAATCGCACAGCAATCATTGAACTCTGAAGAAAGAGAAGAAGATGACGATTTGTTAGGAGAGATAAGTATAGATTTACAGTCTATTAATGATAAAATATCTCAACTTATATATGTAGAAAGAGCTACAAAAGATGTCAACGATGAGCTAAAAAAACTTGCGCATCATTACTCAGAGTATTCTGTGCAACTAGATACTGGGGCAATTGGAATAAACGACTTTATTGACAACCTACAACTTGGAGCTAATACAAATGGTTCTAATGTTATGCTTGGAGGAGACGGGCGAAACAATCAAATATTATTAGCATTATGGAAAGCGAAAAGTATTAAGGAACATGATATCGAGAACGAGGTTATCTTCTATGTTATCGAAGAACCTGAAGCACACCTACATCCTCACCAACAAAGAAAACTGGCTGATTATTTGATATCAGAACTTCCAGGTCAAACGATCATTTCATCCCACTCACCACAAATAGCTGTAAACTTTGAACCAGGCTCAGTAATAAGGTTGCTTGACCGTGCTGGACACACAGTAGCCGCAAGTAAAGGGTGTTCTAAAGATATTTCAGATGGCTGGGAAGGAATGAGCTATCGGATGAGTATATTGCCAGCAGAATCGTTTTTTTCAAATGGAGTTTTCTTAATCGAAGGACCATCAGAAGTTTTATTTTACCATTCTTTAGCCGAAAATTTAAACATTGATCTTGATTATTTAAATATTTCACTGGTTTCAGTGGACGGAATATCATTTAAAATTTACGTAGCTATACTAGATGCTTTAGAGATCCCATGGGTAATGCGAACGGATAACGATATATCTAAACTTAAAGATCAAGAAAAGTGGCAATATTCAGGTATAAACCGATGTTTAGATATAGTCGGTTTGGAAAAGTTTGAACATAGCGACATACAAATAGTACCTAAAGATACTCTGACCAGCGGTGATTGGCAAACAGTTTCTGAAGAAATAAATAAACGCGGGGTATATTTATCCAAAGTTGATTTAGAAACTGATCTGGTAGGAGAATTAAGCGCACCAATTTTAAACGCTTTAGGTAAGAAAAATGACCAAGGTGCGATAGAGTACTTACAAAAGAAAAAAGCATTAAGAATGCGTGAACTTCTTAAAGATATAAAAACAGACCTTCACAAACTTAATGCCGGTGAATTAGTTAAACCGTTAAACCATCTTGTAAAAATAATTAGAGGTGAATGAAATGAGTACTTTCTCACCAACACCTCAGCAAAAATTAGCCATCGACTACACTGGAAGCATGGTAATAACAGCATGTCCGGGAAGCGGTAAGACCACGGTTATAAAAGAAAAAATCAGAAATATTACCGACTGTCTTCCAGAGCATAAAGGGATCATTGCAATTACATTCACAAAGAAAGCAAGTTCAGAACTGGAACGTAGATGCAAGGCTGAAGGACACAATGTAAAACATAGTTTCTTTGGTACTATTGATAGTTTTTGCTTAAAGGAAATAATTATTCCATTTCTTTCAAGGGTATGGGGAGGAACACCAACAGAATGCAAAGTCTTAAAGAAATTGGAATCTCCATATAACCATTTCATAGAAAGCAATTTTGCTGGCACACCATCAGTTATTAATATCAATGAGGACCCTGGATATAAAAAACTATACGATGAGGGAATACTTTGGATGGGGTCATTCTCGGCCTTAGCATTAAAAATAATTAATGAATCATCTGCTGCGAAGCGGTATATCAAAGCAAGATATAGCCATATATTCATAGATGAGTACCAAGATTCGTCTTTATCTCAGCATGAGCTATTTCTAAAAATAAACGAACTTGGCTTATGCTCCATTGCTGTTGGTGATGTTTGGCAATCAATCTATGAATTTAGAGGAGGGAATTCGGAGCTTCTTTTAGAATTGGTAAGTAATACAGAATGCTTTAAGCATTTTGAGATAAATTTCAACCATAGATGCCACCCATCAATAAGCAATTATGCTTCAAGATTGCTTGAACCATCCTATGTTTTACTACCTGCGGATGAGATAAGAGTATTTAGGAGACGACTTAATGGAAATCTTAAAGATGCTGCTGTTACGATTTCCTCCTGGATTTCAGGATGGCTGAGTAGTGGCGAATGGAAGTTAGAAAAAGCAAATCAAATAGCCATTTTAGCAAGAAAAGAAAAATCACTAACATTATTCTGCTCTGGATTAAACTTAAACTTCAGGCTTTATGTTGACACCCCTCTAGATAAAATTGGTACTGATTGCTCAGATCTATACAAAGATCTGTTAGCATACAAGTACGGCTCTATAAGTACGGCACAAGAGTTTATTAACAAAGTTTTTGATGGGGTTATAGTAGATGATAACACTCTGCTCTTACTAAGAAAAAAAATAAAAACAATTAGAAATGAATTAAAAAATGAAGATTTAATACATAATTTTCACGATATTGCATATATTTTAGGGATAAATTCAACAGAACATACTGATGGGGCTGTAATAAGAACAATCTCAGACGATATTTTAGTCAAACAATTCAAACCATTAGATGATAATGAGATACAAGTAATGACCCTTCATAAATCTAAAGGACTGGAATTCAAATTAGTATTTCACCTAGATTTAGATGAATGGTCTTTCCCATTTAGAGAATATAACAGTGAAGACAGATACACACCTCGATACCCGACGCTTCAACAAGAACTTAACCTCCACTACGTTGGTATAACCAGAGCTGAGAATTGTTGCATCCTTATTAACTCATCCCTCAGAGAAAATGCATCTGGGGACTTTAAAAACACAGATGAATCATATTTCTTCAAATTACCGCAGTTAAATAATCTGTATAGTTGAACTTTGTAATCATTTACATAGGAGGGATAATTCAAAAAAACCTCCTTTAATTTTAACACTCAACACACTAAGTGTAAAAATATGAACACCAATATGCCGATTATTAATTTTCGCAATTGGTTTTATAAGGAGTAACATTCCAGAAGAACGGCTGCTAACTTAGCAGCCTGCAGAATTAAATCTTAAAAAATTTATTATCTTGAGATAATTCAAGAATAATATAACGATTATATTTCTGGTAATCTTCTTTTATTAATTTATCAGACAGCATAGATACTATATGTTGCCCTGACAATTTAATCGACTCATCAAAAATTTTGCGAACGTGTTGAATATCGATTTCATCAATAGAATCGTGTAGTACAAAATTAGGTCTCAAAGCTTTTTTATCACAAACGGTCTTGATATATGCTAGATCGAAAGTAACAACCTCAAGTCTCTTTAACCCACCTTCGTTATTTGACTCCACATCATCTACATGTGGGGTACATTCGCCCTTTTCTTGATCTAAATTGAGACTGAATTTGTACTCAACACCATAAAAACCACGAGTGTATTCTTTGAAATTATCTATGAATTTATCTTCGAAAGAGGTTACGCTAGTAAGTTCAGCTTCCAGCTGCCCTGATAATTCAGTTAAGCTTTGCCTTTCTATAGCCAACTTTGAATCAATATCATCTTTTTTGTCAATTATGGCTGTCAGCTTGGCTAATTCTTTATCTAGTTTACCGATTTCCTTCATTGCATCAGAAATCTCTTCTATTTTCTTTTTAGATTTAAGCTCGTCGAAAAGACTCTGCTTCTGATTTTTTAACTGACCGAACTTAACCGTTGCTTTTTCATGTTCAGCTTGAAGCTTATCCAACCCATGAGAAACAAATTCACGCTTAGTACTTAGAAGATGTGCGTGGAACGCAAGTGCTTGCTGGTAATCCTGAAGGGTAGACTCTATCTTAACTGATGCGTATTCATAAATTGCCTGTAATTCATCTAACAAATGAACTTGTTCATTACTCTTAAGTATTTCATTAGTTTCTAAGATGTTTTTTATCTTTAAATCTAACGACAATATTTCATCAGACAAGGCATTCTGCTCATCATCTACCCTATTAATTTTAGAGACTATTTCTAGCTTATCGATTCCTTTTTCAGACGATAAAAGAGACCTCTCCAACTTAGAAATTTCTCGTCTCATATGGGTTATCGAACTAACAATCTTATCTTGAGAAATAACACTATTAAACGCTTTTAGGTTTCTTTCATAACCTTTTATAGCAGTCTTTAGTTTATGTATTTTGGTAAGTATTTCAGTGTCATTAAAGTTAAACAAATATAAAAAAACAGTACTAACATCTGACTTTGAAACGTTCCTGCCATTGTCAAAGTTAACTGTTTTTGTCATACGGTGTTGCGTTGTTCTAAAGAATTTTGGAGCGAGTTTTCTAAGCGTTGGTTTAGCAGAGCTAACATTAAAAACACTACCCATGATATGATGGATATATTCTTTACTTGTTACTTCTCTCCCATTTAAAATATAACTTTGCAAGTCTACATTAGTAGAGAGCCTACGCTTAATAATACTATACTGGTTGTCTAAACCTAAATATTCTAATGATACGTGCACTTCATTTCTAGTGAAAAGTTGTTCAATTTCTTTTTTAGGTGTTTGAAACTCTTCATCAATATAGATAGGTTTAATTGAGCCATCAAACAAATAGTCCAGAACCCTTCCCAACGTAGATTTACCAACACTATTACCTGGGTCATCAGACTCCTTTTTACTTGTTATTATATTTAAATTCTCGAAAAACGGTATCGAGCGTATTTCTTTTCCATCTATCTCCAATAAAAACCTAAGCAACTTCATTAATAAAAACCTCGTTCCGATCGTAGCTAATAGCTGAAATTATATACAGCCAGTCCAGCGCTAAAATTATATGGTCTACAGAAACAGAAAGCTCTTTTTCCCCAGTTTTCATTAGTTGAGTGATCTTTATACGCCCTCTTTTGCACTCTTGTAGCTGCTTCAAAATGAATCCACCGATGTAGAGCACGTTCATCTCTGGATGAGATCCTTTAGTTGGTAGCATTATTTGGATTCTCCAAGACACAGCACTCTACAAAGGCATGCGCAACGACAACATTTAAGCCAATTTCCACTTGCTCTTTGTATTGAGTGACATTTGCTGAACTATAAACGAATTTCCTCAGTTGTTTAATTACATCACTGATTATGTCGTCAGCATGCTGTCGTACTTTTGTTATGTCTGGTTCAAAAGAATCGATCTCATACTTATCTAATGAATTACAGTACATTCCATTTAATAACTCCATAGCTGATTGTTTACCATTTATTATATTTTGTTCTGCAAGAGTGTAGGCTCTTTCAATATGAGAGGAGTAAGATTTGTATTGCAAGACTATACGGCGCTTGCTATTAAGCATATTATGTTCTATTTTGTTAGCAACATTAGCAGGGAAAGAACGATCACTGCGGTCGATATTAACTTTAGCTGATGCAATATCTCCAATTATAACATTGATAATAGAATCAACATTATTTTCTGGAGCTTCCACATTGTAGAAGTCACCTTCAATGTTATGAATGTCAAATCTTGTTTCATACATAGGTAAGCCCAGAAAAATTATTTGTTGTAAATAAAGTCGCCTTTAATTACACCTTGGTTAAAGTTATTTTTTCCGTGTTGATGCACTTCTTGATAATTATCATGAATATCATTTTTTTCGGTATTTATTATTTTCTGTTGCAGAATTGTATTCTGAACATTTAATTCATTGTTAGATATTTCTAGAGTCTCAACTTTCTGTTTAAGAGTATTATTTTGAAATTTTAGGTCACTATGTGTAATGTGTAGGTCCCTGAATTTCTGTTCAATCTTGGTCACGTTGCTTTTTTGTACAAAGGCATATATGCAACTGGCAACGGTACAGATCCAAGCGATAGCTACGAAAGGTTCGCTGCCAAAGAGTTTCCAAAATTCTTGCATTTCTTATCTCGACGTCTATACATGTGAACATACATTGTACAATTCACACACATAGTGTGCCACTAAAAGGTGCATAACTTACTCATAATTATAAAAGAGTTCGTCTGAATTGCTCAGCGGATAAGTGTTCCATCTTGCCCTCGTACAGAGTAAGACATTGAAGATGTTTTCTCTTTCTGCCCACGCTGCATCTGGCCTCTGATATGTCGCCCTTACACAACCAGCCATAGTCAGTAAACTCTTAGTTTAGCGGTAACCTGTCCCACATTAATTAATACAATGTGGTATGGGTAACCTTCGCTTCTGGTACTAAGCAGTACCGTAATACGCAGATCTAATCTTTCTGAAGCAAGAGTAAATGCAACTCAGTAAAAAAAAGAAATTTTCTGTTATTGAACCCCTCCGTTTAGAGGAGTTCAGCTTGTGTTTTCATTCTATCTAACGAATAAGTAGCTAAGTTTGTAGGTGAAATTATGATGCTATGATTAGATTAAATTTACCAATGTTATCAATGTAATCCGCATACCACTGCATCATCTCCCTCCGCCCTTCCAGATACAACGCATGGTTGTACGTCCCACGAATCGCATTCTTATCGACATGCGCAAGCTGGGTTTCAATCCATGCCGTATTGAACCCTTCCTCGTGCAAAATCGTACTCATCGTGTGACGGAAACCATGCCCCGTTACCTTCCCCGTATATCCAATCCGCTTAAACACCTGATTAATACTCGCTTCACTCATCGTCTTGCGGGGATCATTACGTCCAGGGAACACCAGTGGATATTGCCCGGACATTACTTTGAGCTGCTGTACGATTTCCAGCGCTTGGGTAGAGAGGGGGACAAGGTGAGGCCGTTTCATCTTCATTCGGTCGGCAGGAATTTCCCACACTGCTTTCTCAAGATCAAATTCACTCCAGAAAGCACCTCGGAGCTCACCAGTACGAACTCCCGTAAGGATCAGCAAACGAGCGGCAAGAACAACTAACGGGCTTCCTGTGTAGCCTGCGAGAGCTTTAAAAAAGTCTGGTAACTCCTCAACTGTAAGGAAGGGATAATGCTTCGATTCATGTCCTGACATCGCGCTGGTTAGATCCGCCGCAGGATTGTATTCCGCACGGCCAGTAACGATGGCGTAACGAAAGACTTCGCTGCAGCGCTGGCGAACCTTCTTAGCCTTCTCTGTCGCGCCACGGCTTTCCATTCGACGCAGCACATTCAGCAGAACCAAAGGCTTGATGTTATTCACCGGCAGTTGGCCGATATAGGGGAAAATATCTTTATTGAAAGCTTCGATAATGTCGGAGGCATAGCCTTCTGACCACCGGCTCACCTTCGTTCCGTGCCATTCAAGCGCCACTGCCTGAAACGTATTATTGAGCTGCACATCGCGAACCAGCTTTTCTTCTTTCTTGGCAAACGATGGATCGATACCCTCGGCCAGCTTTTTCTTGGCTTCATCACGCAGTGCCCTCGCTTGTGCAAGAGACACTGCCGGATAGACCCCAAAAGCCATACGCTTCTCTTTTCCATTGAAGCGATATTTCATTCGCCAGTATCGAGAACCAGAGGGAACGACTTCAAGATACAAACCAGCGCCATCAGCCAGCTTGTAGGCTTTCTCTCTGGGTTTAGCAGCATCTACCTGTCGTGCATTAAGCTTCATTGGGGGCATCTCCCTGGACCGAACACAGAATGCCCCCACTTATGCCCCCAACTGTGACTTGATTCCGGTTGAGTCCTGTTGATAACAGGAGATAAAATACGGGCCAGAAACCGCAGTATACGGGCTTTAAGTTGATTTCGGTAGACTTGGGAAGAGTTTGAAATGGTGCCGATAATAGGAGTCGAACCTACGACCTTCGCATTACGAATGCGCTGCTCTACCAACTGAGCTATATCGGCCCTGAAAAGGACATGTTCACGAGTGCGAATCACGGTGGACAAGGTTAAAACTAACCGGGCGATGCGTCAATGGCCTTGAGAATCAAATGGCTACTTTTGCATCACCCGGCTTTAATTAGGCACGAATGGTATCGTCACCGAAGCCAACCCACTTGTAGGTGGTCAGCGCTTCGAGGCCCATTGGGCCGCGCGCGTGCAGTTTTTGCGTGCTGACGGCCACTTCTGCGCCCAGGCCGAACTGGCCGCCGTCAGTGAAGCGCGTGGAGGCGTTCACGTAGACTGCCGAGGAGTCGACCTCGTTGACGAAGCGGTTGGCGTTGCTCAGGGTGCGCGTCAGGATGGCGTCGGAGTGCTGGGTACCGTGCTCGCGGATGTGGGCGATAGCGTCGTCCAGACCAGCCACTACCTTCACGTTAAGATCCAGCGACAGGAATTCGTTATCGAACTCTTCCGCTTTCACCGCCACAACCTGCGCCGGGCCCGCTTTTAACAGCGCCATGGCGTTGTCTGCCGCGTGCAGCGTCACGCCGCTCTGCGCCATCTGCTTGCTCAGCGCGGGCAGGAAACGTTCCGCGATATTCTGATGCACCAGCAGTGTTTCCACCGTGTTACAGGTGCTTGGGCGCTGGGTTTTGGCGTTGACGATGATTTTCAGCGCCGGTTCAATTTCAGCCGTGTCATCCACATAGATATGACACACGCCAATCCCGCCGGTGATCACCGGGATCGTCGATTGTTCGCGGCACAGTTTATGCAGCCCTGCGCCGCCGCGTGGGATCAGCATGTCGATGTATTTATCCATGCGCAGCATTTCGCTGACCAGCGCGCGGTCCGGGTTGTCGATCGCCTGAACGGCGCCCGCTGGTAAGCCGCACTCCTGCAACGCTTTTTGGATGACCTTCACCGTGGCGGCGTTGGTGCGATGTGTCTCTTTCCCGCCACGCAGGATCGCCGCGTTGCCGGTTTTCAGGCACAGGCTGGCGACGTCAACGGTGACGTTCGGGCGCGCTTCATAAATCACGCCAATCACGCCGAGCGGGACGCGTCGACGTTCAATGCGCAGGCCGCTGTCGAGCAGCCCACCGTCAATCACCTGCCCTACCGGATCGGCGAGCGTGCAAACCTGGCGCACATCGCTGGCGATGGCGGAGAGACGCGCCGGGGTGAGCGCCAGCCTGTCGAGCATCGCCTCGCTCAGGCCGTTGGCGCGCGCGTCAGCCAGATCCTGCTGGTTAGCGTCGAGGATCTCTGCGCTGAATGTTTCCAGATAATCAGCAATTTTTTCCAGAGCCTGATTCTTTTCACGGCTCGATAGCTGCGCCAGCTTATAAGAAGCCTGTTTGGCAGCAATGCCCATTTGTTCGAGCATGGTGAACTCCTTAGCGGGTGATCATATCGTCACGATGGACGGCAACCGGGCCGTACTCATAGCCGAGAATAGCATCGATTTGCTGTGAGTGGTGTCCGGCAATAAGGCGCAGCGCATCGCTGTTATAACGGCTAACGCCGTGCGCGATATCCCGCCCTTCAAGGCTGCGGATGCGGATCACTTCACCACGGGAGAAATTACCCGTCACGTTTTTAATGCCTTTTGGAAGTAATGAACTTCCGCGTTCCAGAATAGCGGAGGTTGCGCCTTCATCGACGGTAATTTCACCTGCGGGCGGTGCGCCGAAGATCCAGCGTTTACGGTTCTCCAGCGGCGTGTCCTGCGCGTGGAAGCGCGTACCGACGGAGACTTCCGCCATCACGTCGCCAATCACACCCTGGCGGCTGCCTGCGGCGATAATGGTTTCAATACCGGCGCGGCAGGCGACATCGGCAGCCTGCAATTTGGTGCCCATTCCGCCTGTGCCGAGGCCAGAGACGCTGTCGCCCGCAACGGCGCGCAGCGCATCATCAATGCCGTGTACATCGGTAATCAGTTTGGCATCCGGATTGCTGCGCGGGTCGGCGGTGAAGAGGCCCT
The DNA here is from genome assembly GCF_055796175.1 of Pseudocitrobacter sp. 2023LY-00077. Lineage (NCBI taxonomy): Bacteria > Pseudomonadati > Pseudomonadota > Gammaproteobacteria > Enterobacterales > Enterobacteriaceae > Pseudocitrobacter > Pseudocitrobacter sp. 2023LY-00077. Next base: position 70,105 of record NZ_JBSPEI010000017.1, on the reverse strand, counting down.
GTTGATCGGTCAGCAGCAGCAGTTTGTCGGCACCGGCCAGAATCGCCGCCAGCGCAGACAGGTTGTCGTTATCGCCGACTTTAATTTCAGCGGTGGCGACCGCGTCGTTCTCGTTAATCACCGGCACGATATTGTTATCGAGCAGCGCGCGCAGGGTATCGCGCGCGTTGAGAAAACGTTCTCTGTCTTCCATATCCGCACGGGTCAGCAGCATCTGCCCGACGTGAATACCGTAAATAGAGAACAGTTGTTCCCACAGCTGAATGAGGCGGCTCTGGCCGACAGCGGCCAGCAGTTGTTTCGAAGCGATAGTCGCGGGCAGTTCAGGGTAACCCAGATGCTCACGCCCGGCGGCAATTGCTCCTGACGTTACAATGACAATTCGATGCCCGGCCGCGTGAAGCTGAGCACACTGGCGAACCAGTTCAACGATATGCGCGCGATTCAGGCGGCGCGATCCGCCCGTTAAAACACTGGTGCCCAGTTTGACCACCAGCGTCTGACTATCACTCATGATTCTCTGCCGTTAAAAGTGAAAAAATGAAACCAGGTTCACGTTTTATCAGGAGTCAGCCCGCTTGCCAACAGGCAGCGCGGAAAGCGAGGGATTTTATTGCGCGCGATCAGTAAGCTTAACCGCACGTTTTGACGCTTTTATGACAAATCTAATTAACGGCACTTTTTTAATATAATTCTGACATTCTCCTGACATTGTCATAAATCTTTCATTGAGAAACGTTACAACCCTTCCTGTTTTTTCGTCTGGATACATTTTTATAAATTTTGTCTTATTAAAAAATCAGGAAATGGAAATGAAAAAAAGCACTCTGGCATTAATGATGATTAGCGCGTTAACCACCACTTCCGCAGTACAGGCGGCTGAGGTGTATAACAAGAATGGCAATAAACTGGATGTATACGGCAAAGTAAAGGCCATGCATTATATCAGTGATTATGATAGCAAAGATGGTGATCAGACTTATGTACGTTTTGGTATTAAAGGTGAAACGCAGATTAATGAAGATTTAACCGGCTATGGCCGTTGGGAATCTGAATTCTCCGGCAATAAAACCGAAAGTGATTCTACACAAAAAACACGTCTGGCCTTTGCCGGTCTGAAATTGAAAAATTTCGGTTCTTTCGATTATGGTCGTAACCTGGGCGCACTGTATGACGTTGAAGCCTGGACCGATATGTTCCCGGAATTCGGCGGTGACTCTTCAGCGCAAACCGATAACTTTATGACCAAACGCGCCAGCGGCCTGGCGACCTATCGCAATACCGATTTCTTCGGGGTGGTAGATGGCCTTGATTTAACCCTGCAATATCAAGGGAAAAACGAAAACCGCGACGTGAAGAAACAAAACGGCGACGGTTTTGGCACCTCACTGGCTTATGACTTTGGCGGCAGCGATTTCGCCATCAGCGGCGCGTACACGTCTTCCGATCGTACGGCGGACCAGCAAAATATCGCCCTTGCCCCGCGTGGTCAGGGTAATAAAGCGGAAGCGTGGGCTACGGGCCTGAAATATGACGCCAATAATATTTATCTGGCGACGTTCTATTCTGAAACCCGCAACATGACACCGATTTCAGGTGGGTTTGCTAATAAAGCACAAAACTTTGAGGTCGTCGCACAGTATCAGTTCGATAACGGCCTCCGCCCATCGCTGGGTTATGTCTTATCTAAAGGCAAAGATATTGAGAACGTCGGCAGTGAAGACCTGGTAAATTATATTGATGTGGGTGCGACCTATTACTTCAACAAAAACATGTCCGCGTTTGTTGATTACCGCATCAACCAGCTGAAAAGCGATAATAAACTCGGTATCAACGACGATGATATCGTCGCGCTGGGGATGACTTACCAGTTCTGATAAAAAGCCCGCCTAATCAGGTGGGCTCATATTGCTGACAACGTGCGCTTTGTATGTGCCGGATGCGGCGTAAACGCCTTATCCGGCCTACCGATCCGTAGGCCTGATAAGCGAAGCGCCATCAGGCGCAGTTCGGCACCGTTGCCGGATAAGCGAAGCGCATCCGGCATACTCTCATCGCCTTAAGCAGATAAACGCATCGGCTCGTCGTCAAAACCTTCTGCCGGTTCCAGCTTCAGGTCTAATGTTGCCAGTAACTCGCGTGCTCGTTCGTGAAACCCGCGTAACGTTTGCTCTACGCGCTCATTAATTTCAGGATCGTTAATCGCCGTCGCCTGCCATTTGCCATCTTTATTGAACAGACCAAACTGGTAGCTGTAGGTGAAACGGTCCGCCTGCGCTTCCATTTCCATCCACCATCCCCAGAATTCACGGCTTTCAGGCGCTGGCTTAACGTTCACACATACAGCAAGGCAATCGAAAAAGAAGCGGTTCTCTTCACACTGCTCCTCACGGATGTAAGGGCCTAGCGCAGTGAGTTTTTTAATCAGTCTGCTCTTCGGGTGTCCACTCGGTAACGTCATTGCGATCTCCTTTGGTGATGCAACTGTTTTACCAAATCAATAAAATTTAGCAATCTATTAACTAAATCTATTATTGATCCACCCTGCAATTTCTTTCAGTGCTTTGTCAAAATTGCGGTACACCGGGTTAAACGGCACGTTCAGAAGTTTACCCTCTGACGAGGAGGAAACGATAAGGCGCGACTCCTCTTCCGGGCTGAACGGATCGTTATTCCAGTAGCCAGACAGCATCGGTGTGGGGCAACGGCGGCCCAGCAAGCCCTGTGTTTTCAGCGAGTAGCGATTGAGTTCGATACGCAGCGCTTCATCAGAGGCATCATGCATGCCCAGACGCGAAGCCAGCACATCAAGATACATTTCCGGCACGCGGCCCTGACGCAGCGGATCGTTCAACAGGCAGTGAACGATGGGGCCCAGGCATGCCACGCCGCGCAGGCGCTGAGATTCGAGATACGCCAGGCGCACCGCCACGTTCGCACCGAAGCGGAAGCCAAACGCCGCAACGCGCGTGTGATCGACCCACGGAATGTTCGGCAGTTCGCGCAGTAAGTGCTGATGCAGCTGGCTGGAGTCCTGAGTGAGCTTCCACTTCGATGAACCGCCAATCGACGGCATATCCAGGGTGAGCATGGCAATGCCCAGCGGCGCGAAGTAGTGTTCATATAAGCTGTAGTAATCAATTTGCAGGCCGTCGAGCCCGCCGCACATCAGCACCGTCGGGAACGGGCCGTCGCCTTTTGGCATGTGCAGGAATGCGCTGACCGGCGATCCGCCTGGAACAGGAATGTCCAGCTCACGCATTTCACCCGGCAGACGTTTAGCCGCTTCGGCGTAAGCGCGATTGGCCAGCACCTGCGCCTGTTCAGCGAGATCGTCGCCTTTCAGATGCGGATAAGCCGCAATGCTGTAGAGATTGGACGCATGTAGCCAGTGGCGGCCGCTGAGCAGCGGATCATCTTCCTGCGTCGCTTTTTGCTGCCACTGCATCGCCTGGGTTGACCACTCGTAGATCCAGTTGCCGCCGCGATAGCCGACTACCGTATCAAGCATGCCTTCGTCGGTGCGCTCGGCCTGGCTCATCACGATGCGCGCCTGCACATCAAGAATTTCCTGCGGCGAGATACCGCGCCAGATCCACATCAGGCGGTTAATCATGCGATACCAGTGTGGGACGGTTTTACCGTCAAGCGCAGACTGCACCGCAGGATCGCTCCCCGGGTTGAATCGACGCACCAGCGTGGAGGTTTCAGGGTGTTTGAAACGCGGTTTGAACAGGGTTTCGCTAAGATTCGCCTCTGACATCGCATGATCTCCATGAATACGAGCTTTGGACTATTGTACCGCGCCGGGCAGTAAAAAAAACAACGCCCGGCATTGCCGGGCGCTGGAATCGCATTTATTGCAGGGATTAACGGCCAGCAATAGGCGGTACGAAGACCACGCCCATATCCCACGGCTGTTCAATCCAGGTATCCTGCGGAATATCAATCACATAATCGTCAACCAGCGGGCGACCTGCCGGTTTAGCGAAGATGGTGACGAAGTGTGCTTTAGGATACATTTCGCGGATAGCCACTGCGGTGCCGCCGGTATCAACCAGGTCGTCGATTACGATAAAGCCTTCACCGTCGCCTTCAGCGCGTTTCAGGACGGTCAGCTCGCGCTGGTTGTCGTGGTCGTAGCTGGAGATGCAAACGGTATCAACATGACGAATGCCCAGTTCACGTGCCAGCAGAGCGCCTGGTACCAGACCCCCACGACTAACGGCAATGATGCCTTTCCACTGTTCAACAGGTAACAGACGGCTTGCCAGTTTGCGGGCGTGAATCTGCAACATGTCCCAGGTGACGACGTATTTTTCGCTCATGTGAAAATATCCCAGCCTGTGTTATACGGCTTAAAAAGTGTTCAAGGGGGAAATAGGTTGCGCGAGATTATAGAGATCTGACGCACTAAAAACCAGCCTTAAGGGCACTCTGCCCCTCTTTTTCCGTGGTTTGTTCTACCAGAGAAGACAGAAAGTGGTATTCTCGACCCTATCTCGCAAGCGCAGCTTGTGGTGTCTGTTTCGCTATTTATTACTCTTATTCCAGATGCATAACGCCGTAAGGAGACTCATCGTGTCGGAACTGTCTCAACTCTCCCCGCAACCGCTGTGGGATATTTTTGCCAAAATTTGTTCTATTCCTCACCCGTCTTATCACGAAGAGCAACTTGCTGAACACATCATCGGCTGGGCGAAAGAAAAAGGTTTCCATACGGAACGCGACGAAGTCGGTAACATTCTGATTCGTAAAGGCGCAACCGCCGGAATGGAAAACCGCAAACCGGTCGTTCTGCAGGCGCACCTCGATATGGTGCCGCAGAAAAATAACGATACCGTTCATGACTTCACTAAAGATCCAATCCAGCCGTATATCGATGGCGAGTGGGTGAAAGCCCGCGGTACCACGCTGGGCGCCGACAACGGTATCGGTATGGCTTCCGCGCTGGCGGTGCTGGCTGACGATAACGTTGAGCACGGCCCGCTGGAAGTGCTGCTGACCATGACCGAAGAAGCCGGGATGGACGGCGCGTTCGGCCTGAAAGCCAACTGGTTACAGGCGGATATCCTGATTAACACCGACTCTGAAGAAGAGGGTGAAATCTACATGGGTTGCGCGGGCGGTATCGATTTTACCTCCAACCTGCACCTCGATCGCGAAGCCATTCCGGCAGGCTTCCAGAGCTTTAAGCTGACGCTGAAAGGCCTGAAAGGCGGCCACTCCGGCGGCGAAATTCACGTCGGCCTGGGCAACGCCAACAAACTGCTGGTACGTTTCCTGGCAGGACACGCGGAAGAGCTGGATCTGCGTCTGGTTGATTTCAACGGTGGTACGCTGCGTAACGCCATTCCGCGTGAAGCCTTCTCTACCATTGCCGTGGCGGCGGATAAAGTAGAATCGCTGAAAGCGCTGGTTGGCCAATATCAGGATATCCTGAAAAACGAGCTGGCTGAGAAAGAGAAGAACCTGACCGTGCTGCTGGAGTCCGTCAGCAACGATAAAGCCGCGCTGACCGCGCAGTCTCGCGATGCTTTCGTCCGCCTGCTGAACGCTACGCCGAACGGTGTGATCCGCAACTCTGACGTGGCAAAAGGCGTGGTTGAAACCTCTCTGAACGTCGGCGTTGTGACTATGACTGACGACAACGTGGAAATCCACTGCCTGATTCGTTCGCTTATCGACACCGGTAAAGAATATGTGGTCAGCATGCTGGATTCACTGGGTAAACTGGCTGGCGCGAAAACCGAAGCCAAAGGCAGCTACCCTGGCTGGCAGCCGGACGCAAACTCTCCGGTGATGCATCTGGTACGCGAAACCTATCAGCGTCTGTTCAACAAGACGCCGAACATTCAGGTTATCCACGCAGGTCTGGAGTGCGGTCTGTTCAAAAAACCGTATCCGGAAATGGACATGGTCTCCATCGGGCCAACCATTACGGGCCCGCACTCCCCGGATGAGCAGGTTCATATCGAAAGCGTGGGCCACTACTGGACGCTGCTGACTGAACTGCTGAAAGCGATTCCGGCGAAGTAATATCCGTTAAGCCGGGCGGCAATCACTGCCCGGCTTTTTTATACCTCTCGCGCCATCAGGTAATTAATAAACCACTCTCCCCGCGCCTCAACATTTTGCTCGCGCACCAGCACAAATCCCTGACCTTCAAAGAACGGTTTTGCCGTAATGCTCGCCGCAACGGTCACTTTTCCCGGTAGCATTTTCGCCAGCAATGCTCGTAACAGCGCCCCGGCAATCCCTTGCCGCGCGTAATCTGGCGAGACAAAAAGCAGGTCGATGTAATGCCCAGCGGCGGTGATAAAACCGACAACCTTGCCGTCAACCTCTGCTACCAGCACCACGGAAGAGGCTAATTTCTGCCGCCACTGCACATCATCCACCTGACCCCAGGCGGCAATTTGCGCGGGGGAATAGTGCTGACTGGCGGTTTCGTGGACCGCGCGCAGGAAAATCTGGCTCAGTTGCGGCAGTTCATGCGGCTGCCAGGGGCGAATGTTCATGATTAAAGTCCTAACACCAGTTGTCTTTCAAGTTGTGGATCAAGCAGCGTAACGTGCAGCCCCACCAGCCGGACACCGCGCCCGGCACGGCGTTCGTGCCAGGTTTTGTAGGCGGTGGCGATCAGGTCTTCTTTGTTCAGACGCGGCCAGACGTGTTCCTGAGTCGTGAGCTGGAAGTCATTAAATTTGAGTTTCACGCCCTGGCGGGCAATCAGCAGGTCGGGTTTGACCTTCGCCAGCCGTCGCTCCAGCTCCGGGTAGAGACGTTCGATAATCGCTTCACACGCTGACCAGTCGTGAATATCTTCCGCCAGCGTGCGTTCCACGCCGATCGATTTTCGCAGCCGTTCGTTATTGATGGCGCGCTCATCAATGCCCTGGCTGCGTTCCCATAATATGCGGCCAAATTTACCAAAGCGTTTCAACAGCATGGCGAGATCGCTTTTCTGCACGTCTTCGCAGGTTTTCAGCCCCATACTTTCGAGCTTCGCAGCCGAAACTTTGCCGACGCCGGGGATTTTTTCCAGCGGCAATGTTTTCAGGAACGCGGGAACGTCGGCGGGTGTGAGAACAAACTGGCCGTTGGGTTTGTTGAGATCGGAGGCGATTTTGGCGAGAAACTTTACCGGGGCGATGCCTGCGGAAGCCGTGAGATGCAATTCGTTGAAGATAGTCTGCCGAATTTCCTGCGCAATAAGCGTGGCAGAACCATGGCAGTGCACGCTGTCGCTGACGTCGAGATAGGCTTCATCCAGCGACAAGGGTTCAATCAGCGAGGTGTAGCGAGAGAAGATTTCACGGATGTGCTCAGAGGCTTCTTTGTAGGCGTCAAAACGGCCTGGTAAAAGCGTGAGGTGCGGGCAAAGCTTAAGCGCCATGCCGGTGGGCATTGCGCTACGTACGCCGAATTTCCGCGCCGGGTAGTTGGCGGTGCTGATGACGCCGCGTCGTTCACGGCTGCCGCCAATGGCGATGGGGATGTCGCGCAGCGCAGGATTATCGCGCATCTCTACCGCTGCGAAGAAGCAGTCCATATCGACGTGGATAATTTTGCGCATACATAGCCCCCGGATGTTACTGGACAAGTATACAGTATAATTAGAGGGCGTGAGAAGAGAGAAAACAGTCTGCATTGCCGGATGACGGCTACGCCTGATCCGGCCTACTGCTCGAGTGATAGGTAGGCCCGGTAAGCGAAGCGCCACCGGGCATTAATGTACGCAGCTTGCGAGGGTTTACAAAATCCTCTTCTGCTGTTGCAACGCTTCGCGCGCCATGCGCTTTTTGCGCGCATCACAGGGCTCCGGGCAGTCGCAGACTTTCTCCAGCCCCAGCGAGGTAATCCCGCCGCAGCTGCCCTGGATACTTTTACGCTTAATGATGTACCCCAGCGACATGCCGAGGATCACCAGCGCAAAAATCGCAAATGTCGCCAGAAATACCGTGAGCATCATCAGCCTCCAAAATCATCGAGCATGATGTTTTCATCTTCCACGCCCAGGTCTTTGAGCATTTTGATGACCGCCGCGTTCATCATCGGCGGCCCGCACATATAGAACTCACAATCTTCCGGGGCCGGATGGTCACGCAGGTAGTTTTCATACAGAACATTATGGATAAAGCCCGTGTAACCCGTCCAGTTGTCTTCCGGCAGCGCGTCCGATAGCGCGATGTGGAAGGTGAAGTTCGGGTTGTCACGCGCCAGCTGTTCGAATTCGTCCTGATAGAACATTTCGCGCAGCGAACGTGCACCGTACCAGAAGCTGATTTTCCGCTTGCTGTGCAGGCGTTTAAGCTGGTCAAAAATGTGCGAGCGCATCGGTGCCATCCCCGCGCCGCCACCGATAAAGACCATTTCGGCGTCCGTGTCTTTGGCAAAGAACTCGCCAAACGGCCCGGAAATCGTCACTTTATCGCCCGCTTTCAGCGACCAGATGTAAGAGGACATAATCCCCGGTGGCGCATCCGGCACGCTCGGCGGCGGCGTGGCAATACGCACGTTGAGCATGATGATGCCCTTCTCTTCCGGATAGTTCGCCATGGAGTAGGCGCGCACCGTCGGTTCTTTAACCTCGGAAACGTAACGGAAAAGATTGAATTTATCCCAGTCGGAACGGTACTCATCAGGCACGTCAAAATCGGCGTACGCAACCTTATGCGATGGACATTCAATCTGAATATAGCCCCCCGCGCGGAACGGTACGACCTCGCCTTCCGGGATCGCCAGCTTCAGCTCTTTGATAAACGTCGCTTTGTTATCATTTGAGATAACCTCGCATTCCCATTTTTTGACGCCAAAGATCTCTTCCGGCAGTTCAATTTTCATGTCCTGCTTCACCGCCACCTGACACGCCAGACGGCAGCCCTCTTTGGCTTCGCGTTTGGTGATATGCGCCAGTTCGGTCGGCAGGATGTCACCGCCACCTTCTTTAATTTTCACGCGGCACTGGCCGCAGGAACCGCCGCCACCGCAGGCGGAAGAGACGAAAATCCCGTTGCTGGAGAGCGTATTCAGCAGCTTGTCGCCCGCCGGCGTGCGGATCTGTCGGTCGGCTTCGTTGTTGATTTCAATCACCACATCGCCCGAATTCACCAGTTTCGATTTGGCAAACAGGATCAGCACCGACAGCGCCAGTACGATGAGGGTGAACATGGCCACGCCAAGTATAATTTCCATTTTCTTCGCCCCTTATAGCTGCACGCCGGAGAACGACATAAAGCCAAGCGCCATCAAACCGGTGGTGATAAAGGTGATCCCTAAGCCCTGTAGCCCCGCAGGCACGTTTGAGTATTTCATTTTTTCGCGAAGACCAGCCATGGCGACAATCGCCAGCATCCAGCCGATGCCGGAGCCAAAACCGTAGACGATGGATTCGCCAAAGTTATAGTCGCGCTGAACCATAAACGACACGCCGCCGAAGATGGCGCAGTTCACGGTGATAAGCGGCAGGAAGATCCCCAACGCGGTATACAGCGCCGGGAAGTATTTATCGAGGATCATCTCGAGGATTTGCACCAGCGCGGCTATCACGCCGATAAAGGTGATAAAACTCAGGAAGCTGAGATCCACACCGTCCATCAACGCGCCGTCGCGCAGCACCAGGTTGTAGACGAGGTTGTTCGCCGGGACAGAAATACCCAGTACCAGAGTTACGGCAACACCAAGACCAAACGCGGTCGAGACTTTTTTCGATACCGCAAGGAACGTACACATCCCCAGGAAGAACGCCAGCGCCATGTTTTCAATAAAGACGGCGCGGACAAAGAGGCTGATATAGTGAGCCATCGGTTACTCCTTCTCCTGCTGTTCTGGCTTCCAGGTGCGAAGCGCCCAGATCAGCAGGCCGATGATGAAAAAGGCGCTCGGCGCTAACAGGAACAGGCCGTTTGGCTGGTACCAGCCGCCGTTTTGCACCGTTTGCAGAATCGTAATGCCAAACAGTTTTCCGCTACCGATAAGCTCGCGCAGGAAGCCGACAATCATCAGGATCGCACCGTAGCCCAGGCCGTTGCCGATGCCGTCCATAAAGCTCGCCAGCGGTGGCGCTTTCATGGCATAGGCTTCCGCGCGCCCCATCACGATGCAGTTGGTGATGATCAGGCCGACGAAGACCGAGAGCTGTTTTGAGATCTCATAAGCGAAGGCGCGTAGCAGCTGATCGACGACGATCACCAGCGAAGCGATGATCGCCATCTGCACGATGATGCGCACGCTGTTTGGAATATGGTGGCGGATCATCGAGATAAACATGCTCGAAAACGCCGTGACCAGCGTTACCGCGATAGTCATCACAAATGCGGTTTCCAGTTTCGTGGTCACCGCCAGCGCCGAGCAGACGCCGAGGACCTGAAGCGCAATCGGGTTGTTGGCAATCAACGGCCCCACCAGCACGCGCTTCACTTCTTTCATATCGCCCTGTTCAGCCATTATTCAGCACTCCTTCACGAACCTGTTTCAGGAACGGACCAAAACCGAGGTCGCCCATCCAGAAATCAAAACTATGCTGTACGCCATTAGCGGTTAACGTGGCGCCGGAGAGGCCATCCACCGCGTATTCATCACCCTGACGGGCCCCGCCTTTCACCACTCTCAACGCCGGTCGGCCATTATCATCGAGCACTTTTTTGCCGATAAACTGCGCGCGCCAGTTCGGGTTTTCAATTTCACCGCCCAGCCCCGGGGTTTCGCCCTGGTCGTAATAGGTGATGCCCTTCACCGTGCGGCCATCCGTATCCAGCGCCACAAAGGCGTACATCATCGACCACAGCCCGTTTCCATAAACCGGCAGCACAATTTCCTGTACCTTTTGCTGAGCGTCTTTGACCAGATAGATTTCCACCACGTTGCTGCGACGTTTAATGCCCGCCGGATCGTCATGGGCGTCGAGCTGAACGCTTTGCTCCGGGTCTTTCAGCGCCAGCGCCTGATTGAATGACGCCGGGTCGCTATCAAGCAGGTTGCCGGTTTTCAAATCCAGCAGACGCGGGGTGATGCGTTCACTAAAGATATCGGCCACATCGTCGGTAGACATGCCCTGCTGCATCAACCCGGCGACGGCGAGAATATTGCGCTGTTTATCGAGCGCGCGCTGTTCCTGCTGGCGCGATTTCAACCCAACCGCTGAGCCCGCCACTACGATGGAACACACCAGGCAGAGCACCAGTACCACCAGCAACGTTTTACCGATGCTATCGTTACTTTTAACTTCAGCCACGCGACTTCCTCCGCTTAATGTTGGCCTGCACCACCAGGTAGTCAAACAGCGGCGCAAAGAGGTTGGCGAACAGAATCGCCAGCATCATCCCTTCCGGATAGGCCGGGTTTACCACGCGAATAAGCACGCACATCACGCCAATCAACGCGCCGTAGCACCACTTCCCTTTATCGGTAAACGACGCCGAGACGGGGTCGGTCGCCATAAACATCATGCCGAACGCGAAACCGCCGAGCACCAGATGCCAGTACCACGGCATGGCGAACATCGGGTTGGTGTCGGAACCCACAACGTTGAATAGCGTGGCGCTGGCTATCATGCCGAGCATCACCCCGGCGACAATGCGCCAGGAGGCAACGCGCCCGTAGATGATGATGGCTCCGCCGAGCAAAATCATCAGCGTCGAGACTTCACCAATTGAACCGGGAATGTTGCCGAGGAAAGCGTCCATCCACGTGACCGGCTGCCCGGTCGCGACGTTGACCAGCGTTTCACCGCCGTGGCTCGCCCATTGAGAGAGCGGCGTCGCGCCGGAGAAACCGTCCGCCGCCGTCCATACCAGGTCGCCGGAGATTTGCGCCGGATAAGCAAAGAACAGAAACGCGCGCCCGGCCAGCGCCGGGTTGAGGAAGTTGCGCCCGGTGCCGCCGAAGATCTCTTTGGCGATCACCACGCCGAAAGAGATGCCCAACGCCGCCTGCCAGAGCGGCAGGGTGGGCGGAACAATCAGCGCGAACAGAATGGAGGTGACGAAGAAGCCTTCGTTGACTTCATGCTTGCGAATTATCGCGAACAGCACTTCCCAGAAACCGCCCACCAGGAATACGGTGGCGTAAATCGGCACAAAGAAGACCGCGCCCAGCGTCATCATACTGAGCCAGCCGGCGTCAGGGGCGAAACTTACGCCCAACGCCTGCGCAAGGCTGTAGTGCCAGTTTGCGGCAATCACCTGCTGAAGCTGTTCTGCGCCGTACAGTTTATGCAGCGCCGGGATGGTTTGCAGACCGACGCTGTACATTCCCCAGAACATCGCCGGGAAGACCGCAAACCAGACCAGAATCATCATGCGTTTGAGGTCGATGGCGTCGCGCACGTGCGCCGCGCCCTTCGTTACCTGCCCCGGCGTATACAGCAGCGTCGCTGCCGCCTCATACAGGGGATAATATTTTTCCAGCTTGCCGCCGTGGGTAAAGTGCGGCTCAAGTTTTTCGACCAGATGCTTTAAGCCCATCACTTATCCTTCCTGCTCAATTTGGGTTAACACGCTGCGCAGCACCGGGCCGTACTCATATTTCCCAGGGCAGACGTAGGTACAAAGCGCCAGATCTTCTTCATCCAGCTCCAGGCACCCCAGCGCCTGCGAGCTGTCGGAAGCGCCCGCCAGCAGGTCGCGCAGCAGCATCGTCGGCAAAATATCCAGCGGCATGACGCGCTCATAGCTGCCAATCGGCACCATCGCGCGTGCGCCGCCGTGAGTGTCGGTGGAGAGATTAAAGAGTTTGCGCTTCAGGAAGTGGCCAATAGTGGTGCGGGTGATGGAGAATTTGTCACGGCCCGGCGCAACCCAGCCGAGCAGCTCTTTTTCGCGCCCTTCTTTCAGCACGCTCACCTGCAAATGAAAACGCCCCAGGAATGCCTGCGGGCCAACCGCCTGGCTGCCGTTGAGTACGGAACCGGACAACACGCGGTTCTCGCCTTCCAGCAATTCACCCTGTGTGAGCTCCTCCAGCGAGGCGCCCAGACGCGTGCGCAGCAGGCGCGGCTGTTTCACCTGCGGCCCGCCGAGCGCAATCACGCGCTCCACCCACAACTCACCGTCGAGGAACAGTTTGCCGATAGCGATCACATCCTGATAGTTCAGGTGCCAGACCTGTTTTTCGAGGCTTACCGGCTCAAGGAAGTGAATGTGCGTACCCACTAACCCCGCCGGATGCGGCCCGGTGAACTGATTAAACGTTACCTGCCCACACGGATGACCACCGAGCTTGCCGCCGCTCGCCTGACAGACGTGCACTTTTCCGTCGGTGAGGCGCGTGAGCAGCGTCAGGCCCGCGTCAAACGCTTCGCGCTGGGCAAGAATAATCGGCTGCGGATCGGCGGCCAGCGGATTGGTGTCCATCGCGGTAACAAAAATCGCCGCTGGCTGCGTGCCCGGCGCTGGCGATTTGCTGAAAGGACGGGTACGCATTGCAGTCCATAAACCGGACTCAATCAGTTGTGCTTCAACGGTTTCGCGCGACAGCGTTGCCAGTTCATCGGCGGCAAAATGGGGAAATTCAACAGCGTCATCGCCGTCGATATCAATGACGACAGACTGAAGTACTCGGCGCTCACCGCGATGAATAGCGCTGACAATGCCGCTGGCGGGCGCAGTAAAGCGCACGCCGGGAATTTTTTTATCGTCGAAAAGCAGTTGCCCTTTCAGTACGCGATCGCCTTCCTGCACCGCCATTGAAGGACGCAGGCCGACATAATCGTCGCCCTTAACCGCGACGCGCGTCACCGGGACATTATCGATGCGTTGTTGTTCGGGTACGCCCGCAAGGGGAATATCGAGACCCTTTGTTATTTTAATCATACTGTTAGCAGGTATCCGTTAAGGCCAGCGTTGTGATTAACGATACATAAAGAAAGGAGTGGCGGTATTAACCCCGAATCATTCCATGATGGGCGATGAGGAGAGAAACGCATCCTTTCTTACACTTCCACCACCTGAGGGTGTCTGTCAGACGTTGAGGAACGAATCAGACAGGATAGCCATATAGAAAAGGCATATTTTCCCCAGAATGATAACGTTAGTGAATCTTAACACTATATTTCTGCGGCTCGCAGCAGTTCCGCTGAATTCGGCGCTAAAATGCGAGCTATTACGCAAAGCATCGACATTTTTGCCTGAGAGCGAATGACTTGTCCGGCGTGGCTTCAGTACGCAATTTATTGATATTGAGGCGGGTTATGGAGTGATTTTTACTGGCGGGTGAAAACTTAATTGTAAACACAATAATCACCCTCTTGCGAAAAAATGCTGTGATGCTAATGTGAGCGCTCTAAAGACAGATAACTCTGATTTTGTCTCTCTCTTGCCTTCCTGGCATGTGGTTTTTGTTTATCAAGGAACACGTAGTATGCGCAAAATCGCATTTTTCATTGCGATGCTTCTAATGCCGTGCATGTCATTTGCCGGGTTGCTGAGCAGCAACAGCCCGATGACGCCGGTCAGTAAAGAATATAAGCAACAGTTAATGGGTTCACCGGTTTACGTTCAGATCTTCAAAGAAGAGCGCGCCCTTGACCTGTACGTCAAGATGGGCGAGACGTATCAGCTCCTTGATAGCTACCGCATCTGTAATTACTCCGGCGGCCTGGGCCCGAAACGTCGCCAGGGTGACTTCAAAAGCCCGGAAGGGTTTTACTCCGTACAGCGCAGCCAGCTGAAGCCTGACAGCCGCTTCTACAAAGCCATTAACATCGGTTTCCCTAATGCTTATGACCGCGCACACGGTTATGAAGGGAAATATTTGATGATCCACGGCGCGTGTGTGTCGGTGGGTTGCTATGCGATGACCGATTCCGGCATTGATGAGATTTTCCAGTTTGTGACCGGGGCGTTAGTCTTCGGCCAGCAGAGCGTGCAGGTGAGCATTTATCCGTTCCGCATGAACGATGCCAATATGGAACGTCATAAATACTCAACCTATAAAGATTTCTGGCAGCAGCTAAAGCCGGGGTACGACTACTTCCAGCAGACGCATAAGCCGCCTATCGTTTCTGTGGTTGACGGGCGCTATGTCGTCAGCAAGCCGCTGAGCCACGAAGTGGTGCAGCCGCAGCTGGTGTCAAATTACACGCTCCCCGAGACAAAATAAGCGCCATTCGCCTGGCATAATCTTTTGCCAGGTTTCATTACCCGTCAGCGGCTGGGTCGCAATCACTGTGACCACGTCGTTGGCGGTCGTCTCCTGCTGAAAATCAATTTCCACGTCCTGATCCAACAGCGTCGCTACGCCAAACGGCGCCCTACGGGTGATCCAGAACAGGTTGGTGGAACAGAACGCCATCACGTAGCGCCCATCGGACAACAGCATGTTGAACACGCCTTTTTCGCGCAGTTGTGCGGCGAGCGTCGCAATGTATTTAAATACCGCAGGCATATTGCCTGGCGTACGCGGATAGCGTTCGGTGAGCTTGTGCAGCAGCCAGCAAAAAGCTTTCTCACTGTCGGTTTCGCCGACCGGGCGGAAGTTGCCGGTTTCCAGCGATTTATAACCGTCAAGTTGGCCGTTGTGGGCGTAGGTCCAGTTGCGTCCCCACAGTTCGCGGGTAAACGGATGAGTGTTTTCCAGCGCCACGTTGCCACGGTTGGCCTGACGGATATGCGCCACCACCGAGCAGGATTTTATCGGATATTCCTGCACCAGTTTGGCGATAGGTGACTGGTAGCTTGGGTGGGGATCTTTGAATGTGCGACACCCTTTGCCTTCGTAAAAGGTGATTCCCCAGCCATCTTTATGCGGGCCGGTGCCGCCACCGCGCTGAACAAGCCCGGTAAAACTGAAGCAGATATCGGTTGGCACATTGGCGCTCATCCCGAGCAGTTCACACATTCTACACCCCCACCACTAATCGGGGCCGAAGCCCCGTCGTTCTTACGCTTTAACCATCTCTTTTTCGATCAGCATGATCAGGATATGGATCACTTTGATGTGAATTTCCTGAACGCGATCGGCATAGCCAAAGTGCGGCACGCGAATTTCGATATCCGCAGATCCCGCCATTTTGCCACCGTCTTTACCGGTCAGGGTGATCACTTTCATCCCCTGCGCGCGCGCCGCTTCAATCGCTTTGATCACGTTGCCGGAGTTTCCCGACGTGGAGATCCCCAGCAGCACGTCGCCTGCGCGACCTACGGATTCGACGTAACGAGAGAAGACATATTCATAGCCGAAATCATTGCTCACGCAAGAGAGGTGGCTGACATCGGAAATCGCAATCGCCGGATAGCCCGGACGGTTCTCGCGATAGCGGCCCGTTAACTCTTCAGCAAAGTGCATCGCGTCACAGTGGGAACCACCGTTACCGCAAGATAACACTTTACCACCCGCTTTGAAGCTGTCGGCCAGCAGCACCGCTGCACGCTGAATCGCGTGGATATTGGCTTCATCTTTCAGGAAGTTAGCCAGCGTTTCTGCCGCTTCGTTCAGTTCGTTACGAATAAGATCCTGGTACATGAGGATAATCCTTCAGTATGGGTGAAATAACTTTTTCACAGTGTACCGGATAGCATCAGCAGCGAGAAGCTAAAGCCCACCACTTCCCGATGGCTTTTGATTTTTGGTGCCTATGAAAGCGGCAACAATGTGAGCTGAGTTGTAATTATTTTGTAATCACATTGCTAAAAGAAATGACATCAACTAGAACAATACTATCACAAGTGGTCAGACCTCCTACAAGACAGGGAGCATTTCTCTATGATGATTTTGAGTATTGTTGCAACCATTGCTTTACTCGGTGTGCTCTTCTATCACCGCGTCAGCTTAACGCTGAGCAGCCTGATATTACTGGCCTGGACCGCTGCACTTGGCGCAGCAGGGCTTTGGAATCTCTGGCTGCTGGTGCCGCTGGCGATTATTCTGGTGCCGTTCAACGTACCTTCCATGCGCCGCGCGATGATCTCTGCGCCGGTGTTCCGCACCTTCTGTAAGGTGATGCCACCGATGTCGCGCACGGAGAAAGAAGCGATTGATGCCGGTACCACCTGGTGGGAAGGCGACCTGTTCCGTGGTAACCCGGACTGGAAAAAGCTGCATAACTATCCGCAGCCGCGCCTGACGGCGGAAGAACAAGCGTTTATCGACGGCCCGGTAGAAGAAGCCTGCCGTATGGCTAACGACTTCGAAATTACCCATGAAATGGCGGATCTGCCGCCGGAACTGTGGGCGTATCTGAAAGAGCATCGCTTCTTTGCGATGATCATTAAGAAAGAGTACGGCGGGCTGGAGTTCTCCGCTTATGCTCAGGCGCGTGTGCTGCAAAAACTCTCCGGCGTGTCGGGTATTCTGGCGATCACCGTGGGCGTACCGAACTCATTAGGGCCGGGTGAGCTGTTACAGCATTACGGTACTGAAGAGCAGAAAAACCACTATCTGCCTCGCCTGGCACGTGGCCAAGAGATCCCTTGCTTTGCGCTGACCAGCCCGGAAGCGGGTTCCGATGCGGGTGCCATTCCGGATACCGGCGTCGTTTGCATGGGTGAATGGCAGGGCGAGCAGGTGCTGGGCATGCGCCTGACCTGGAACAAACGCTACATTACGCTGGCGCCTATCGCCACCGTGCTGGGGCTGGCGTTCAAACTCACCGACCCGGATAAACTGCTGGGCGGCGAAGAGAATCTGGGCATTACCTGTGCGTTGATTCCGACCAGCACGCCAGGCGTGGAAATTGGCCGTCGCCACTTCCCGCTGAACGTGCCGTTCCAGAACGGCCCGACCCGTGGTCAGGATATCTTCGTACCTATCGACTACATCATCGGCGGCCCGAAAATGGCCGGACAGGGCTGGCGTATGCTGGTTGAGTGTCTGTCGGTTGGCCGTGGGATCACCCTGCCGTCGAACTCGACGGGCGGCGTGAAATCCGTCGCACTGGCGACCGGGGCGTATGCGCATATCCGCCGTCAGTTCAAAGTCTCCATCGGTAAAATGGAAGGGATTGAAGAGCCACTGGCACGCATTGGCGGCAACGCCTACGTGATGGACGCGGCTGCATCGTTAATTACCTATGGCATTATGCTCGGCGAAAAACCGGCGGTGCTGTCGGCGATTGTGAAATATCACTGTACCCACCGTGGTCAGCAGTCAATTATTGATGCAATGGATATCGCCGGCGGTAAAGGCATTATGCTCGGCGAAGGCAACTTCCTCGCCCGTGCTTATCAGGGCGCGCCGATTGCTATCACCGTTGAGGGCGCGAACATCCTGACCCGTAGCATGATGATCTTCGGCCAGGGCGCGATTCGCTGCCATCCGTATGTGCTCGATGAAATGGCCGCCGCGCAGAACAAAGACGAGAAAGCGTTTGATAACCTGCTGTTTAAACACATCGGCCATGTGGGCAGCAATAAAGTGCGCAGCTTCTGGCTTGGCCTGACGCGCGGCTTAACCAGCGCCACGCCGACGCATGACCAGACGCGCCGCTACTATCAGCATCTGAACCGTTTGAGCGCCAACCTCGCGCTGCTCTCTGACGTGTCAATGGCGGTACTTGGCGGCAGCCTGAAACGCCGTGAACGTATCTCCGCGCGTCTGGGCGATGTGCTGAGCCAGCTCTATCTCGCCTCTGCGGTACTGAAACGCTATGACGATGAAGGGCGTAACGAAGCCGATTTACCGCTGGTTCACTGGGGCGTGCAGGATGCGCTGTATCAGGCAGAGCAGGCGATAGATGATTTGCTGAAAAACTTCCCGAATCGCTTTGTGGCCGGTGCGCTGAGCGTGGTTATCTTCCCGACCGGTCGCCATTATCATGCGCCGTCGGATAAGCTGGACCATCAGGTGGCGAAGATCCTGCAAACGCCATGTGCCACGCGCTCCCGTATTGGCCGTGGTCAGTATCTGACGCCGAGCGAACATAACCCGGTCGGTTTGCTGGAAGAAGCGTTGATCGACGTGATGGCCGCGGACCCTATCCACCAGCGGCTCTGCAAAGAGATTGGCAAAAACCTGCCGTTTACCCGTCTGGATGAACTGGCGCGTAATGCACTGGCGAAAGGGCTTATCGATCAGGAAGAAGCCAATATTCTGATTAAGGCTGAAGAGAGCCGTCTGCGCAGTATTAACGTAGATGATTTCGACGCTGACGCGCTGGCGACCAAACCGGTAAAGTTGCCGGAGAAAGTCCGCAAGATTGAAGCAGCGTAATGTAAAAACGGAGCCGAAAGGCTCCGTTTTGTTATCTGTTGAACCGTAGGCCCGATAAGCGCAGCGCCACCGGGCAATGGTTTCCAGGCTCAAACTAACCGATTATTTAAAATTAAACCCGTCCGGGTGATTTTCCAGGCTGCCGGTCAACGCTGCAAACAGCACCGTTTTGCCGTCAATAGACAGCGCATCATTCACGTTCAGCCAGGTTAATTTTTCCTGCGACGTTTTTTCATCAACGGTCGAGAACAGGCCGGTCATCTGCTTAGACTTTTCAGACCACAGCACCGCCACACGTTCGGTCCCGCAATCATGCGGCTTACATGCGCTCATCACCTGATAAGATTCATCACCCAGCGTAACGGTTTGCGCAGGGGTATACGTTCCCCCTTTCACCACCCATGCCGGCAGCTTATGCCCTTTCACCATCTGGTTGAACGCCGCTTTGGTCGATTCACCTTTTGCCAGGCTGCTGATCGTCAAGTCTTCCTGCGCCATAGCGCTGGTTGCAAAGACCAGCGCAGCGACAGCGGTTATTGCCTTATACATCATTCCTCCCGGGCTTATCCTGCCCTTGTTGTTCATCCCCTTAAGAGTGAGCGGCAAGCTAGCCAAATGCAAATCAGATATTTCCAATAACAGCTTTTTTTATCGAAATATTCCGCAGCACGGCAACAGCCTGATAAGGTGTTAAAGTTATAAAATCCCCCTGCAATAAAGGAGTTGACCGCCGTGCCTGGTTTGAAAATTACGCTTTTGCAGCAACCGCTGGTGTGGATGGATGGCCCTGCCAACCTGCGCCATTTCGATCGTCAACTGGAAGAGATTAGCGGGCGCGATGTCATCGTCCTGCCGGAGATGTTTACCACCGGTTTTGCGATGGAAGCCGCGAAACAGTCGCCTTCTCAGGAGGAGGTGATTTCGTGGATGCAGAAGCAGGCACAACGTACCAACGCCCTGATTGCAGGCAGCGCGGCACTACAAACCGATCGCGGCCCGGTGAATCGCTTTTTACTGGTCGAACCGCAAGGTAACGTGCATTTTTACGATAAGCGCCATCTGTTCCGCATGGCGGATGAGCATCATCATTATGAAGCGGGCAACGAACGCGTGGTGTTTGAATGGCGCGGCTGGCGCATTCTGCCGCTGGTATGTTACGACCTGCGTTTCCCGGTGTGGTCGCGCAATCGCGACGATTACGACCTCGCCCTGTACGTCGCCAACTGGCCTGCACCGCGTTCCCTGCACTGGCAGGCGCTGCTGGTCGCCCGCGCGATTGAGAATCAGGCATACGTCGCAGGCTGTAACCGTGTCGGCACCGATGGCAACGGCCACCACTACCGCGGCGACAGCCGGGTGATTAACCCACAGGGCGAGATTATCGCCACCGCCGACGCACACCAGGCGACGCGCATTGATGCTGAGCTGTCGATGACGGCGTTGCGGGAGTATAGAGAGAAGTTTCCGGCATGGCGGGATGCGGATGGGTTTGGGCTGGGGTGAGCCAGAAAAGACACCCCAGTAAGATTCCACTGGTAATTTTTCTTGAGCTCGCAGGGGATTTATCTGAACAATACAACCGCATCGGTTAATACTAAATTCTCATCCGCTCTGGTCTTAAGCAGACCAGACGGCCAGGATTATCTACTATGTCAAACCTCGTACCTGATTACTGGCATTAATTTAATATTGCAATAAACATGAGTTGATAGGACGTGCTTAGATAAGCTACATCATTTTAATAGCCACTTTGCCCAACGCATTCCACACGATAAATTTTGACTCATATAGATGTAAAGGAGTACGTATTAATACAGTATATCCTTTTCCTATTTCATATGAGAATGAATACAAATCCTTAATACATTGCCCTGAAATAAGATTGATACTATCATTAGAATTGAGATAACTTTTTTTAAACAGCTCATGTTTTTGTCCATATTCATAGACTGTTATTGAGAGAATTTCCTCTTTTAAAATTAAATCCTTTTCTAATACAGATACACAGATCTTATCATCATTAACGAATACTGATGCCGTGGAGTAAGGTAATTTATGAGGAAAAATACAGCCCGTGAGCACAAATGTAAGAAAAAATATACATAAGCACTTCATAGTGACACCCCTGAACCGATTAATGTTTTCTGAAATAACATCATTGTGTTGGCATCGATAACTCCAATATACTTCCTATCTGCCAGGCTGAAAAACGCCTTCCCCCCGAAATTTTTCAAATAATAGTAATCAGCCACAATTGAAGCTTGTTGCTCCATGTTAAATTCAGAAAATAATTTCCCGGCTTCAAGTTTATACATATACCCGGCTACACAACTTGCAAGGCCCCTCAACCAAACCGCCATGCCATGTTGATACTGGAAAGAGTGAGTCATTTCATGCACAAAAAAATGCTTATTATGATTTTGCTCAAGAGAGTAATCGTCACTATAGAGTGTATCTCGAACATAAAGATCGCCCAAGGGAGTCATACCATAGTTATCAAATTGAAGCCCAAAGGGAAGGGCACTCTCTTTTCTTACCCATATTATAGAGGAGTTAATATTATTGCCAAAAACATCCATAAGCATTTTCATTTCTCCTGGCGTTAATCTACGCAGAGAACCTTCAGAGCCTTTACTCGAATTATAGATCATATTGCAAAATCTCAAATATAAATTAATCAAGAGTGGTTATCTGTGATAAGATTAAATTAAAAATATATTCATTTAACCTATAGGGTTACCTACTATACACAATAAAATATAAGAAACGAAGAGGTAGATATGCTATTTGTTTAAATCGCAAAACTTCATCAAAATCCCTAACGACAACATTCGTTATAAAAACCGAATCAATTAATATATTCTGGTTTCTAACTTTGTATGAGATTAAATATATTCCCCCTCACTATTTCAGTGATATTTCACAAAAGAATAATTAAATTTATTCATTTTTTCGTTCCCAAAGGTCCGGATCACAGCGCATATGATCCCAGCCGGTGTAATTTTTCACTTCCGGGACTTTATTGGGAATGCCCTGCCAGTTGGGTTTGTGTGCATCAGTTGACCAGTGCTCAGAACCATCTACTGAATTCCATGAGGTGTATTCTTCTCCCCAATTCAGACCCGAGGTACCTGGCATCAGGCGATCATGCTGCGGTATTCCGTCATAATCTTTATAAGTATAGGGGATACCTCCTCCTCCCGGTTGAAGTCGGGGGTCGTCAAACGGTTTTGAGCTTATATACAGGTCATGCTCTTTCGTCAGCAAAAAAGCCTGGTCATTAACGACGGTAAAAGACTCGACCTCTTCCATGACAGGGTAGGATGCTCCATACCGCTTTGCTCCCCCTCCGGGACTGAAACGTGCATTTTGCCAGGTTTTGCCATAATCTTTTGAAATGATAAATCCAGACACATCCCAGTAAGTGATAGAAATATAGCGCTCCGATGGATGAACGTATTTTCTGGTGAAAACCCGATAAAACTGGCTGGTAACCTCAGTATGTATTTCCTTCTGGGTATCAGTGTACCAGAGTGCCCCTTCGCAATTAAATCCCGTCAACTCCAGATAACGATGATCGTCAAAACGATAAACCACCTGTGTCGGCGGTTGCCGGTTTCCTGAAACAGCGTGACAGGCAATTAACAACGACACTCCCGTTAAGATAAGAAGCCTTTTTACTTTTACAAACCAGGTTCCATTCAGGCCTGCGGTTTCTGGATATTCCACTACTGTATAATAGAATTTATTCATCTTTTTCCTTCAAGCCCAGATCCGGATCGCAGTGCATATGATCCCAGCCTGTGTAGTTTTTCACTTCCGGGACTTTATTGGGGATATTTTTCCAGTTAGTTTCCTCGGAAAATGTTAACCAGGCATCGGGTCCATCAACTGATGCCCATGATGTGTAGTGCTTCCCCCAGTAACTGTTATCGCTGGTACCATTGTCTCTGGGATTGAGATGGTGTTTAACTCCCTCGATGATATAATCGATACCAGTGCCTCCTGGCTGCATTCTGGGATCGTCAAACGGTTTTGAGCTGATATACAGGTCTCCCCATTTAGTCAGCATGAATCCCTGGTCGTTAACGACAGTAAGTGAAACTACATCCTGGTATAATGGATTAGTATTTTCCCCTGCAACATAGGTTGTTCCGAAACTATCTGTTCTTTCAGGAATTCTTTTCCCATAAGGATCTGCCCCACCTCCCGGTGAAAAACGGGCAGCTTGCCATGTTTTGCCATAATCTTTAGAAATTAAAAAACTACTACTGTCATCGTATTGAGGGATAACGATATAACGCTCAGATGGGTGAATAAATTTTTTAGTAAAGACCCGGTATCCGTCTGATATTTCATAAATTTCACTGTGGATATCTTTTACTGTGTCGGTATAAGTAAGCCCTCCTTCGCAATTGAATCCTGTCAGTTCCAGATAACGATGGTCGTCAAAACGATAAACCACCTGTGTCGGCGGTTGCCGGTTTCCTGAAACAGCGTGACAGGCAATTAACAACGACACTCCCGTTAAGATAAGAAGCCTTTTTACTTTTACAAACCAGGTTCCATTCAGGCCTGCGGTTTCTGCATATTCCACTATTGTATAATAGAATTTATTCATCTTTTTCCTTCAACCCCAGCTCCGGATCGCAGCGCATATGATCCCAGCCTGTGTAGTTTTTCACTTCCGGGACTTTATTGGGAATGCCCTGCCAGTTGGGTTTGTGTGCATCAGTTGACCAGTGCTCAGAACCATCTACTGAATTCCATGAGGTGTATTCTTCTCCCCAATTCAGACCCGAGGTACCTGGCATCAGGCGATCATGCTGCGGTATTCCGTCATAATCTTTATAAGTATAGGGGATACCTCCTCCTCCCGGTTGAAGTCGGGGGTCGTCAAACGGTTTTGAGCTTATATACAGGTCTCCCCATTTAGTCAGCATGAATCCCTGGTCGTTAACGACAGTAAGTGAAACTACATCCTGGTATAATGGATTAGTATTTTCCCCTGCAACATAGGTTGTCCCGAAGCTATCTGTTCGTTCAGGAATTCTTTTCCCATAAGGATCTGCCCCACCTCCCGGTGAAAAACGCGCGCCTTGCCATGTTTTTCCATAATCTTTAGAAATTAAAAAACTACTACTGTCATCGTATTGAG
This sequence comes from Pseudocitrobacter sp. 2023LY-00077, assembly GCF_055796175.1. NCBI lineage: Bacteria > Pseudomonadati > Pseudomonadota > Gammaproteobacteria > Enterobacterales > Enterobacteriaceae > Pseudocitrobacter > Pseudocitrobacter sp. 2023LY-00077. The sequence continues at coordinate 45,798 of NZ_JBSPEI010000017.1, read as the reverse complement.
GGATAACGATATAACGCTTAGATGAGTGAATAAATTTTTTTGTAAAGATCCGGTATCCGTCTGATATGTCATAAATTACGCTGTGGATATTTTTTACTGTGTCGTTATAAATAAGCCCTCCTTCGCAATTAAATCCCGTCAGTTCCAGATAACGATGGTCGTCAAAACGATAAACTACCTGTGTCGGCGGTTGTCGGTTTCCTGAAACGGCGTGACAGGCAATTAACAACGACACTCCCGTTAAAATAAGGATCCTTTTTGCTTTCATAAACGAATCTCCTTCTAGACCAGCGGTTTCGGCATATCCCACTGAAGCACCGTCTTTTCCACTGTTTCTGGTTTGCCATTGATATCTCTGGTTCCGGTAGATTCTTTTCGCGTCCGGGGACCGTAATCATTAACCACACCGTATTCACCTGAAGGCATTCCGTGAGGACGCTCGGGTTTGTTCATAAGTGGTTTGACATTAGGTGGTAAAAATCCTTGTTGATAATATTTTTTCACTATAGCATCAGGATTCTTCTCTCTACGCCAGTCAGCCCGCAACAACAAGTCACGCCAGAATTCGGTATCCTCAAATGCCTTACACTCCCCGATGGCCAAGTCGAAAGTCATTGCCATTTCCGGTACATATTTACTGCCCACGATTGAAGAATGCTGGCTCAATACCGTATTACCCATCATTTCTTCCAGTTCCTTATTTGTAAGATATCGCGTCACATTCGCTTTCTGACCGGGACCATAGTCGCCCTGAACCACACCCCGAATGGGTTCTTCTATTTCGAAAGTGATTTTCAACTCATTAAGCTGGCTGGCATTAAGGACCTGTCCATCATGTAAATAACGGAAAGGGTCTTTATCCGGTAAATCCACTGACTCTGTTTTAAAATATTCGGCTTTAATGGCTGCACGACAAATTGCCGGGTCGTTACCCGCCAGTTTTGTTTTATATCCTGACGCCTGAGCCTGAAGTAAAAAAACAAACGGCATCGGCAACGTCGGGGCATTGATTGTCACATCACTGTAGCTGTACTTCTCGCAGGTTGCAGGAATATCCGGATCATCCCAGTGTTTTTCAGGCATCGAAAAATGGTACCCATTTTTGTCGCCAACGGTTATTCCTTTACAGTACACCCGCTGCCAGAAATTATGTCCCAGCCCGGCACGGATTTTATCCGGTACGCCACGCCAGCCAAACCCCTGGATGGGCGTCATAGAAACAACATGATCGTTGGGGCAAAAATAGTTATATACCATCCCAAAGTTATTGCGGTTGAACTGCGGGTCATCCCAGTTTGCTATGGGTGACAGACAGCCGGTATCCGTCAGCTTCTGAATATACCCTTTTGTATGTGACCCGGCCCCCTGCTGATAAAGCGAATTCTGTGCCATCAGAGCACAAAAATGTGCCAGTGTCTGCTGCCGTGCAGCATCGGTTTGCTGATTCCCCGGTTGTGCATTCTCCAGCCAGCGGTTCTCCAGCGAGTAGGGGGAATGATTCAGAATGACGCAATCCGCAGGTGTAAAGCCTTCCGCTTTTACCCACATATTGGCCAGCATGGTAATTATTGTTCCCTGGCTGTGGGCCACAATATTAATGGTGTCTGTTTCTGTTTTTTTATTCTGCCGAATTGCTATAATCAAATCCGCCAGCCGACGGGCAGCATAGGCCTGGTAAATACGGTGAGGGTTGTTGTAAATAGGGTGGCTCCAGTCTCCCTCATTCATAAATGAACGGGAAAATTCCCCGACCAGCCCCAGCGCAAAACCGTTAGCTCCCGGGCCAAACATATCGGGAATATTAGTAGTGGCATTGGCAAACGTGCCGCCACCTTTGGTATTATCGCATTCTTTATCCAGCCAGTTATTCAGATTATCAATGGATTCGTCGGCATGGGCGTGGATGATATTCTTGTCATCCTGCTGATAAGTATCATAGGCCAGATCAGTGTCGTCATGTTTATGATCCAGCTCATCGCGGTAACGTTTCTGGTCTTTTTCCCATTCTGAATGCTCAACCGGTTTATATCCCCAGTAAAAAGGGATAACTGGCGAACGGGCGACCTTACCCTCCACATCCGAAATCATGTGTTTTTCCGACTGCCATGTATGTGGCTGTAAATCATTGCGTCCCAGCCGTCTGTTTAGCCCCCGGCAGAGACCTTCATCCTGATTCTGATACGCTTCCCCGACGTCATTCACACCATGCACCAGTATCACAATGCAGGGCATGGCGGGTTCTTTATCCTTGTTTTTATCCTCTGGTGGAGGAAGGCGAGATTTTTCCTCCAGCACCGGACATGGGGCAAGACAGGGCTGCTGTTCTCCCGCCATATTGACCGTATTCCGGTGATTCATAAACATTTTATCAGTCAAACGACAGGCAGGTTTTCCCTCAAAAAATACATCAAATGAGTGGCTTATCCATTCGGCTTCAGCTTTGTTGGTTCCCGACTTTACTCCCCCCATGCTGCCCTGTTCATCAAACACACTGCGCGCAAACTGCGACCCCATGTTAGCTATCATATTGCCGCCATCGGCAAACACGCTGACCGTACCTTTTACCAGGTCGGCGGAATACGCTTCATTTTCATAGGGAACCGGTGTGCCTTCCCCCGGCGTTTTACACACATCTGGCAAGGTATTATGGCTGACACCACCACTGCCCTTATGGCACAGTGTTAATCCATTAATATTGATGGTTATCATTTTGCTTTCTCTTGTTATAACTCGCGCGAAATAACTACGGCGCCGCGTCGTTTATCATCCGAACTGGACAATATCAGCGTGTCAGCACGCACAGCGGTATTGCGCATGCTCCACGCAACTAAAGCGATATGAGCCAGCAGACTGGCAGAGCCTAAATCACCACTTGCCAGAACCGGCGTCTCTCGCTGGTAGTCTTTATCCAGGTCTTCACTCAACCGCAGCAAAGTAAATCCCAGTTCATCAGCACGATATGGCTCACCATTAACATCACTGACTACATTCATGACTGGTGTTGTCCCGGCGACATCCAGAGCCTCTAATGCTGCCTGAATCAGCCCTTTTCCCAGACACACCCCCTCGTCATGGTATGTAACGGATTCATCAGCCATTCCTGAGCCGCGAATAAAGCACCAGGGAGAAATATCAGATGTTGATGCTATTAATGCCAGAGCAGCAGCACCCTCTGAAGGAATTCGCCCATAAGGGTTGGGGCGTATTGTTCCCTGAAAATAGCGTTGGGAACCGTGTAATAAATTCTCTTGCTCCAGCCACATCAGTGAAGCAGGCGGCAACCAGGAGTCCACGGCTAACAGAATTTCAATGGCACCCTGCTGACTTTGCCGGATAACCTCCAGTGCAGTCGCTATTTCCGCCTGTCCACCATGCAAGATCTGAATTTCACTGTGTATCCATCCCGTACACATCACAATGGTGTCCCTGACAACCGTTATCACATCCGGGACCATTCCTGGCCGGTCCAGAGAAGGAAGCAACAGCCATATCCGCCGGGGTTGCAGCGTTGTTTTGAGCGCAGGTTGATGCTCCATCAGCTCAGTCAGTACCTGCTGTGTCAGTTGCCGGAACCGTTCTTCCGGGGAAGCATAAATAATGTCAGGAAAATAACTGGCTTTAATCGGATAACCACAACTGTCCACACACAGAGGATGTTTCCTCACCAGAGAAAACTGCAAACGATGGGCAATATCCGCCAGCGGAAGTTCAGGACCAGAAGGAAAAGTACAGGACGCTGAAATAATAGCTGTCACAGTAATGCCTCCCATTCAGGAAAGTGTCCGGGAAGTGCTTTTGGCCTGATAAACAGCCGCCGTTTTTCTGAAACCGTTGTGGATTCGAGCTGGTTCACCAGATGATGACAGGGCAATGCGCTGTGCCAGAGCATACTGACGCGGGGAAAATCAGGTTCAATAATAACCGTGTGCAGTCGGCCATGGTGATGCCGCACACTCCCGTCATAAAACAGTGTCCGGAATGCAGGAACGATGCGAGGAAGCTCAAAAATCAACAGCCCATTGTTGCCGTAACCAGGTGGCGTAAGATTCCCCAGGCAAACCACCTCTCCCCCTTTCAGTTGTCCTCCGGCATATAATGGTGCAGGTACACACTGCCAGTAGCGTTCATCCAGATCTTCGGGCAGTAACGGCGACTGCTCTTTCTGCCAGCGGTCATCATATGTCCCGGCAAATTGCAGCCGTCCCGGCCAGTGGCGGGGTAATGCACCAAATCCCGGTATCGTTTCATCGCCATAAAATTCAATATTGGGCAAAGCAGATACCCAGATTTCAGGTTCTGTGCTAACGGCAATACCTGCCGGGTTAAAATCACTCTTATAAGCAGGAAAATAATCGCCCCGGCTCATTTTGTTATAACTAATGGGCATTTTATTGAAAGGGTGCGGCTCTTTGTACCGTTTACCGTCCCATACTCTGTCGCCATAAACCCTGGCAAGTCGGGAAACGCTGCCAACTTTCAGTCCTACAGGCACAGAGGTAGCAAATTTTCCATCCGGTACAATGGCATGTCCATTCAGAATAATATCTGTGGCATTTTTCCCCGGACCAAGGTCGGTATCGTATAACAGTGTTTTGCCATCGGAGTGTATCATTGGCCCGGCATTAACTTGCTGCTGGGTTTCTGATAATGTTGTCGTTCCGTCAGGACGTATATCCCAGGTTGCTTTTATTGCCACAGTCCAGATTTCTTCCCCCTGCCTGCCACGAACCCAAGATCCTTTTGCGGAATATGCAGTCCGGTTGTTTATCTGCCACATATACATCTCCTTTATTGAGTGGGAATATTTTGTTTATTTTATACTGACATAAAAACCTCAAGTCTAATAAACCATCACCACTCTTATTTACGTAATATTCTCAAAAACGCCATCACATTCAATAAAGAAGGTTTTTAAAGTGCATTATTAATTACTTTTATCTCATCCCATCGTCTTGCCCAACGTTCATATTTATCATTGTTTATACCTGGCAGCCAATCATTTTTCGGAGTATAAATGACACTTTTCAATTTATTGTTTAGTTCCATATACTCTTTCATCCCACGCTCCAAAGAATTCCTATCACATATAGAAGCCATTTTTCCTGTCTGAAAAAAAACATTATCACCAGAGTGCTCAGTACTATCTAAAATATCTTTCGCCCCCCACTCCAATAAGGAATGGCTTGAAATAAGAATCTTCCAACTTATACTACGCAACCCATATATAAGATCCATTGAATTTGTACATAATGGATCAAATAATACCCCGCCGAGATACCTGAAACTAGAAAATTTCATTTCTTGAAAAGAATTAATATTCATTGTCGAAAAAAAACCAAATCCAAGCGTTGAAAAATGGAACCTATAACTTAACAGATTAGATATTTCACTCATAATATCTGATAGTTTTTCCCAAACAGTCACATCATTAACACTTGACATTATCCTTATGGTAAGTATGGATGGCTCATCATGAAATGTATTATTAGAAATAGAAATAGTGAGGTGAAAACCATCAAAATTAAGCTCATTTATATTACATGGCATGATGAGTGTAACGGGAGCACTACGGATAGACTCCAGACAACCTTGCTTTAAAATATCAATAAGTTCAATGTAGCTATTGGGGATAAAAGTTTTCATGCCATTTCTATTGAAAAAAACAGACTCTTTCCATATAGTCATAATTCCATTGCGCTTTAATATGGTAATGACGCCATCAAAAACATCAACAAACTCACAAGGATAATGAAATGCATATATATCAAGAGTGGGTATCATGGATATATTTTTACTGAAAGGAATATTTAACTGAGTCATAACTATTTACCGAAGAATCTATTAACCCACTTTTTCCCTGATACTCTATCTTTACTGAAGCCAGGTAAAATTGCGCGTTCATAAATTAGATCACCGTTGTGTAAAGGCGACAGAATTTTACCCGCATCACAATATAATGGTAGAAAATCACCATTATTAATATCGCCAATGATGGGTTTTTCACCTATCGTTAATATCAAATTTCCATCTACAATTTCACTTTTCAAGTCTTCTACTTCATTAATTTTAGAAATAACCTCATTTCTACCGCCTATTAATTCGAAATACTTTTCATCGAGCAATGTAATCCATCCAATATCAGGGAGTGTCTTGTCTGCTACAGGAATAAAACTACTAGGTAGTGGTGCTAATAATCCAGGATATCGCAATAACCAAGCATTTAAATAACCATCGATTAATGACTCCAGGTCAACTGAATAGGGGTTTTGCAATAGTGACCATCCAGCATAGCCATAAGAGAGAGGATAGTCTTTTATAATTTTTTTGATGTATGTAACAATATCATTATTTTTCAACCATTCCACTGGCAATGCCATTTCTGTAAGCAATAATGTAGTATCATTATATCTTTCATAATTTATAAAAATACCAGGAGGACTCCACTCTTCAGATGTTCGCCCAGATCTAAATTCAAGAGTAAAATTCCCTTTACACCTTTTCTTAGGATTTGATAGCCATTCACTATATAATGAGAAGTGATCCAACTTTGATTTAACGGATCGAACTTGATTGAAGGAATAAATACACCAGTCAAGTTCCCCCATGAATTCATTAATAAAAACATTATACGGATTGATAACCCCATTTATATTATAAATATTTTCATTAATATCAATGTTTGAGTACAAAACTATAGAAAAACAAGGTGTGATACACTTTACACCATTAAACTCAAGAGTAAAATCTTCAATATTCATATTATATACCTCAGTGCAGTGGAACCGGCGCTGGACGAGGACGTGGGCCTGGTATTTTTGGTATTTTACGACCTCTTAATAATATTAATATTATTAAGAGCTTGATGGCATTACCCTGCGATTCCTTATCCTCGTCATCATCAGGCTTACATCCACATCGTTTTTCTTCTATAAATGTTAATTTACTTTGTACAAGTACTTCTTTTCTTGCTCTTTGTTGATTTTTTGTAGCAGTATCACCTTCAAATTTTATTTCAATAATATGTTTTACATTACTTAACTCAGCCTCTTTTGTGGGGTCTAGCAAAACAACCAAATCCCATATAACAACTTTTCCAGCCCCTAATTCTCTAGATTTTTTCAACGCATCCGTTTTTCCTGCTGGAGCAGTTGCACCTCCTTTAGTTTTCCTCTTAAAAAAACCATCATCCTTAATAAGTTTATGTGGCGGATATATTTCATATGGAACTTCGGTTAATTTAGATGGATCTATTGATCTCCCACCACGAAATTCATCATAGGGTTCTTCATTGTATTTAGCAGCAAAGCAATGTTGTCTGTTATTATACTCATTAAAATTATAAAACTCTAAAATATCACTTCTATCAATGCCCAGCACCTCGCTCAAAAATAATTCCAGACGCAAATTAATCTCCATAAAAGACATTTTGAGCGCATCTTTGCATTCACAAATGACTTCACATATTTCTTTTAATAATTGCTTATCAAGAGGTGGTGCCAATGCTCCTTGTTGTTCCCCTGCCATATTCACCGTATTCCGGTGATTCATAAACAGCTTATCTGTCAAACGGCACGCTGGTTTCTTCTCAAAAAACACATCAAACGAATGTGATATCCAGTCTGTCTCAGCCTTATTTGTTCCTGAGCGTACTCCCCCCATACTTCCCGGTTCATCGAACACGCTCCTTGCAAACTGTGAACCGACATTTGCGATCATATTTCCACCGTCTGCAAATACACTCACGGTGCCTTTCACCAGGTCACTCGAATAAGCCTCATTCTCATACGGAACCGGAACACCTTCCCCCGGTGTTTTACAAACGTCCGGCAGAGTATTATGGCTAATTCCTCCGCTACCCTTGTGACATAACGTTAATCCATTGATATTAACAGTTATCATGTCTTTGCCTTCCTTGGGTTAAAATATAATGACTTCTATATATATCGCCAATCAGATATTTAGAATAAAAATTAATTAATAATACTCCTCACCATTCTCCATAAGGATATTTCTTCCCTTTTATAAATTCCGCAGTATCCGGAGCCATGTCCTTTGAAAATATATTCTGAGATATTCCTTTGCAAACATTCAGTTTATCTCCGGACAAAGTTTTCAGGTTTGTTGGCTGAACAGGAACATTCGGATATTGTTCAACATCACGGAACCAGACTCTGACAGTCCCTCCCGGGGCCAAACCAATAAGTAATGTATCGTACCAGTATGTTTCTCCCAGATACGTTTTATGACCAGTTGGTGTCATCATCCGGCGCCATACAGGTTCAAGGAAGAACATACTGGTTTCATAATGCTTTTTGTCTACCCAGGAGTCCCAGCAAAAAACAATATATTGAGGCGGCGCAGGATGTTTTACCGTGTTAAAAAAATAATGACCATTATAAAATTTATTCCAGGTTCCTTTGCTATCCAAGTCATCCCCGGACATATCGAGAGTATGGAAACGGTACATTCTGCCAGTAGTATCTACTACGATAGCATCAGTGACCAGAGCACGAAGAAATTTTGGCGTAAAAAAAACAAAACCCCATTGATTGAACGGCAATGTGTAATTCCCCTGATTAAACGCAGATGTTTTCTGGGGAGAGTGACAAGCGACCAGGATGATAAGGCATATAAATAAATAAACTCGTTTCATATGTACCTCTGAAGACCATTCATATCATAAATTGTTCTCAACCATCGCTCATCAGGCCGGTTAGCAAAAATCAACTCCAGAGCCTCAGTGCCTCCGGAAATATTTTTCTGTGCATCCATTTTTATGCTGTTCCAGTTTGCAGAGCAGTGTATATAATCTTTTGCTAAAATATCCAGTTCGTCCGTGGTAAAACCTGCAACAACCTGTCCGTTTCGGACTGACTTTCCCATTGCCTGTGCTTTATTGCAGAATGGTTGTAAATTATGCGGAATCAATAAAGCCCTGTTATCACCAATTGGATAAAAAACACATCCAGCCTCAATAGCTGCATCCAGCATCACCTGAAATATAACTGCTGACCAACTATTTTTTACCTGCCGTTCAGACATTGTCAGTGCAGCAAATGTTCTCTTTTGCAGATTGCCTCTGTGATCCGATGGAACCTTATCACTGTTCCAGACTCTGGCCGTGACATCATTAGTACGTAATATGGGGGCTATTGCCGGGGACTTGCTCATCTGTCTGAGTTCGTCAAAAATTCGTTGATAGACGTGCGAATCCCCATCAGGTTGATTCAATGGAACTGTTTCGCCTTGAGGGCGGGTCAGAAAATAATTTTCGACCTCCAGCGGCCAGTAACCGCCACCAATATCACTGTGAACGCCGGGTAACATTAACTCTGGCCAGGCGGGTTTCACACTATTAAGGGCAAAATTGAAGCGACACTCATGCTGAGCAACAATATGAAATACTTTTTCAGCAATACCAGAATGAAGAATTAAATCCACATCTCCCGTATCAGCATTATGTGGGTTCATCCCATTAAGCGGTGTGCCGATAGCTGCAACCGTATCAAAAATTCCAATAAAGCGAGTTTTTCCCGACGGAGCACCATCATATTGTCGCCCCGTCATTCCCTGTTCAATGGCTTTTATAATTGCCGGATCGCTGTGATATATACGGTTGGCAAAATGGCGTGCTGCCGCTGCCCCCCGGCTGAAACCGAAAATATCGAATTGCAGTGTTTTTACCCTATTGACTCCCCTCAGATTTTTCTGGATGGTATTCGTAATAAGGGATACGGCCTCATCAGTTTTTGCCAGAACACCAGTATCGCCTTCACCAAGCCCAAGACCAATTGGGTTATCAGGTTTTCCGCTTTCGGTTCCTATCCCTTCTATATAGATTGAGGTCTGAGAATTATTAGTAGAGCTGTCGACAAACTGACCGTATAAAGTGTATAACCAATGAATATTGGTATAATAGCAAGTATGGCTACCTGACTCGAGCGAAGAAAACCCATATTATTTTTAGCATATTCTTCCAGAATTGATTGTGCATCCTGACTATTGATGTCAAAATTTTCTCTGTCACATGCTGCAATCATATTTTCAACATTAATGGCATTATTCCCAGTACCATCAAAAAACACGCCGATTGTCAGTGAAATTTCCTTGTTTATGCTATCTTCAGACTGAGACTCTTTATCATAGTCTTCTGAAAGAAAAGCCTGATTCAACCCTGCCATATTCACCGTGTTCTGGTGATTCATAAACAGTTTATCTGTCAAACGGCACGCTGGTTTTTTCTCAAAAAAAACATCAAATGAATGTGATATCCAGTCCGTTTCAGCCTTGTTTGTTCCCGATTTTATCCCTCCCATACTTCCCGGCTCATCAAATACGCTCCTTGCAAACTGTGAACCGACATTTGCGATCATATTTCCACCGTCTGCAAATACGCTGACGGTGCCTTTCACCAGGTTACTCGAATAAGCCTCATTCTCATACGGAACCGGAACACCTTCTCCCGGTGTTTTACAAACGTCCGGCAAAGTATTATGGCTGACACCACCGCTCCCCTTGTGACATAGCGTTAATCCATTGATATTAACAGTTATCATATTTTGCCATCCCTGATGCGAATTAATTTACCTCAACTCGTCCACCTGACAGTCTATTCACGCCTTCCGCATCACTGAGGATATAATCCCCCTTAATCACCACCTTCCCGTTTGGGTAAAGTGTAATCTGCGATTTACCACAACTCAGCGTGATTTTCTGTTGTGCTGTAAAAATAAGCTCTTCCGGGATGGCCGATCTTTTTTCGTCCTTCGTTTCATTTTCGCTGAATAGTACTTCTTTTAATAATGTCTGCTGCATTACTGTTCCCTCATCTGTTTTCAGATTGCATATTGAAAATCTCATATTGGTTTATCGCAGGCAGGGCAGATAGTTCAGAAAAGCGTCCGGATCGCATGACAGCCAGAGAGCGTAAGTTCAGTAAGCCATTTGCAATAACAGCGGCTAGCCCTTTTGTTGTTACTGGCTTCCCACAAAGACCGGGCAGCCCGGAGTTCAGAGTCCCCTGATTCACCATCCACCAGCGTTGAAATGCTGCTCTGTCCGGCCAGCTAACGCCCTGCTCTGGCTCATCTTCTGGTATACCTGCTGAATCAGAATCCACGGTACTGGAAGTTTCATCCTCTTTCTTAATTTGCCAGCCATCCCGTTCAGGCAGAGAACCTGTAATTGCCACAACTGACAACAGGCTCAGCCTCGCATACTCTGGCTCATCAAAATAATCTGTTAAGGGAGGAATACAGTCTGTAAGACCAGACCAGCCCATAGCCTGAATTAATAAACGGGTGTCACTCTTTTTTTCAGAGAGCGTGTTGATGAGCGCCCGAGGCTCGCAAACGGAGTAAGCCAAAAGATATTTAACCGCCAGCGTACGAACATCCTCTCTGTTACTGTGAACAAGCCGTAATAACTGTTCTCTGGTAACGTCGGTATACTCACCCGCCTGCGGGCGCAGACACAAAACCGCACGGCATCCCTGCAAGATAAGATCGTCCTGACCTGAATCAAAGACTCGCGCCAAAGCGGGTTCAAGCAACGATGAATGACTTTTACCGAGAAACCAGAGAAGAAAATCCACACATTGCCTGTTTTCAAACAGTGTAATAATTTCCTGCTGAGTAAACGTTATCGGGCCAGATATATCCGCCCTCATCACAGCAGCAAAAGCCCGACAGCCCGGATGTGACATCACCAACGGCCATAAGGCTGAATTTACGTCCATCCAGCCAACGACAGTCAGTAGCGCTGGCAAGAGACGCGGTATTCCCTGCACAAGCCCCAGACATCCCGACAGAAGAAATTCATCGTTCGCATTTGCCGCAAAAAGCGCGACAGAAAACACTTCCCCCGGAGATAATAACTCCTGTAACTGCCCCCGAAGATACTCTGCTGTTTCCTCTTTCAGGTACAACATCCCCTCCAGATATGCCTGCATTCGTCTGTCAAACTGCAACAAACTGCTAAAATCATGGTGGTAGGATGACAGCAATACATTACGCAGACGATAATCCTGAGCCAGCATATCGGTGTATTGTTCAACAATCAGGTGGTGTACTGTTCGTGCTAACATAGAACGGCCTCTGTGATATCAGTTAAAGTGAACCGTACTGGCAACACCCTTAATGCTGTCGTCTGCCTTAAACTGAATCTTCACACCGTTCAACATGATCGTGCCGTCCTTGTTCATTTTCAGTACACATTCCCCTACTTTAATGGTCAGGCTGTCAGTTACCGTCAGGGTGTAATCCTTCCCTACCGTAATATTCTGGGATTTCTCCACTGCTTCTGTATCATCGCCGACCACCTTACTGTCCTGGTTATTACCCACATCCTTTTTGCGGTCATTGGTCACATTCAACGTCTGATCATTCCCAACGCTCATACTCTGGTCATGCGCCACCGTTACCGTCTGATCATGCCCCCCGGCATTTTCCTTACCCACCGTCACCGTCTGACCCAGTCCCACCGTTATCTTCTGGTCGTTACCGATGGTTTCCGTATGGTCATGCTTCACGTCCGTTGTCCGGTCGTTAAGCACCTTCGTGTCCATGTTCTTCTGCGCGTGGATATAGACCTGTTCATTATCCGTCGCGTCCTCGAATCGCAGCTCGTTAAAACCACCGCCCTTATACGTCTTCGAACGAATGGTCATCTGCGTCTTCGTTCCTGGCAGGTCACCCGGTGAGTGGTTGAATTCATGGTATGTCCGCCCCATGATTATCGGCTGGTCCGGGTCCCCGTTCAGAAAATCAACAATCACCTCCTGACCCACCCGCGGTATCGCCAGATTGCCAAAACCCGCTCCCGCCCACGCCTGCGACACCCGTATCCAGCACGAACTCTCCTCCGTCTCCCCGTGATAACGGTCCCAGTGAAACCGCACCCGCACACGACCGTATTCGTCGCAGAAGATTTCCTCTCCCGCAGGCCCCGTCACTATCGCACTCTGCGGCCCGTCCACCTTCGGTTTGCTTTGCAGCCGTGGGCGCCAGGTCCGGTCCGCCGGTATCACCTCTAGCTGATTTCCCAGCGTGGTTCCCTTTCCCTGGCTGCCGTGCAGCGCCTACGGCTGGTCTCCTGAGAGCACACTCCTGACCACCTGCCATTCACGGTTCAGCATCTTCTGCGGATGTCCCGTCAGCGTAAACCGCGTTCCCGGCCACAGCTTCGGCGAATTACTCAGACCTGTGGCCTTTTCCGCATCACTGCGCAGGCTGTCCATCTGATACAGCGTGAAATCCTTTCCGTGCTGTTCATCCTTGAACCTTCCCGGATAATCAAATATCTCGTACTGCGCGTGCTGTCCGTTCAGGCTCTCACCCTGCTGTTCGTATATCCCCGGCCAGTCCGGCACCTTAAACGTGTAATCCAGGCTCTGCACCGACGACGGGCGCACATGAGCTTCATAACGGAACATACTGATACACTCCGTCTCCGCCCCTGCCGATGTGTTCGGATTAAACGGAAACGCTCCCGCCTGCGACAGCCCCGCCACATCGTCACACAGCGTCAGCTTCTGCTCCGGACCGCCCGCTGCAAACCGCTCAAAGAAGAAAATCCCCTCCTCCGCCCATAACCGGGACAAAAACGCCAGGTCGCTTTCACCGTACTGGACACAAAACTCCCGCGCCGGATGGTCTTCATAAAACAGCGGCGTCCATTCCGTAACGCCGTTCTCGTTCAGTAACGTGGCCGATATCGTCCGGATATCCTGCTGCTGGAAGATACGGAAGTTCTGCCGCAGCCCGCACCGCCATAATGGCGGCTCGATACGCAGGTGATAACGCATCTGCCAGCCGTTGTTCTCCTGCATACCAAAACCCGCCACCACGCCGGTGACATAACGCAGTGATTCCGGGCCCTGCCAGATGGTCAGCGTCGCCTTCTTCTCCAGCAGCATCTCTGCTGTCTGCATAAAAGAGTCGCTGGCGACATCCACATTCAGTACAAACGGATAAGACGGGTTCTGGATTAACCGGAAGCTCACCACTGCAAAGGTGTCCGGCTCCTGGCCGTCAACCTCCAGCGTAAAGCGAAGACCTTTTAAGGACATAATGCCTCCCTGATTGATTAACCGACTCACAATAGTTAGAGAATGTCAGTACTGTGTTACGCTCGTCTTCGGGTACGCTACCGCCCGGGTTTCCGGCATCCGCCATCTCCCTCATGAAAGCGTAACTCCTTACTGAAACTCATTTTTTAGACGTACAAAAACAACATCCTGCACGAAGGCAGGATGTTGTTGATTTTGGTTTATGCTTCCAACGGTGCACGCCAGTCATCGGCGCCAGAAGTACCGGATTTGATGTGCTCCCACTCAACCTTACGGTATGCCAGTGATACTGCGAGTAACTGCGTAAACTCACGCTGTGCTGGGTCCTGGCAGTGAGGCATGTGCAGCTTCATATCCACTATGGTGGAATCAGTCAGGCGGGTGGTGAAATAATGTTCCTGTTTGCCTTCAACAGAGGTACGCCACCAGTGCAGTTCCACTTTTGGCAGCATTTCACCGGAAGCCAGCGCGTTGTACAGCAGCGGGACGGCTTTGTTCAGTGCCACGGTGAAAATGAACGGTTTATGAGCGCGTTGGCCGGAAGGCTGGCCGGACTGAGGATCGGTTGGGACAGTAACGTTGTGCAGAAACTCCTGCACCAGCATTTCGTCTTCATGCCCCTGAACGTAGATATTGCCGACAGAATCAGCGGTGAAAGCCCCGGCAGTAATGTTCCCCTGGGTTTGTCCCGTTATTGAAATGTAACATGGGGTTGGCATTTATAAACTCCTTGTGAAATTATCGACTACTGTTTTTTTGAACAACCCATCACAATCCACGACAGGTTGATATGTGATGCAGCTCTCTATGAGTCACATCATTTATCCTGATTAAGGACAAACCATAATTCTCCGCGAAGCAGGAACTCACCATTGCAATACTTAGACATATTAAAAATTAATAATTTGATTCACTTTCATAAATAATAAACATATCCGCAGAGAGAATAAAAATCATCCAAATACCTATCTATATAAAGATTAAGGTCGCAGCTGTATCAAGAATAAATATTATATAACTCCATTTCCCGTTATTACAGAAACCCAGCAAGACACGTCTCAGAAAACCAAGAGATTCATTATTAAAATCATATAACAAACCCAACAACCCATACATCAGGCACATAAAAATAAATTAAATAAACACATAAAAATCAATGAGCTATTTTTTTATCAATACAATAAATATATTTATTAAACTCATTATATAATTCGCAATTATGTTTCATTCGTGTATTTAGAAAGAAAGAATACCGCTCTTTTAAATATATAAAAAGTTCTTTTAATATTTATTTTTGCAGGTAGAATCCGGAATGCCAATTGATTCAAAAAACCAATCAACCACCACTGGAACGGCAATTTCGTGTTTTTGCAGTACGAACATGCTGTACTCATGGCCTGAGTGAGAACATTTTTATGAGCAAAATGAACACCGATGGCGGAAGCGTCGCACCGAAAGAAAGAATAAGTGTCCGATATACGCCGAAAATTGACGGAGTGGCTACTGACGTAGAACTACCGTTAAATCTTCTTATCACCGGAAATCTGAAGGGGAAACAAGATGACACTCCTCTTGATGAGCGTATAACTATTGCTGTCAACCGATATAACCTAAACGCAGTGATTGCAGAAGCAGATATTGAACGCGAATTTAATGTTCCGGCTGAACTTAATGATAAACCCAATGAATGTTTAAAAGTCAGCCTAAAAGTTAAATCAATGAACGATCTTTCTCCGGACAATATTGCCAACCAGGTACCAGAAATAAAACGACTACTGGAACTGCGTGAAGCGCTGGTCGCACTCAAATCCCCATTGGGCAACATACCTGCCTTCCGTGCACAGCTTCAGGCTCTGTTGGAAAACGAAGACACACGCGAGCAGCTGATCCAGGAACTGGGCATCGCCGTTCAGAAATAATTTTCACTAAAGGATTTCAGTATGTCAGTACAGGAAGAAATTGCTCCTATCAGTGCGTCGCAGACAGCTGCCACCTCATCCCTGCTTGATGAAATCATGGCGCAAACCCGCGTCCAGCCCAAATCAGAAAGCTACGATATCACCCGCCAGGGAGTGAGCGCCTTTATTGCCGCAATGTTACAAGGCGACAGTAGCGCCAACCCCATTAATATCCTGGCCGTGGACGCCATGATTGCTGATATTGATGCCCGCACAGGTAGGCAGATGGACGCCATTATTCATGCCCCGGAGTTTCAGGAACTGGAATCCCTGTTACGCTCGCTGAAGCTGCTGGTTGAGCGCACCGATACACGGGAAAACATCAAAGTCCATTTCCTGAATGTCACTCAGGAAGAATTGCTGGATGATTTTGAATTTGCACCTGAAATCACGCAATCCGCGTATTATAAGCATGTATATTCAAGTGGTTACGGACAATTTGGTGGTGAGCCAATCGCGGCGGTAATCGGCAACTTTGCCTTTAAGAACACCACGCCGGATATGAAGCTGTTGAAATATATCAGCCAGGTCAGCGCGATGGCGCACAGCCCGTTCCTGTCATCAGTATCATCAGAATTTTTCGGTCTGGACTCATGGGCAGAGTTACCGGGGATCAAAGAACCGGGCGCCATCTTTGAAGGCCCGGCCTACTCCCGCTGGCGCGCCCTGCGTGAATCGGAAGATTCCCGTTACCTGGGCCTGACCGCACCCCGGTTCCTGCTACGCCACCCTTATTCGCCGGATGAGAATCCTGTCAAAACCTTCCGTTATCATGAAGACGTCAGCCAGAGTCACGAATCTTATTTGTGGGGAAATACCGCGTTTTTACTGGCCGCCAACCTGGCAGAAAGTTTTGCGAAGTATCGCTGGTGCCCAAATATTATTGGTCCATCCAGCGGCGGCGCAGTCAAAGACCTGCCGGTTCATCTGTACGAATCCATGGGGCAAATGCAGGCAAAAATTCCGACTGAAGTGTTGATAACTGACCGGAGAGAGTATGAACTGGCGGAAGAGGGCTTTATCACACTGACCATGCGTAAAGGGTCTGATAATGCATGCTTTTTCTCGGCCAACTCGGTGCAGAAACCGAAAATGTTCCCTAAAACGCCCGAAGGTAAGACAGCCGAAACCAACTATAAACTCGGTACTCAGTTGCCGTATCTATTCGTGGTCAGCCGTTTAGCTCACTACATTAAAGTGATTCAGCGCGAGCAGATTGGTGCGTGGAAAGAACGCGGTGACCTGGAGCGCGAGCTTAACGCCTGGATACGCCAGTACGTGGCAGACCAGGAAAATCCGCCTGCCGAAGTCCGTAGCCACCGGCCATTACGTCAGGCGAGGATCGAAGTACTGGATGTGGAAGGTGAGCCAGGCTGGTATCAGGTCGCGATTTCTGTCAGACCGCATTTTAAATACATGGGTGCCAGTTTCGACCTGAGTCTGGTTGGACGACTGGATAAGGAATAATCCGATGCAGAGGAGGGATTCAGGACCAACCGGCAGTCTTTTTGAACGTATCCGTGATGAGGCAAATTCGCCTTCATACCAGAACCCCAAAGAAGCACTGATACGCTCCATCAGACGTAATTTGCGACAGGTCCTGAATACCCGCTTCGGTAGTTGCTATGGATCACCGGAGCTGGGGATTACCGATTTAAATGATGAATCGCTGGCCTCCAGCGATTTCAGACGAGTAATCCGTAATTCCATTAGCCAATGCATTTTACATTACGAACCACGTATTACTGATGTTGTTGTTACCGCTGCGGCACCGGATGAATACGCCCCTGTGGAACTGCGTTTTCATATTGTGGCTACGGTCGATGTCAGCGAAACCAGGGGAGTGTTTGAATTTGACATTTTACTGGACAACCATCAACGCTATTGTGTGGAGTGAGCTCTGTGGCTTTTGAAGAACGTTACTACCGCGAAGAACTGGATTATCTGCGCCAGCTTGGCAAACTGCTGGCGCAGGAAAAACCACATCTGGCCCATTTTCTGGCCGAGAAAGAGGGTGATCCGGACGTGGAACGTCTGATGGAAGCCTTTGCTTTTATGTCCGGTAGCCTGCGTCAGAAACTTGAGGACGAGTTTCCCGAATTCACACATGGGCTGATCCGCATGCTGTGGGCAAACTATTTACGCCCGGTTCCGGCCATGACGGTTATTGCCTATGAACCCAAAACCGATCAGTTAAAAGTCCCTGTTCAGGTCTGCCGTAATGAACTGATCAGAAGCCGATCAGAAAAGTCCTCCCTGGCTACTCAGAAAATACTTGCTGACAATAATGATGCAACGGCCTCTTCCGTCGCCTGCCATTTCACGCTGGCGCGTGATATCTGGCTGCAACCGCTGCGTATTCTCGACACCCGCAACGCCAGCAGTCTGAAAGAAGGCATTATCGATATCAGTTTCACCGCAGATAACAATGTCTCCCCTGCCATGCTTGACCTGAACAAAATCACATTCTGGTTGGGTAATGAAGACGATTATACCCGACATCAGCTTTATCTGTGGTTTTGCGAATGCCTGATGGATGCGGAGCTGATTGCCGGAGAGCGCCACCAGCCACTGCCGGATCTGTGGCTGGAGGCTGCTGGATTTGACAATCGAGATGCCCTGCTGCCGTGGCCGAAAAATGTTCACAGCGGCTACCGCGTGCTTCAGGAGTATTTTTGCTATCCCGAAGCCTTCTTCTTTTTTCATCTGCGTGATGTTGCGCCGCTACCGGACGATTTCCCGGTGAGCGCGTTTACGTTGCGCCTGCACTTTAACCGCCCGTTACCTGTCGACATCAAACTACGCCAGGACTCGCTGCGTCTGCATTGTACGCCAGCAATTAATCTGTTTACGCATTATGCGGAACCCGTCAGGCCGGATGGGCGGATGGCGGAATATCCGCTGCGCGCCAGTCATCAGCACCCCGACGCCTATGACATTTTTCAGATAAGCACCGTCACCAGTAAAATCAAAGTGTCTGGTATTGATTCCAGCCCACGCAGCCAGGCGCGTATCTGGCCCGAATTTGAAAGTTTCCAGCATCA
The DNA here is from genome assembly GCF_055796175.1 of Pseudocitrobacter sp. 2023LY-00077. NCBI lineage: Bacteria > Pseudomonadati > Pseudomonadota > Gammaproteobacteria > Enterobacterales > Enterobacteriaceae > Pseudocitrobacter > Pseudocitrobacter sp. 2023LY-00077. The sequence continues at coordinate 26,728 of NZ_JBSPEI010000017.1, read as the reverse complement.
GATGGAATACAGCCGCCAGCGTGAAGTCGTCTACTGGCACCACCGGACTAAAACGTCCCTGTTTCACCACGGGCTTGAACATTTTATCGCCTTTGTCCATGCGGACGGCAGCGTACCGGACAACTCACTATTTAACGATGATGTGATTACCACATCATTAATCTGTACCAACCGTATGATCCCGGCCCGGCTGCATACCGGTGATATCTGCGTGGCCGTTAACAAAAATCCGGCAGTGGCCTCATTTCATAATGTCACTCGCCCAACACAGCCGCTATGGCCGGTCACGGACGGTGATATGCACTGGTCGCTGATTTCCGCGATGAACCTGAACTACCTCTCCCTGCTGGACAGGGAGACGCTGATCCAGATCCTGCGGACCTTCGACCTGCCAGGCGCCCACCATCCGCAGCGGGCCAGACTGTCACGTCAGAAGCTGGATGCCATAGAAAAACTCGAAACCAAACCTGTTGACAGACTGTTTAAAGGTGTACCGGTTCGCGGTCTGGCGACCACGCTGTGGATACGTCCCGATCCGTTTATCTGCGAAGGCGAAATTTATCTGCTGGGTACCGTGCTATCGCACTTTTTTGCCCTCTACGCCAGCATCAATTCGTACCACTGTCTGAAAATTATCAACACGGAAAGTCAGGAGGCCTGGGAATGGCAGGAGAAAATGGGCCAGCACGCCCTGATATAGCGGCGAAACCGCCGTTACCGGCGGATGTGCGCAACTGCAATTTCTACGTGCTAATGGAGGCTATGTATCGTCGTAATAGCACTCCGGGCCAGGACATTTCCCTGCGTACCGAGCCTGCCCGGGAGATTGTGCGTTTCAGCTCCGACGCCAGTATCGGTTTTCCTGGTACGGACCTGAGTGCGCTTTCCCGTAGCCAGAACGGACAGTATGTACTGCAAACCCGGTTCCTGGGTTTTTCCGGCAGCCAGTCGCCGCTTCCGGGCTATTATCTGGATCAGATGGCGCAGGAGTCCGCACAGAACGAAGACGGCCTGAAAGAATTTCTCGATCTGTTCAGCCACCGCTGGACGCAGTTTGCCTACCATGCCTGGCGCAAATACCGCTATTACATTTGCTTTCGTAACGGCGGTACTGACACCTTTTCACAACGCATGTATGCACTGGTCGGGCTGGGCAACCAGAGCGTGCGTGACAGGCTTGCCATCAACCACAGCAAAATGCTGGCCTACGCCGGAATTCTGGCGACACCAGGCCGCGCGCCGGAGGTTATCTGTAATCTGGTGTCGCACTGCTTTGATTTGCCAGATGTCACCATTGAACGCTGGCAACTGCGTAAAGTCGCCATTGATCTGGCACACCAGAACCGACTGGGCGTACGTAATCCAAAAGGAAAAACGGCAGGACATGTTCCGGGACGCTCCATACTCGGCGTTAATTTTACCCTTGGCGCGCGGGTGCCGGATCGCAGCGGAAAATTCCTGTTGCAGATTGGCGGTCTGTCGCTGGAGCGTTATCTCTCATTTTTACCCGATGGCGAAAATCACCTGCCGCTGACTATGTTCCTTTCCTTTATTCTGCGCGACCAGTTTGCCTGGGATTTACGGCTGTGCCTGGCACCACAGCAGGCTAAAGGGATGCGCCTTGGCGATCCTGCCAGTTCCCGCCTCGGCAGAACCAGTTTTATTGGTCAGCCGAAAGTCCCGCCCGCCATCACCATCCGAATCAGGGAATAACTCTATGGAACCACTTATGGCTGAGGAAAAACAGCAATCCCGCCAGGCCTCACTGACTTTGCAGGTGATGAATGGCAACGAACTGGAAAGCGGACGCGCCGCAAAATGCCTGTTCAGCGAAAACGGCGGCGATATTGGTCATACACCTGAATGTCACTGGCAGGTACAGGATCGTGCGGGAGGCATAGCTGCACGTGCCTGTAGCGTTATTCGGCACGACGGAGCCTATTGCCTGCGGTGCCTGACGCCGGGACTGATGATTAATCAGGCCCCGGTCTCTTCCGATTCGCTGATCCGCCTGCGCCAGGGCGATGAGATTCAGCTCGGCACACTGGCGCTGAAAGCGTTTCTGCATGACGGCGCGGCGGTCGCCTACGACGAGCGGATGGCAACCCCGGAAACGATTGTGATGAACCGCGACAGTCTGGCGGACACCCTGCTGACCACCGAGGGACAACCGGCGTATCCGGGAATGCCGTTCCAGCATCAGCTTGCCGCCACGGTGGCGCACGGTTTTTCCAGCGATCCTCTCCAGGCACTACAGACGGAAAGCCTGATGGTGGCAGATGATCCGATCGCACCACGCGTTTCCCGGCCCGTCGCCCCCGCCTCCGATCTAACAGGTGCAAACGGGATCAATACGCCATTTATGGATCTGCCGCCCGGCAATACCCGTTATGAGGACGGCGATGAATTTTCTGCCATGGCGCAGTACCACCTGGCCGTGACCCCGCTGCTGCGCGGTATGGAGTGCCCGCTGACGCTGCACGATTCTCAGGATGCGGATGAGTTTCTCGAAGAAGCTGGACGAGCGTTGCAGGCTGCCATTAAGGGATTGCTGAGTCTGCAACAGCAACAGAACAGCCTGTCAGATAAGCATTTGCGTCCACTGGAAGACAACCCGTTGCGCCTTGATATGGACTATGACACCGCGCTGAACGTCATGTTCGCGGAAGGGAAAAGCCCGGTACATCTCGCAGCACCCGCGGCCATCGGCGAAAGCCTGCGCAACATCCGACATCATGACGAGGCCAACCGGGCAGCAATTGTGGAAGCGTTGCGCGTCATGCTGGACGCCTTCTCGCCGGGCAACCTGATGCGCCGCTTTGCGCAGTACCGCCGCAGCCATGAGCTACGCCAGAAAATGGACGACGCCTGGGCATGGCAGATGTACAGCAACTATTACGATGAGCTGGCCTCCAGCCGACAGCAGGGATTCGAAATGCTGTTCAATGAAGTCTATGCCCAGGTCTATGACCGGGTGCTGCGCGAAAAACAGCGGGAGCCGGAAGCATGAACGGCAAAGCGTTTCTGGCCTGCGTTCTGATGAGCGTTGTGTTAACTGGCTGTGAAACAGCGAAAAAAATCAGCCAGGTGATCCGCAATCCGGATATTCAGGTCGGAAAGCTGATGGATCAGTCAACCGAGCTGACCGTCACGCTGCTGACCGAGCCGGACAGCAATCTGACGGCTGACGGTGAAGCCGCGCCGGTGGATGTTCAGTTGGTTTATCTGAGCGACGATTCCAAATTCCAGGCAGCCGATTACGACCAGGTTGCCACCACCGCGTTGCCGGACGTGCTGGGAAAAAACTATATCGATCACCAGGACTTCAACCTGTTGCCGGACACTGTAAAAACGCTGCCACCGATCAAGCTGGATGAAAAGACCGGCTATATCGGCGTCATTGTCTATTTTTCAGACGACCAGACCACAGAATGGAAACAAATTGAGCCGGTGGAAAGCATCGGGCACCACTATCGCCTGCTCGTGCATATCCGCGCCAGTGCGATTGAGATGAAAAAAGAGGAAAACTGACGATGGCAACAATGAAAAACAAGGTGATCTGGCAGGAAGGGCTGTTTGCTCTGCCGCAGCATTTTCAGCAACAGCAGCGCCATTTCGAGTATCTGCTGACCCGTCGTCTGGATGCACTGGGTGATTTTTTCTGGGGTTTTACGGAACTCTCCATCAATACCGAACTGCTCGCCCAGGGCAAAATCATGATTGATCGTGCGGCGGGCTGTATGCCTGACGGCACCGTGTTTAGTATTCCAGACCAGGATCTGTTGCCAGAGCCTTTCCTGCCGGGAACTCTTTCATCGAAAGAGAGCCACAATATTTATCTGGCGCTGCCGGTGATAAGCGACGTGATCAATGAAATCCAGGGGTTGCATAGCGCCGGTCAGGGTACGGAACGTTATCGCCTCACCCATGCCCGCGTCCGTGATTTTCACACCGACGAAGGCGACGAACAGCCGGTCGGTCTGGGGCAGTTGCTCCCCAGGATAGTCAGCGGCGCAGATGATCTCAGCGCGATGGTGACCCTCCCCCTGTGCCGTATCCTCAATAAAAATGCCACCGGCGCGCTGGTGTTGGACAACACCTTTATTCCCACCATCCAGGCCGTCCGCGTCAGCGGGTTGCTTGGGGCATTCTCCAGCGAGGTACAGGGGCTGCTTGCCACCCGCTCCGCCGATCTGGCCGGACGCATCGGTTCGCCTGAGCAGAGTGGGATTGCTGATGTGGCCGAATTTATGATGTTGCAGATGCTTAACCGCCATCAAATGCGGTTCACGCACAGTTCACAGTTGCACACGTTGCATCCGGAAGCCTTCTACCGGGATCTGGTGGAGCTGCTGGGAGAACTGATGACCTTCACCGAAGGTAATCGCCTGCCCTGCACCGTGGAGCCGTATAACCACCGGGATCTTACCGCGACCTTCACCAGAATCGTGCTCCCTGAACTGCGGCGCGCGCTGAATACCGTGCTGGTGCCGCGTGCGCAGAACTTGCCACTGTTCTTCTCGGAGGGGACATGGATAGCCACCATCAGCGATCCCACGCTGTTGCAATCCTGCAAGCTGGTACTGGCGGTGCGCGCCAGGATGCCCTACGACCAGGTGCAGCGTCAGTTTATCCAGCAGTCAAAAGTGGCGGCTACCGACAAAATCCGCAGCGTGGTCAGCGTTCAAGTACCGGGTATTCCGCTGCACACGCTTACCGCCGCGCCGCGTCAGCTACCCTATCATGAGGGTTATGTCTATTTCGAACTGGAAAAAAGCACCCCGGCCTGGCAGGACGTAATAAAAGCGGGCGCGCTGGCGCTGCATATCTCCGGCACCTTCCCCGATCTGAACCTCCAGCTTTGGGCGATAAGGGGATAACTGAATGAGCGATATCAGCGATGTGAGTGAAGCGTCAGTTTTTCCCGTGGAGCCGGAGAGCGGAACCCCAGGACGCCAGTACCGCCTTTCGCTTCGCGGCAATAGTCTGAATCCAATGATTGACGCCGCCACGCCGCTACTCGGTATGGTGATGCGTCTGTCCACCATGAACAGCCAGGCCATGCCGGAACACCTGTTTGCCCAGGTGGTAACCGATGTCCAGGCTGTGGAGCAACTACTCCAGGAGCAGGGTTACGAGCCGGGCGTCATTGTTTCGTTCCGCTACATTCTCTGCACGTTTATAGACGAAGCGGCGCTAGGCAACGGTTGGTCCAATAAAAACGAATGGATTAAACAGTCGCTGCTGGTTCATTTCCATAACGAAGCCTGGGGCGGTGAGAAAGTGTTTATCCTGCTCGAACGCCTGATCCGCGAGCCGGTACGTTACCAGGATCTGCTGGAGTTTTTATACCTCTGCTTTTCGCTCGGCTTTCGCGGGCGCTACAAGGTGGCCATTCAGCAACAGGATGAATTTGAGCGGATCTACCAGCGCCTGCACCATGCCCTGCACAAACTGCGCGGCGACGCGCCATTTCCGCTACTCCACCAGAAGAACAACATACAGAGCGGGCGTTATCAGTTAATCCGGAGGCTGACCATCAGGCATGTACTGTGCGGCGGTCTTGTCGTGCTGGTCGTTTTTTATCTGTTTTATCTGCTGCGTCTGGACAGCCAGACGCAAGATATTCTGCATCAGCTCAATAAATTACTCCGATAAGGACATCTTATGATCCAGATTGATTTAGCCACGCTGGTAAAGCGGCTTAACCCCTTCGCAAAACAGGCGCTGGAAATGGCTGCCTCGGAGTGTATGAGCCAGCAGGCCAGTGAGATCACCGTTGCCCATGTGCTGTTGCAGATGCTGGCTATCCCGCGCAGCGACTTAAGGGTAATTGCCGAACACGCAGGCATCAGTACGGAGGATTTACGCCAGGCGCTGACCATGGAGAGCTACCCGGGAGAACGTTCGGCCGAAGGCTATCCCAGCTTCTCCCCGATGCTGGTCGAATGGCTCAAGGAGTCATGGCTACTGGCCTCAGCCCAGATGCAGCAAAGCGAACTGCGCGGTGGCGTCCTGCTGCTTACCCTGCTGCATTCACCGCTGCGCTACATTCCACCCGCCGCCGCCCGTCTGCTGACGGCCATAAACCGCGACCAGTTACAGCAGGATTTCGCCGCATGGACAAAAGAATCCGCCGAATCTGTGGATCTGGTTGCCGGGCAAGCGCCCCGCGCAACAGAAACCGGCGATAGCGGGCTAGCCCGTTACGCCAAAAACATGACCGAAGACGCCCGTAACGGAAAACTCGACCCGGTGCTGTGCCGTGACCACGAAATCGACCTGATGATCGACATTCTCTGCCGCCGTCGTAAAAACAATCCGGTGGTGGTTGGCGAAGCAGGCGTGGGTAAAAGCGCGCTGATTGAAGGGCTGGCGCTGCGCATCGTGGCAGGCCAGGTGCCGGACAAGCTGAAAAACACCGATATTATGACCCTTGACCTGGGCGCATTGCAGGCCGGTGCGTCGGTGAAAGGTGAGTTTGAAAAACGCTTCAAGGGGCTGATGGCGGAAGTCATATCGTCCCCGGTGCCGGTCATTCTGTTTATTGACGAAGCGCACACCTTGATTGGCGCGGGCAACCAGCAGGGCGGGCTGGATATCTCCAACCTGCTCAAACCGGCGCTGGCGCGTGGCGAACTGAAAACCATCGCCGCCACCACCTGGAGCGAGTACAAAAAATACTTCGAAAAAGACGCTGCCTTATCGCGCCGTTTCCAGCTAGTGAAGGTCAGCGAACCTAACGCTGCCGAAGCGACGATTATTCTGCGCGGCCTCTCTTCGGTTTATGAACAATCTCACGGTGTGCTGATTGACGATGAGGCCTTACAAGCCGCAGCAACACTGAGCGAGCGTTATCTCTCCGGACGTCAGTTGCCGGACAAAGCGATTGATGTACTGGACACCGCCTGCGCCCGCGTGGCCATCAACCTTTCATCGCCACCGAAGCAAATCTCGGCGCTGACCACCATGAACCACCAGCAGGAGGCGGAAATTCGCCAGCTTGAGCGCGAACTTCGCATCGGGCTGCGTACCGACACCTCACGGATGACTGAGGTGTTGGAGCAGTATGATGAAACGCTGTCGGCGCTGGACGAACTGGAAGCGGCCTGGCAGCAACAGCAGACGCTGGTACAGGAAATTATCGCGCTGCGCCAGGCATTGCTGGATCAAGCAGAAAACACTGATGCTGCGGTGGAAGAAATCACTGAACCCGTTTCCCCGGCACAGCGACTGGCGCAGCTCACCGCCGAACTGGACACCCTGCATAACGACCAGCTACTGGTCTCTCCGCACGTCGATAAAAAACAGATTGCGGCGGTAATTGCCGAATGGACCGGTGTACCGCTCAACCGCCTGTCGCAGAATGAAATGTCTGTTATCACCGACCTGCCGAAATGGCTGGGCGACACCATCAAGGGCCAGGACCTGGCGATTGCCAACCTGCATAAGCATCTGCTGACCGCACGCGCCGACCTGCGCCGTCCGGGACGCCCGCTCGGGGCGTTCCTGCTCGCTGGTCCCAGCGGTGTGGGTAAAACCGAAACCGTCCTGCAACTGGCGGAACTGCTCTACGGCGGTCGCCAGTACCTGACCACCATCAATATGTCTGAGTTCCAGGAGAAACACACCGTTTCGCGGCTGATTGGCTCCCCTCCGGGTTATGTCGGCTACGGTGAAGGCGGCGTACTGACTGAAGCGATCCGCCAGAAACCGTACTCGGTGGTGCTGCTCGATGAAGTGGAGAAAGCACACCCGGATGTGCTCAACCTGTTCTACCAGGCATTCGACAAGGGCGAGATGGCGGACGGCGAAGGCCGCCTGATTGACTGCAAAAATATCGTCTTCTTCCTGACGTCTAACCTCGGCTACCAGGTGATTGTCGAGCACGCCGATGACCCGGAAACCATGCAGGAAGCCCTCTATCCGGTGCTGGCGGACTTCTTTAAACCTGCCCTGCTGGCGCGTATGGAAGTGGTGCCGTACCTACCGCTGTCGAACGAGACGCTCGCCACCATTATAGCCGGGAAACTGGCCCGTCTGGATAACGTGCTGCGCAGCCGCTTTGGTGCAGAAGTGGTCATTGAACCGGAAGTGACGGACGAAATCATGAGCCGTGTCACCCGTGCGGAAAATGGCGCAAGGATGCTGGAATCGGTCATCGATGGCGACATGTTGCCGCCGCTCTCGCTGCTGCTGTTGCAGAAAATGGCGGCAAACACCGCGATTGCCCGGATTCGTCTGTCGGCAACAGACGGCGCGTTCACGGCAGACGTGGAAGATGCGCAGCCCGATGATGCCGTGACATCGCAGACAGAGGATGAAACCGTTTTATGAGGATGCGCGTTTTCCGGCAGACAGGATGGCTAATAGTGGGCCTGGTGGCAGGCCTGCCAGTTGGTGCCGCGCCCGCAGATACTTCGTCAATGGACGGTATGACAGCCACGTTACAGTCCATGCAGTCCTGTCGGCGGGAGTCTGCTGCGCTGGAGCGGCTTGACTGTTATGACCGCATTCTTGCGCCGGAACAACCCGGCTTTGGCAACGCCGCGCTGGTCAAAGCCAGCTTCGTGGGTGAAGCCTGGACCCGCGCCACGGAGCAGGAAAAACGCCGCCAGGGCAACACCACGGAGCTGCTGGTGACGCAGATGCCGGGGGAACGCCCGACAGTGGTGATCACCACCCCGGCTATCGGCCATGTTCCGCCGCGCCCGGTGCTGATGTTCAGCTGTGTGGACAATATCACCCGCATGCAGGTGGCGCTAATGCACCCGCTGGATACGCATGATATTGCCGTCACGCTGAATGCCGACAGCCGGGCATTGCGCAGCCGCTGGTTTGTACGCGAGAACGGCACCCTACTGGAATCCAGCCGGGGGCTGTCCGGGATTGATGAAATTAAGCAGTTATTTGACGCCAAAACGCTGACGGTGGATACCGGCGCAGACAACGCCGCCGGAAGGCTGACCTTTAACATTGACGGGCTGGCACGGGTTATAGCGCCACTACGCGACGCATGCCACTGGGCGGGAGAATAATATGGCAATGGATTTACGTAATCCCGATGTATGGCTTGCACACCTGCTGGAAAATCTGCCGGAAGATAAGCTGTCCGCCGCGCTTGATGATGGCAATGCAGACTGGGAGTTTATCGACAGCGAAATCGTCAAGCTCGGCTCGCTGGCGCACAGCCAGCTTGATATCCCGGAACTTCAGCGCCGGGGCCTGATGCTTCTGGCCTCAGAAACCAAAGATTTTCGCCTGCTGGCCCACCTGCTGCGTACCCTGCAACATGCCGGGGATATTCTGCTGGCCTCCAGAATGCTGGCACAATATACCGAGCACTACTGGACATGTGCCGCGCCGCAGAACATGACCCACAAAAAGCGCTTTGCCGCCCAGGTGATAAAACGCTTTGAGTCTGCCGTTCAGGACTTTGCCGGGAATGCTGCGACAACACAGCGCGATGCTTTGCTGGGAGAGCTGGCAAAACTGGCACAGTGCTGGCAGGCGCACAACGCGCCGGAGCTGGCTAAGGCGACAGACGATTTATTTGCCCTGTTTCAGCGCGCGTTTCGTGATGTAGCGCCTGAAATGCCATCATCGGCAAGAACCGCCGCCATTGCGCCGCAGGCCACGACCAGCTCTGTGCCGGATATGTCACCGCACACGGTTGCCGCTCAGCCTTCTGTTGCGGCCACTCCAATCCCGCAGGTCACCGTTGACAGCCACGACGATAAAGCATGGCGCGACACCTTGCTGAAGGTGGCCGCCATTCTCTGTGAGCGCCAGCCGGAGTCACCGCAAGGATACCGACTGCGCCGCCATGCGCTGTGGCAGACCATCACCAGCTCTCCGCAGGCAGAAAGCGATGGCCGGACGCCTCTGGCAGCCTTCCCTGCCGATATGATGGATGATTATCTGGCGCGGCTGAACAATGCCGACATGGCGCTGTGGCAGCAGGTGGAAAAAAGCCTGCTGCTGGCCCCGTACTGGCTGGACGGCCATTACCTCTCAGCACAGACCGCGCTGCGCCTCGGTTATAAACAGGTGGCGGATGCTATCCGTGATGAAGTTACCGATTTTCTGGCCCGCCTTCCTATGCTGCTCAACCTGCTGTTTAACGACCGCACTCCGTTTGTTTCCGAACAGACGAAACAGTGGCTGGCATCATCCGGCTCTGCCAACCACCCCCCCCCGGTTGTACAGACCGATGAAGAATTACAGGCAGCCAGGGCGTGCTTCGATGAAAACGGGCTGGAAGCCGCGCTGCGGTACCTGGAAAACCTGCCCGAAGGTGATCCCCGCCACCAGTTTCACCGCCAGTTTTTCGGCGCGCAGTTACTGGAAGAGGCCGGTATGGTTCAGCTTGCACAACAGCAGTACCGGATGCTCCTCAGAACAGGCTTACACATGATGCTATCCGAATGGGAGCCTTCCCTGCTGAAAGCACTGGAACAAAAACTCACGGCAGAACAGTAAAAGATAACAAGGAGTTACTGTGTTCAAATTTCCCACATCCCGACTGTTCAGCACGTTGAGATCTGCGCTCAGGCCAGCGATGCCGCGGTTTAAAGTTTCCGCCGCCTGGCTGCTGGCGCTGGCATGGGTTTTTCTGCTGGTGTGGATCTGGTGGCAAGGCCCGAAATGGACGCTCTATGAGCAGCATTGGCTGGCGCCTCTAACAAACCGCTGGCTGGCGACCGCCGTCTGGGGACTTATCGCTCTGATCTGGCTCACCTGGCGAGTGATGAAGCGTCTACAAAAGCTGGAAAAACAACAGAAACAACAGCGCGAGGAAGAAAAAGATCCACTGACGGTGGAACTCAACCACCAACAACAATATCTGGATCACTGGCTACTGCGCCTGCGTCGCCATCTGGATAACCGCCGTTATCTGTGGCAGTTGCCGTGGTATATGGTCATTGGTCCTGCGGGTAGCGGTAAAAGCGCTCTGCTGCGAGAGGGCTTTCCATCTGACATTATTTACACGCCGGAAAGCATCAGGGGTACGGAATACCATCCGCTTATTACACCGCAAGTGGGCAACCAGGCGGTGATTTTCGATGTTGACGGCGTACTGACCTCCCCAGAAGGGGATGATCTGCTCCACCGCCGCCTGCGCGAACACTGGCTGGGATGGCTGATGCAAACACGCGCACGCCAACCGCTCAACGGTCTGATCCTGACACTCGATCTTCCCGATCTGCTGACGGCGGATAAACCCCGCCGCGAAGCACTGGTACAAAATCTGCGTCAACAACTCCAGGAGATCCGCCAGTGCCTGCACTGCCGGTTGCCCGTTTATGTGGTGCTGACCCGGCTGGATCAACTGACCGGCTTTGCCGCACTGTTCCATTCGCTGGATAAAAAGGACCGCGATGCGATTCTCGGCGTCACGTTTACCCGCCGCGCTCATGAAAATGATGACTGGCGCAGCGAGCTGAGCGCCTTCTGGCAGACGTGGGGGCAACAGATGAACCTGGCTCTGGCAGACCTGATGCTTGTGCAGACCGGTGCTGCACTGCGCAGCGCCGTGTTCAGTTTCTCTCGTCAGATGCAGAGTACGGGAGAAATCGTCGCCTCACTGCTCGCCGCATTGTTGGATGGTGAGAACATGGACGTAATGCTGCGTGGCGTCTGGCTCACATCCTCGCTACAGCGCGGCCAGGTAGACGATCTTTTCACGCAGTCCGCCGCCCGCCAGTATGGACTGGGTAATAGCTCGCTGATGACCTGGCCTATGGTGGAGACAGCTCCGTATTTCACCCGCCGCCTCTTCCCGGAAGTCTTGCTGGCCGAGCCAAACCTTGCGAGTGAAAATAGCGTCTGGCTGGGTAGATCCCGTCGTAGGCTAACCGCCTTTTCTACTTGTGGTGCAGCGGTGGCCGCATTGCTGGTCGGTGGCTGGCATCATTATTACAACCAGAACTGGCAGTCCGGCGTTAACGTACTTGCACAGGCGAAAGCCTTTATGGACGTCCCACCACCGCAGGGAACCGATGAATTTGGCAATCTGCAACTGCCATTGCTCAACCCGGTACGCGATGCCACCCTCGCCTACGGCGATTACCGCGATCACGGTTTTCTGGCGGATATGGGATTGTACCAGGGCGTCCGCGTAGGGCCATATGTGGAACAAACCTACATTCAGCTTCTTGAGCAGCGTTATCTCCCCTCGTTAATGAACGGCCTGATCCGGGATCTGAACAATGCCCCGCCTGAGAGCGAAGAAAAGCTCGCTGTACTGCGCGTAGTGCGCATGATGGAAGACAAAAGCGGGCGCAACAACGAGGCGGTAAAACAGTACATGGCGCGGCGCTGGAGCAATAAATTTCACGGCCAGCGAGATATTCAGGCGCAACTGATGGCGCATCTGGAGTATGCGCTTGAGCACACGGACTGGCACGCGCAGCGCCAGTCCGGTGACAGCGATGCTGTCAGCCGCTGGACACCCTATGATAAACCGGTCATTAATGCACAACATGAACTGAGCAAGCTGCCTATATACCAGCGTGTCTACCAGACCCTGCGCACCAAAGCATTAAGCGTGTTGCCCGCCGATTTGAATTTGCGCGACCAGGTTGGCCCCACCTTCGACAAAGTTTTCGTCGCTGGTAATGATGAAAAACTGGTCATCCCGCAGTTTCTCACCCGCTATGGCCTGCAAAGCTATTTTGTCAAACAGCGTGAGGGCCTCGTTGAACTGACCGCGCTGGATTCGTGGGTACTGAACCTGACGCAAAGCGTCGCCTACAGCGAGGCCGATCGTGAAGAGATCCAGCGCCATATTACCGAACAGTATATCAGCGACTATACCGCCACCTGGCGTGCCGGAATGGATAACCTCAACGTCCGTGACTATGAGGCCATGCCGGAGCTGACCGACGCGCTGGAACAGATTATCAGCGGCGATCAGCCGTTCCAGCGTGCGCTGACGGCGCTGCGCGATAATACCCACGCGCTGACGCTCTCCGGCAAACTGGACGATAAGGAGCGGGAAGCGGCGATAAATGAGATGGATTACCGCCTCTTGTCCCGGCTGGGGCATGAGTTCGCGCCGGAAAACAGCGCACTGGAGGAGCAAAAGGAGAAGGCCAGTACGCTACAGGCCGTGTACCAGCAACTGACCGAGTTGCACCGTTACCTGCTGGCGATCCAGAACTCGCCAGTGCCGGGGAAATCGGCGCTGAAAGCAGTACAACTGCGGCTGGATCAAAACAGCAGCGATCCAATCTTCGCCACCCGCCAGATGGCAAAAACTCTGCCTGCGCCGCTTAACCGCTGGGTGGGCAAACTGGCGGATCAGGCCTGGCATGTGGTGATGGTGGAAGCCGTTCATTACATGGAAGTGGACTGGCGCGACAATGTAGTAAAACCCTTCAACGAACAGCTTGCCGACAATTATCCGTTTAATCCACGCGCCCCACAGGATGCCTCACTGGATGCGTTTGAGCGTTTCTTTAAACCGGATGGCATTCTGGACACATTCTATAAAGACAACCTGCGCCTGTTCCTGGAAAACGATCTGACCTTTGGCGAGGACGGTAGGGTGCTGATCCGTGAAGATATCCGGCAACAACTGGATACCGCGCAGAAAATCCGCGACATCTTCTTCAGCCAGCAGAACGGGCTGGGCACACAATTTGCCGTGGAAACGGTGTCGCTTTCCGGCAATAAACGGCGCAGCGTACTTAACCTGGACGGCCAGTTAGTGGACTACAGCCAGGGACGCAACTATACCGCCCATCTGGTCTGGCCGAACAACATGCGTGAAGGCAATGAAAGCAAGCTGACGCTGATTGGCACCAGCGGCGGAGCACCGCGCAGTATCGCCTTCAGCGGACCGTGGGCGCAGTTCCGCCTGTTCGGCGCGGGCCAGTTAACCAACGTGACCAGTGACACCTTTAACGTGCGGTTTGCTGTGGACGGCGGCGCGATGGTTTACCGGGTACATGTGGATACCGAGGACAACCCGTTCACCGGCGGGCTGTTCAGCCAGTTCCGTTTACCGGATACGTTGTATTAAGGGGGTTGTGATGAGCAACAACGCACTGACACAAACTATCGTTACCGGCAGCGATCCGCGCGCCCTGCCGGAGTTCAGCGCCGTCCGCGAAGAAATTAACAAGGCTAATCACCCGTCACAGCCGGAGCTGAACTGGAAACTGGTGGAGTCTCTGGCGCTGTCGATTTTTAAGGCCAACGGAGTGGATTTGCATACCGCCACCTATTACACGTTGGCGCGTACCCGTAATCAGGGACTGGCAGGGTTCTGTGAAGGCGCGGAACTGCTGGCGGCGATGATCAACCACGAATGGGATAAATTCTGGCCGCAGGGTAGCCCGGCGCGAACTGAGATGCTGGACTGGTTCAACACCCGCACCGGGAATATCCTGCGCCAGCAGGTGTCCTTTTCCGAAGACGATCTGCCGTTGCTCTACCGCACGGAACGAGCTTTGCAGCTTATCTGCGACAAACTCCAACAGGTGGAACTGAAGCGCCAGCCCCGCGTGGAAAACCTGCTTTATTTTGTGCAGAACACACGTAAGCGGTTTGAGCCACAGCCCGGAAATCGTACCGATAGGGCGGCACAGACAACGGTCAGAACGCTGGTCTATGCGCCGGAAAGCACAGACTCCGTGACAGCGGAAGCCATGCCTCCCCTTCCCGACCTGCCGAAAATGCGGGTGGAGGTGCGTGGTGTGGCAGATAACGCCGACAACGTCAGGCAGGGCGGCATGGTAAAAGGTTTTGTTGCCGGTGCCGCCACTACTGCCGTTTTCGCCGCCGCGCTCTGGTGGTGGCAGGCGTCCCCAATGCAGCAGCAGCTTGCGCAAGTAAGGGATACCGCGCAGGGAGCTGCCACAGTCTGGCTGACCTCACCGACAATAAAGGAATATGAACCTTACCTGCAACAGCTTCTGAATGCCCCACCACTACAACCGCTGGAAACCGGAATGCAGATGATGCACACCGCAGACTCCCTCTGGCCGGAAAGCCTACAACAGCAGGAAGCCAGCCGGATGTGGAGTAACACGCTGAGAAACCGAGCGCAAGCCAGTCCGCAGATGAAGGGCTGGCAACAGGCGCGGCAGAATTTACGGGATTTTGCGGATCTGATGATGAAGAAGGAGACGGAGAAACAGGGATTCACCCTCTCATATATCAAAACGGTGACCTGGCAGGCAGAACGGTTACTTAATCAGGAAACACCGCTGGAATACATTCTGACGCAGTACCAGGAGACTCGTGCACTGGGTCAGGACACACAGGCGCTGGAAAAAGAGATCAACGAAAGGCTGGACGGGCTGTTAAGCCGCTGGCTGCTGCTGAAAAATACCGGACAGGATATGGCAACGGATAACAGAACCGGACCAATCCATCCAATTCATTGAAGTTAAGGAGAACAATAATGGCAAATCTCGTCTATCTGACATTGAATGGAGAACTTCAGGGTCTGATATCGTCCGGATGTTCATCTATGCCGTCCATCGGTAACAAAGCCCAAATTGCACATCAGGATCAAATTATGGTGACCTCATTGTCGCATGGTCTGAGCCGCGCACAGAACGTCAACCACCAGGAGCTTACCATCACGAAACCGGTGGACAAATCCTCCCCCCTGCTGGGAAAGGCCATTTCAGAGAATGAATGTCTAGCCTGTGGTTTTGTATTCTACCGCACCAACCGATTTGGTATTAATGAACCATACTACAAGTTAAAACTGACTAACGCCCGGATTTCAAACATCGGCCTTTCCGTTCCCCATACCATTAACGACAGCCCAGGACAGCCGGAAGAATCTGTGTCATTTACCTATGAGAGCATTAATTGGGAGCATAGCATCGCCGGAACCAGTGCGTACAGCCTGTGGAGTGAGCGAATTTTCTAAAGACATCAAGGACTGCAAGCCATTCGGATAATAATCCAGCCTGGATTGCTGGACTTTGGATAAAATATTCGGTTTACGTTCCGAAATGCTTACAATCCCATCTTGCTGCAACCATAACCTCCTGGCGGCAGCAAGAATTAATCACTCGTAGCGGTTAACCAGGTCCTTCACCATCGAAGTATATGCTCTCTGCTTAAACTGTGTAATTTGTTGTTCAGTAACATCAGTGACACTGGCCTGTGTTTTCCCAGGAAGTGGCGGAAGCACTTTATACTCATAATTCACCGGCGACCATGTGGCCCACTCACCCGTTGCCACATCCACCAACGTGAAACGTACCAGGTAACGTAGTGAAATAGCGTCGGTAAGTTTTTCATTTTTATAGTCGGACCACACCGTTGATTTCAGCACAGAATCATATTTTCCTGCCTGTAATGTATCCTGATAAACGACGATGGCTTTCTGATGACCTTTTGCGGCAACAAATCGCAGCGCCTGCATCCAATTCATGTTGTCAGCAATAGCCCCATCTTGATTATCATCTTTATTTTTATCTTTATTACAGGCCCCTATTTTCTGTCTATCCGGAATACCTGAAAATGTTGCGACCATATAATATTTATTCATTTCCTGCTGCATTATCGATTCTGGCGCACGGCTTCCGGACTGAACCAGGATCACACGAGAATTAAGGGGAACTCGGAATTCATCTCCTTCTAATGCAGCCTGGATATCTTCTTCAGATACAGCAAGGGTAGTCTCATTACCAAAAATATCTTTGTCCGTTAAGTACGCACCGGAATCTTTACTATTAACATTTTTTGACGAAACTGCTCCTGTTTTTTTGGCATCAATAGATGACTTAGACATACAGCCCATCAATAACAATGATGTTAAAGATAAAATAATAGCATCCCTGAAAAACATAATTTCTCCCTAACCGTTAAAGGCCACACTTTCAATAGCGGTATAGATTATAAACTTATGTTCACGTAATAAAGAGAAAATTAATCTGATAATAGTCTTACGTTTTAAACTATAGTTTTGGCAAATGTTTTACTGGATATATAAAAAAAATAGATACATTTCGGAGGGAAGTTAAGACGATTGCAAACCACCAGAAACGACAAAGGCCTGAACCATTGCTGATTCAGGCCTTTTGAATAGTGGCGGAACGGACGGGACTCGAACCCGCGACCCCCTGCGTGACAGGCAGGTATTCTAACCGACTGAACTACCGCTCCGCTGTGTTCCCTTGGGAACGAGGCGAATATTACGGGTTAGCCTCGGAATCGTCAACGCTTTTTATGACGTTTTGAATCGTTTGCTGCAAAAATCGCCCACGTGACTATTTTCACAGCAAAAACAGGTGTTTTACGCTCGCCAGAGGCAGCTTCCGCCCTTCTTTTGCACCAGATCGAGACGGGACTCGTGTGCCGCCAGCTCTTCGTCAGAGGCAAAAACAACGCGCAGTTTGCTTCCAGCACGGGTAACGCGCTGAATCCCGACATCGCCCGCCTGCTGCTGCCCCTCGCCTTCCATCGAAAAAGCCATCGATGTCTGGCCGCCGGTCATCAGCAGATAAACATCGGCCAGGATTTGGGCATCGAGTAATGCTCCGTGCAGAGTACGTTTGCTGTTGTCTATTTCGTAACGTGAACATAAGGCATCGAGACTGTTACGCTTGCCGGGGAACATTTTCCTCGCCAGCGCCAGGCTATCGGTCACCTTACAGAACGTATTGGTCTTCGGAATGCCGCGATTCAGCTTGCCAAACTCGTAGTCCATAAAGCCGATATCGAACGATGCGTTATGGATGACCAGTTCAGCCCCACGGATGTAATCCATAAACTCGTCGGCAATCTCGCCAAAGGTCGGTTTATCCAGCAGGAACTCATCGGCAATACCGTGAACGCCAAACGCTTCCGGGTCCACCAGCCGATCGGGCTTGAGATAAAAGTGGAAGTTATTTCCGGTCAGACGACGGTTGATCACCTCGACGGCACCGATCTCGATGATCTTGTGCCCTTCGTAGTGCGCCCCGATCTGATTCATACCGGTGGTTTCCGTATCGAGGACGATCTGTCGTGTAATTGCAGTGCTCATATCGTTCATTTATGTCAGACTTGTCGTTTACGTGCCGATTTCAATACAGGAAGTCTACCAGAGATGCTTAAACAGGTAGAAATTTTCACCGATGGTTCTTGCCTCGGTAATCCAGGGCCTGGCGGCTATGGCGCCATTTTACGCTATCGTCAGAAGGAGAAAACCTTCAGCGAAGGCTATTATCTGACAACCAACAACCGCATGGAACTGATGGCGGCAATTGTCGCACTCGAGGCGCTGAAAGAACACTGTGAAGTGGTATTAAGCACCGACAGTCAGTATGTACGTCAGGGGATCACACAATGGATCCACAACTGGAAGAAGCGCGGCTGGAAAACCGCAGATAAAAAACCTGTTAAGAATGTCGATCTGTGGAAACGTCTGGATGCGGCGCTTGGCCAGCATGAAATTCGCTGGATGTGGGTAAAAGGTCACGCCGGGCATCCGGAGAACGAACGCTGTGATGAACTGGCGCGCGCGGCGGCGTCTTCGCCCACTCAGGAAGATACTGGATACCAGCCAGACGCTTAAGCGTTTGGCTTTTTATATTGACGCGTTGCGCCCACGGCCTGTGTGATGCGGCTTTTCGCTTTGTTCTGCTTCATCGGGTTTAGCGTCAAGGGGATCGTCCGCTTACGCGCCACAATATATTGCACGCAACCTAATGCCGGCAGATGCGTGCTTAACAGTTTTCCGCCCTGCTTCGTCCAGGGCAAAACCTGCACCCTTCCCTGATGCAGTACTTCAAAATTAAGCAATGCCAGCCAGTCCAACTGACGCGTGAGGGTAAACATGCGGCTGTTGTACGGGATTTTATGACGCAGCACCGGGACAAGCTTGCGTAAACCGACCAGGCTGATGGGGTTGAAGCTGGTGATAATCAGCCAGCCATCATCAATCAGCACGCGGTCTGCTTCCCGCAACATGCGGTGAGGATCGGAACACCAGGGAAGCGTATGCGCCAGCAGGCAGGCATCTACCGACTTCTCGGCAAAGGGTAATTGCAGCGGGTCGGCTTTTACCTGAATCGGATTTCCTGCCAGCGAGACGTTAACCTGATGCGAGATGGCGCAGGCTTCCGTGTTAATTTCTGCGCTCAGGTTCCCAATTTTAAGCAAATGAAAACCATAGAGTTTCGTAAGCCAGGGTTTCAGTTGACGCTCCAGCGCCTCGCGATAATACTCACCCCAGGGCATTTCAGCCCAATGACCGGGCGCTGCGACTGTTTGAGGTATCCTTGCCGGTTTCATCACAACCTTCCGTTCGTTTTAAGAGGTAATTTATGAATCTTAACAGTATTCCCGCATTTCAGGACAACTACATCTGGGTTCTGAGCGACGACGCAGGCCGCTGCCTGATTGTCGATCCCGGCGAGGCCGCACCGGTTCTGCGTGCAATAAAAGAAAATAACTGGCAGCCGGAAGCGATTTTCCTGACCCATCACCATGCCGATCATGTTGGCGGCGTGGCCGAATTGCGTCAGCATTTTCCACATATTGAGGTCTATGGCCCTGCCGAAACGCAAGATAAGGGAACCACTAAAGTGGTCGCTGAAGGGGACAATGTGTCCGTTCTCGGACAGGAATTTTGTATTATCGCCACGCCAGGTCACACTTTAGGACATATCTGTTTCTTTAACATGCCTTATCTATTTTGCGGCGATACTATGTTCTCTGGCGGCTGCGGGCGGCTTTTTGAAGGCACAGCAATCCAAATGTATCAATCACTTAAGAAAATAAGCGCGCTTCCTGACGATACGTTAATTTGTTGTGCACATGAGTACACTTTATCAAATATGAAGTTTGCCCTGAGTATCCTACCACATGATTTGTTCATAAATGAATACTATCGAGAAGTTAAGGAGTTACGTGCTAAAAATCAAAAGACACTCCCCGTTACTCTGAAAAATGAGCGTCGTAATAATATTTTTTTAAGAACGGATGACACTGATTTTATTAATGAAATTTCAAAAGAAACAAAATTGCTACAACCTTCTGAGCGTTTTGCATGGTTAAGGGCAAAGAAAGACAACTTCTGATACTTCACGGTTGCGTTTTGAAAAGTTCGCCGTTATGATCGGTCGTCTTTTAAGCAACTATTGACACACACATGAAGGCAAAAGCGATATTACTCGCCTCTGTCCTGCTCGTGGGGTGCCAGGCGTCAAAGCACGATGGCAATATCCAACAGCACGCACAGAGCCTTTCTGCGGCTAGTCAAGGAGAAGCGGGTAAGTTTGCAAGTCAGGCGCGGTGGATGGACGATGGGACATTCTACGCGCAGGATCAGGACTTGTGGGCTTCCATTGGCGACGAGCTAAAGATGGGAATTCCGGAAAATACCCGGATTCGCGAACAGAAACAGAAGTATTTAAGCAATAAGAGCTATCTCCACGATGTAACTTTACGGGCAGAGCCGTATATGTACTGGATAGCCGGGCAAGTTAAGAAACGTAACATGCCTATGGAGCTGGTATTACTACCCATAGTGGAGAGCGCTTTTGACCCGCACGCAACGTCTGGCGCCAATGCCGCAGGCATTTGGCAGATCATTCCGAGCACAGGGCGCAATTACGGTCTGAAACAGACCCGCAGTTACGACGCACGTCGCGATGTTGTTGCCTCCACAACAGCAGCGCTGGACATGATGCAGCGTCTTAACAAGATGTTTGACGGCGACTGGTTATTAACCGTGGCGGCGTACAACAGCGGTGAAGGCCGTGTAATGAAGGCAATGAAAGCGAACAAAGCGCGTGGTAAACCCACCGATTTCTGGTCGCTGCCGCTGCCTCAGGAAACCAAGCTTTACGTACCGAAAATGCTGGCTTTGAGCGATATTCTCAAAAACAGTAAACGTTACGGTGTGCGACTGCCAACACCAGATGAAAGCCGTGCACTGGCGCGAGTACGTCTCGATAGCCCTGTTGAAATGAAACAACTGGCCGATATGGCAGGTATTTCAGTCAACAAGCTGAAGACGTTTAACGCGGGCGTAAAAGG
The DNA here is from genome assembly GCF_055796175.1 of Pseudocitrobacter sp. 2023LY-00077. NCBI lineage: Bacteria > Pseudomonadati > Pseudomonadota > Gammaproteobacteria > Enterobacterales > Enterobacteriaceae > Pseudocitrobacter > Pseudocitrobacter sp. 2023LY-00077. The sequence continues at coordinate 5,728 of NZ_JBSPEI010000017.1, read as the reverse complement.
CTCCACGCTGGGCGCAAGTGGCCCGAAGTACGTGATGGTACCGCAGAAGCATGCTGACCAGCTGCGTGAATCGCTGGCTTCAGGTGATATTGCCGCAGTCCAGCCAACGCTGGTTGCTGACAATACGCCATTGCAGAGCCGCAGCTATAAAGTGCGCTCAGGTGACACCCTGTCAGGTATCGCATCACGTCTCGGCGTGTCCGCAAGCGACCTGAAGCAGTGGAATAACCTGCGCGGCAATAATCTGAAGATTGGTCAGAGCTTAACGGTTGGCGCAGGTAACAGCGCAGCGCTGCTTGCTAAAAACAGCGATAGCATTACCTATCGCGTGCGTAAAGGCGACTCGCTGTCCAGTATTGCTAAACGTCACGGTGTGAACATCAAAGATGTGATGCGCTGGAACGATGATACTGACAACCTGAAACCCGGCGATCAGCTGACGTTGTTTGTGAAAAATAACGACCGTCCGGATTCCTGATCGGCAAATAAGAAAAAAGGCACCGTTTTCCGGTGCCTTTTTTGTTTCTAGCGTGCTTTATGCGCTTCAAACATGATGGTATCGCTGGTAAAGGAGCCATCCTCCTGTAACGCAAACCACGTTTTCACCTCCGCAGACGCACTCTCCTGATAGAGCCGTATCGCCTCGCACAGCGCCGCAGGCGTGCGCATACGCTCAACCCATGAAGCGAAATTCAGCGGCAACCTGTCGGTAATCAGATTATCCACCGCCAGCCCGGCTTCTGCCGCCAGCGCCAGCCACTCACCGCTGGAGTAGTTGCGAACGTGGGAAGTATCGCGCAGCGCTTCAACCGTTTGCAGCCAGATATCGCGTACCGGATGACCCGGTGACATCACATCCATAATAATCAGCGTACCGCCCGGCTTCAGTACTCGCTTCACTTCCCGCAGGGCCTGACCCACATCGTGCCAGTGGTGCGCCGAATAGCGACTAATCACCACATCAAAACTAGCCGCTTCAAAAGGCAATGATTCGGCATAACCCTGACGGGTAGAGACATTATCCAGCCCCTTCTCCGTTGCCGCCTGAGCGACCACCGCCAGCATCTGGCTGGATAAATCATAAGCCGTGACCTGCGCCACTTCACCCGCCGCGACAAAGCTTGCGTGTCCTGCACCGCAGCCTAAATCCAGCAGGTGAGCCTCAGGAAAATCCCTCAGACGGGCTTTCAGCCGCTGTAAATCACGGCCAGAGGCATGTACCGCGCTGGTTAAATAGGCTTGCGCCTGAGAGCCAAACTGTTTTTCAACGTTGTCATGGTGGGAATGTGTTGTCATTGTGCTGTCCTTGGTTGTGTTTGAAATAAAGGGCAGCACTGAAGGAACAGGTCTGCCCATGGCAGACCTGACGCACCTCTATTTGACAGGTATGCCGGGACTGAATTCGACGAGTAGCGGGTTATGATCGGAAGCACGCGTCACCAGAACCGATGCATCGTGCACATTCAAACCGCGATAAAAGACAAAATCGAGTGGGCGACCAAACGCGCGACGGCGCTGGTCATCGGAAAAACGTACTTCGCGCAGCGACATTTCGCGGGCAAAGCGATAGAGCGCATTCATGCGCGGGCGGCTCCAGGCATTAAAATCACCGGCCATAATCACCGGGCCACTGTGGTGCGCAATCTGATCGCCAATTGGCAGCAGTTGTTTACTGTAAACATCGACGCCAAGGCTGAAATTCACCGCGTGGATGTTCACCACCATCAGCAGACGCGAGTCAGGAAGTGGGTAAACGGTCACTAACGCAGATTTTGCCAGGCGCAGAATAGGTTCGCGCTCGCGCAGCGGGCAGCAATAGACCGGTTGCGCAGAGGAGAGCGTCATCACACCAGAGGGATGCTGTGGCAGGACGAATGCAGGAACCTGATCCGCGGCTAAGTAGTTGGTGGTCGCAAACTTTACCAGCTCGGGCGTGGTTTGCGCTTCCTGAAGCAGCATCAGGTGGGCATCTTTGCCAAAATTTTTCAGCACCGACAACCATTCGGCTCGCTGCTGCTTAAAGATGTTCCACACCAGAACGCGAATATTTTCTTCAGTACTTAACGGTGTACCCGCGGGCAGTGCCTGCCCCATACCTGCATACATCCCAGGCGGAGGCAAAATTCGCTCCGCAGGTTGACCGGCAATGTAACGCATAGCATAGGTATTTTTTCGCACTTTCTTTTTTTGACCTCAATAAACAAAGAACCAACCTGTTTCCAGGGTGGTTCTTCAGTTATAGGGATTTTTGCTTACAGTTTCAACGCCAATCGCGATAAAGCTGTGTGAACTTCTGTAAGCAAGTGCTTACTCGGTTTGTATTAGCCTAATACTACGCGAGGCGTCTTATCCAGGCGACCGCTCAGGCCAATCAGTAACAGAGCAACCAGAACAATCACAGCGCCAATCCACGGGGTTTGCGCCAGGCCATAATGCTCTACCGTTTGGCCGCCGATAATAGAACCCAATGCGATGCCAATGTTAAAGGCGGCGATGTTAAGCCCGGAAGCCACGTCAACCGCTGAAGGCGTGTACTCCTCCGCTTTCTGTACCACATAGACCTGCAGACCCGGAACGTTACCGAAAGCAAATATCCCCATCACCAGCACCGTCGCCAGCGCGGCATACTGCATCGAGGCGGTGAACTGGAACACCAACAGCAAAACCATCAGCGCAGCAAAGATGAATTTCAGCGCCGGCACCGCACCATGTTTATCTGCCAGCTTGCCGCCCCAGATATTGCCAATGGCCACCGAAACCCCGTACCCCAGTAAGATCCAGCTCACTGCACTCGGTGTAAAACCGGCCAGGTTTTGCATCATCGGCGCAAGGAAGGTGAACGCCGTAAATACGCCACCGTAGCCGAGCGCGGTTACCGCATAAATCATCAGTAAACGCGGATGTGTCAGCACCTTAACCTGTTCGCGCAGGCTGGCTGGCGCACGGCTGGGAATGTTATTCGGCACCAGAATCGCACTGGCGATTAAGGCAATCACGCCCAGCATGGAGACCGCGAGGAACGTTTCACGCCAGCCGAAGTGCTGACCGATAAACGTGCCTAACGGTACACCGGTCACCAGCGCGACGGTCAGCCCGCCAAACATAATAGCAATCGCGGAAGCAGCTTTCTCTTTCGGCACCAGGCTGGTGGCGATTGTGGAGCCAATTGAGAAGAATACGCCATGCGCCAGGCCCGTCATCAGGCGAGCCAACACTAACGTGGCATAGCCCGGAGCCTGCCAGGCCAGCAGGTTACCCAACGTAAACAGCACCATCAGCCCCAGCAACAGCTGTTTGCGCGGCAGTTTACCGGTGAGTGCAGTCAGAACCGGTGCGCCAATGGCGACACCTAATGCATAGATAGAAACCAGCAGGCCGGCGGACGGCAGAGAGATAGATAGCTGGTCAGCAATGGTTGGCACCAGTCCAACAATCACAAATTCCGTTGTGCCTATCGCAAAGGCACTGATAGTCAACGCAAGTAAAGCCAGAGGCATAATTTACTCCACATCATTCAGTATTAAGATGACACGAAGTATGCCGGGATGTTTTAATAACAAAAACCATCAAAATCTCAATTGAATTTTGCATCAGGTGCAACAATGAAAGCAACCTCAGAAGAAATTGCCATTTTCGTTGCCGTCGTCGAAAGCGGCAGCTTCAGCCGTGCGGCGGAGCAGCTCGGCCAGGCCAACTCGGCGGTCAGCCGGGCCGTAAAAAAACTGGAGTCTAAGCTGGGCGTCGGCCTGCTCAACCGCACGACGCGCCAGCTCAGCCTGACGGAAGAAGGCGAGCGCTATTTCCGCCGTGTGCAGGTGATTCTTCAGGAGATGGCCGCTGCTGAAGATGAAGTCATGGAGACGCGCCGCGTACCGCGTGGAGTGCTACGTGTGGATGCCGCGACGCCCGTGACGCTCAATTTCCTGACGCCGCTGATTAAGCCCTTTCGCGAACGCTATCCGGAAATCACGCTTTCGCTGGTCTCCTCGGAGACGTTTATCAATCTGATTGAGAGAAAGGTCGATGTGGCGATTCGAGCCGGGGCGTTAAGCGATTCCAGCCTGCGCGCCAGGCCGCTATTTACCAGTTATCGCAAGATAGTCGCCTCGCCGGAATACATCGCGCGTCATGGTAAACCTGATACCGTCGCCGATCTTAAGGATCATCTCTGTTTAGGCTTTACCGAACCGGCTACGTTGAATACCTGGCCGGTCTCCTGTTGTGATGGCCAGTTGCATGAAATTACCAGTGGGCTGTCGTCCAATAGTGGAGAAACCATTAAACAACTCTGCCTGAACGGAAATGGGATTGCGTGTCTGTCGGATTACATGATTACGAAGGAACTGGAGCGGGGAGAATTCGTGGAACTGCTCGCCGAACAGCGGGTACCGGTCGAGATGCCGTTTAGCGCAGTGTATTACAGTGATAAAGCGGTGAGCCCGCGTATCCGGGCATTCATTGATTTCCTGAGTGAACATGCGGGCAGCTTTGCTACCCGCACGCAGGAGAGTTAATCCCAGTTCGGCGCCAGGCCTTCCGGGCTGACCAGGCGATCGTTGCAATCCAGGGCAGCGATCGCTTTTTTGTCTTCGCCATCCAGTTGCAGTTTCAACGCCAGCAGGTTACTTGCCAGGTTTTCACGTTTGGTAGAAGAAGGAATCACCGAGTAACCTTCCCCCATCGCCCATGCCAGAATCACCTGTGCTGGCGTAGCATTATGTTTTGCGGCAATACGCACAATGGTTTCATCTTTCAGCGCCTTGCCGTAAGCCAGCGTCATGTAAGAGGTGATGTGAATGCCGTGCTCACTCGCCCAGTCCACCACTTTCCGGTTTTGCAGGTACGGGGAAAGCTCGACCTGATTGGTCGCGATATTCTCAGCACCAACCGCGCTTATCGCCTGCTCCATCAACGGGATGGTGAAATTAGAGATACCGATTTCACGCGTCAGGCCCTGTTTTTTGGCTTCCAGCAGCGCATGCATGAACTCTTCGACAGAGACGGCGTTGTTTGGCGATGGCCAGTGGACCAGCGTTAAATCGACATAATCGGTACGCAGCTTTTTAAGGCTCTCTTTGAGGCTTGGGATCAGCTTCTCTTTGCTCAGATTTTCGGTCCAGATCTTGGTGGTGATAAAGATCTCTTCACGGGGTACGCTGCTTTCAGCAATCGCCTGACCCACGGCGGCTTCGTTATCGTAGATTTGTGCGGTATCAACCGCGCGATAACCCAGTTCCAGCGCGGTTTTTACCGAAGCAATGACCACGTCATCTTTCAGACGGAAAGTACCAAGACCAAATGCAGGGATAGACATAGTGTTCCTCTTAAATCCTTTGTTTTGATAGTAAAGAGGATTATGGCGATACGGATGGGGGAGAAAAAGAGTGAAAAATGCAGAGGATTTTTGCTGATAACGCAATAATCAATCAGTGGACGAAAAAAAGCCCTGAGCGTTAACTCAGGGCTTCTTAATAAGTGGCGGAACGGACGGGACTCGAACCCGCGACCCCCTGCGTGACAGGCAGGTATTCTAACCGACTGAACTACCGCTCCACCGAATTTCTTTGTCACTATGACTGATTTTTATCAGTCGTACTTCTTAATTTGATGCCTGGCAGTTCCCTACTCTCGCATGGGGAGACCCCACACTACCATCGGCGCTACGGCGTTTCACTTCTGAGTTCGGCATGGGGTCAGGTGGGACCACCGCGCTAGTGCCGCCAGGCAA
>NZ_JBSPEI010000016.1:0-111122 GCF_055796175.1 Pseudocitrobacter sp. 2023LY-00077 | reverse complement strand
TTCAGCAGGACTAACTAAAAGTGCCGCAGTCGCGATGATTATCGTAATGGGCTGCGGCAGCGGCCAGGTTGTTCATGCCCTGGCACGTGCAAAAAGTATATAAGTTAATAATGCGGTCACCACATATGCTGATAACCGCGGCTGAGTGGTGACCACTTGGTATCACTAAAGATGTGTTTATCTCGGTGCGCGTCGAAATGCCGGCTGACTCTGTTTACAGCCGGAGCTTGCATGAGCGCGGGAATGAGAGCTAATCATGATTTTGTCCATTTTTTTTTGATAAGCTTGGTGCAAATCAGCCAGAAAAAAAAGTACACAACATGAGCCAGTTAACGTTACATGAATTCGCATCGATAAATTGTAAACTGAAAGATATCAGCGACACATGGTCAGATTTATGGGTTCTTCTGCATATCTTACCGGTCGGCATTGGTAGGGTGGTCAGTCTGCGTTACGGTAACCTTATAGGTGACTCCCTTGTCGTGGAGGCGAACGGAAGATTTGAAGAGAAAATCCTATCTGTACCAGCCGTTGTTCGCCACATTGTACAGAGGCGCAGGGACAAATATCCCCACGATGTTTACGTTTTTCAGAGTCACTCCAACCGGGTCAAATTTCAGCAAAGGCCAGTAACAGTTATTGCATTCAACCAGGCATTGAAGATTGCCTCCAAAGGAGTGACGGATAAGGTGGTGAGCAGCAAAAGTGCTCGATGGTAGTTCGCCATCAAGAGGTGTTTTCGGGGTGATCACGTACATCATCAATGATGCACGTTCTGGTGAGTTCGATGACAACCCAGTGGTCTAATCTGACGGACTAAATTAACGTATAGGCTTCCCGTATAAGGTCCGTAACTGCAGGAAAAAACAGCTAAAAAAGACACAAAACAATGAAATTCCTTGGGGCATGGGTGGGACATTTGAGGGTGGTTTTTGGCTGTTTTGGGGCATTTGGGGTCATATGAACTTAACCGAATTTCATACGGGCTATACTTACAACATATTGAATAAGCTAAAGAAAACACATGCTCTTGGGCGTTCTTCAGTGTTCTTCAAAAATTGAGGCGTATATAGATAATTATTCTGGCTATTCGATGGGAAGGGCTGCATTTTCCCGACTTCGCCGTCCAATTGCAATGAACATGGCAATATTGCGGCCCCGCGTTCGGTAAAACGTCTGGAAAATGTCATACTTAACGGAACTTCAGGGATTGCGACGGGAGGCAAAATGGCATCAGTGTGCACCATTGCGTGGGTCTATGGCATGGTTCAGGGCGTAGGGTTTCGCTACAGCACTCAGCGAGAAGCGCTACGGTTAGGGCTTAAGGGCTATGCCCGTAATATGGACGACGGCAGCGTGGAAGTGGTTGCCTGCGGCGAACAGGTGCAGGTGGAAACGTTGCTGGCGTGGCTAAAAGCCGGAGGCCCACGCAGCGCCAGAGTTGACCGGGTTCTGGCCGAACCGCATCAACCCCAGAAAGCGTGGGATGGCTTCAGCATTCGCTATTAAATGCATTTTACCGGTTTAGGCAGGCCGGCAATTTTCGTCGCCTGCTTAGCCGGGCCTTTCGGGAATAAACGATAAAGGTAGCGGCTGTTGCCTTTCTCTTCGCCAAACTTATTGGCCATCGCTTTCACCAGCATGCGGATAGCGGGGGAGGTGTTAAACTCCACATAAAACTCGCGGACAAAACGCACCACTTCCCAGTGTTCCGGGCTCAGTTCAATGCCTTCATTCGCGGCAATGGCAACCGCCATGCCTTCGCTCCACAGGGTGGAGTCTTTCAGATAACCGTCGTTATCGGTCTCAATTTCTTTGTCTTCGTAGATCAACATAATTTTTCACACGTCATACAAACGGTGGGCAGTGTAGCAAAAAAAAAGACCCCGCATAAGCGAGGCCTTGTGAGGTTCAGTCGGCGTTAGTCGCGGCTGGCAAAGCCCAGGATGCTCAGCAGGCTGATAAAGATGTTGTACAGCGACACATACAGGCTCACGGTTGCGCGGATGTAGTTGGTTTCTCCGCCGTGAATGATGTTGCTGGTTTCATACAGAATCGCGCCTGAAGAGATCAGAATGAACACTGCGCTGATCGCCAGATGCAGAGCCGGCAGTTGCAGGAAGATGTTCGCCACCATACCGATCAGCACTACCACAATGCCTGCCATCAGCATACCGCCGAGGAAGGACATGTCTTTGCGGGTGGTCAGCACGTAGGCCGAGCAGCAGAAGAACACCAGTGCGGTACCGCCCAGCGCCATACCAATCACGTCGCCCATACCGGCAGAAAGGTAGGCGTTGAGGATTGGCCCCAGGATATAACCGAGGAAGCCGGTGAAGGCGAACGCGGAGATAATCCCGGTCGGTTTGTTCGCGGTTTTATAGGTCAGGAACATCAGGCCGTACATGCCGACCAGCGTCAGAATCAATCCCGGAGACGGCAGCATCAGCACGGTGCTTGCGGTTGCGGTGATCGCCGAAAACGCAAGCGTCAGGCTCAGCAGGAAATAGGTATTACGCAGAACTTTATGCGTGCTCAGCAGGGACGAGCGGTCACGCGATGAGGTAATTATGCGATCCATGATTCACTCTCTTTATGATGGATATTAATAGTGAAACAGCATAAGAAATGTCCTGCATATCCCCTAATCCTTTTACCCATCTTTACTCAGCGCAAAGAGCGAGATCAACCTCTTATAGGTGACTGAAAACCATTGCCTTATTTTGATACCAGCGCTAAGAGTGAAGAGGGTGTCTCGACAATTAAAATAAAGGCAAGGGAAATGAAACCACATCATCACAACCGTATTACCGCCATCATGCTGGTAACAGGGCTGGCGTTCTTCACTACCGCTGTCAGTGCGGCGAACGTACCGGAAGGCACGGTACTTGCGGATAAACAGGAACTGGTCAGAAACAACGGCAGCGAGCCCGCCTCGCTCGACCCGCATAAAGTGGAAAGCGACGTTGAATTTAATATCATCAGCGATATGTTCGACGGGCTGGTGGCGGTGAAGCCTGATGGCACGATTGAACCCCGGCTGGCGGCATCGTGGGAAAACAAAGGTAACTGGATATTCCACTTGCGCGAGGGCATTACCTGGTCCGACGGTACGCCGATTACCGCGCAGGATGTCGTCTGGAGCTGGCAGCGGCTGGTTGACCCGAAAACGGCGTCACCTTACGCCAGCTATCTGGGAAATATGAATATCGTCAATGCTGCTGATATCGCCGAAGGGAAAAAAGCGCCGGATACGTTGGGCGTTAAAGCGCTTGATGACAAAACGCTGGAAATTACGCTCACTCAGCCTACCGCAGCTTTTTTACCGATGCTGGCGCACCCGTCGCTGGTGGCGCTGGATAAGGTGCTGGTTACCCGCTTTGCCGAGAAATGGACTAAGCCTGAACACTTTGTCAGCAGCGGGCCCTATACGTTGTCTCAATGGGTGGTGAATGAGCGCATTGTCGGCAAACGCAATCCACGCTACTGGGATGACGCCCACACGGTGATCAATCAGGTCACTTATCTGCCCATCTCATCGGAAGCCGCGGATGTGAACCGCTATCGGGCGGGAGAAATCGACATTACCTCAACGGTGCCAATTAACCAGTTTGCGCTGCTGAAGAAAACGATGCCGGAGCAGCTCGATGTCTCTCCCCATCTGGCGACCTATTACTACGAACTCAACACCACCCGCCCACCTTTCAACGACGCCCGCGTGCGCCGCGCGCTGAATATGGCGCTGGATAAAGACATCATTGCCGGGAAAGTATTGGGGCAGGGGCAACGCCCGGCCTGGCTGGTGAGTCAGCCGGAGATAGGCGGTATCACGCTAAAAAATCCTGACTACGCCAGCTGGCCGCGCGAGAAGCGGATTGCCGAAGCTAAAAAGTTGCTCGCGGAAGCCGGTTTTGGCGACGACCACCCGCTGAGCTTTAATCTGCTCTATAACACCTCTGAGTCGCATCAACGTATTGCTATTGCCGCCGCATCGATGTGGAAGAAAAATCTTGGTGTTGAGGCCAAACTGCAAAACCAGGAGTGGAAAACCATGCTCGACGCGAAACGCACGGGAAATTTTGACGCCGTGCGCTACGCCTGGATTGCCGATTATGACGATGCCACCACCTTCCTCAACAACTTCCGCACCGGCGACAGCAGTAATACCAGCCGCTATAGCAACCCGGCCTACGATGCGGCGTTGCTGAATGCGGCTAAAGCCCCTGATATCGCCGCGCGCGGACGTTATTATCAGCAGGCAGAAGATCTGTTAGCGCAGGATGTGCCCTCTATTCCGGTATACCACTATGTACGTTCGCACCTGGTGAAACCGTGGGTGGGTGGTTTTACGCCCGACAGACTGGGTTATTACTTCACAAAAGATATGTACATCAAGAAGCATTAATCAAAATGAGCGCGCTGTAAGTGCCGAAAAACTCGCCATTTTGTTGTAATTTCAGACGAATAACACGTTTTTGACTGTTTTTCAGGCAAACGATCAAAATGGGGCTTTACAGGTCGGGGCGGGATGTTTATAGTGCGCCTCATTGGAAGCGTGGCCGAGCGGTTGAAGGCACCGGTCTTGAAAACCGGCGACCCGAAAGGGTTCTAGAGTTCGAATCTCTACGCTTCCGCCAAATTTGTAATAAAATCAATAACTTGAAATGTAGTTTTGATTTTATGGTGCATCAGATGGTGCAAAAAAAGCCCGTATAAACGGGCTTTTTTTGTATCTGTGACCCGTCCTGAATAGCGTTGACACGTTCCTGACTTAAATCCGGAGAACGTGATGATGACTGAGTTCAAACGCACCCAACGTGATTATCCTCTATCCTTTAAAATAGCCGTCGTTGAGCTGGTCGAAAAAGGCGAGATGACCTATAAACAGGCCCAGCTGCGGTATGGCATTCAGGGGCGCTCCACCGTTCTTGTCTGGCTGCGTAAATATGGCCGGCTTGACTGGAGCCCCGGACTTCCTGACCTGGTGAAGAGGAAACTGCCTGTGGCTCAGACGACTGCCCCACTTACACCCGAGCAAAGAATCAGGGAACTTGAAGAACAGCTTGAGCTGGCAAACCAGAAAGCTGCGTTTTTTGAGTCGGTTGTCAATGTCCTGAAAAATGATTACGGGGTGAGTCTCGTAAAAAAGCGGCCCGGCAAGTCCTCGCGCAAAGTCCGGCCCCAAAAATAACCGTTACACGCGTATGCCAGTTTCTGGGGCACAGCAGACAGGCATGGTATCAGGACAACACAAGGCGCAGAAAACGGCAGGAACATCATGCTCAGGTTCTTGATTTTATTGCCCGTGTCAGGTGTCGTCAGCCGAGAATCGGTACGCGTAAACTGCACTATCTGCTGAACACTCAGGCCGATAAAAGGCTGAATATTGGACGAGACCGTCTGTTTAACCTGATGGATGAATACCGGCTTCTGGTGCCAGTGAAACGGGCATATCACAAAACCACCAACAGCCATCATCGCTTTTACCGGCATCCTAATCAGCTCAAACCCGGCCCTGAACAGGTTACCGCCCTTGAGCCAGAGCAGGTCTGGGTCGCTGATATAACTTATCTTCCGCTGCGCAGCGGCACGGCTTATCTGAGTCTGGTCACTGATGCCTGCTCCAGAAAAATCGTGGGTTACCATGTCGGGGAAAACCTGCAGACAGAAAACGTGGTAAAAGCGTTCAGACACGCTCTGAGGCAGAGAAAGACGACAGGTCCGCTGGTACATCACTCTGACAGAGGACTGCAATACTGTTCGGTACTTTATCAGTCAGTTCATGAAAGAAACGGAATAACCTGTTCAATGACCGATGGCTATGACTGCTACCAGAATGCGCTGGCTGTGCGGATAAACGGGATCCTGAAAAATGAATTTTTACTCTCGCGCCCGGCGGATCTCACACAAGCCAGGATGATGGTAAAAGAGTCCGTGGCAATTTATAACCATGAACGGCCACATCTGGCCCTGAAATACAAAACGCCCGATGATGTTCATTAGGCGTTTTACAGGCAGAAAACTGTCAACCTATATCAGGACTAGTCACTGAACTTCTTCATTTTGCTACCTTTCCCACTGAGAAGATTGTTTTTAGCGATATCTGAATCTACTATGTTGTTGTGATAGCTTCTCAAATTCTTCTGCTCTTCTGCTCTTCTGCTCTTCTGCTCTTCTGCTCTTCTGCTCTTCTGCCCTTCTGCCCTTCTGCTCTTCTGTTAGTCGTTGCGTGATCTGCCTCTGAGACAGTAATCCTGTTATGGTGCTTCCCTCACTTCTCCTACAATTTTGTCGATGATAGGAACAGCGAAAGCAATCAACTCATTGAATATTATGACTAATTTTCACATTTCCTAACTGTGGGAAGAGTGTTGTTTGTGATGTGATATAAATTATTGACCTACTTTTTATAATGGTTAATTATGTCGGTGTTTACGGCTTCGTTTACATTGTGTATAGGATACAAATCACGACCTGTTAGTTATAAATAATGGAGTGGAAAATTGAAAGCGACTACGGAGTCACAAAGGAGACGGTTGATTGCTACGTTGCTAAATGATTTAGCAGAAGATAATTTAGCAATTTTTGCAGGAGCGGGCCTTTCAGCCCCCGCAGGATTTGTAAGTTGGACTGAGTTACTCCGTCCCATAGCTGAAGAGCTGGAGCTAGAGATTGAAAAAGAAACAGATTTAGTTGCTTTAGCTCAATATCACTGCAATTCAAATGCAGCGAACCGAGGTAAACTCAATCAGCTCCTGATAAATAAGCTATCTGATGATGTTGAAATAACTTCAAACCATAAAATTCTTGCAAGGCTTCCAATATCTACATATTGGACAACTAACTACGATAAACTTATTGAGAAATCTTTAACTGAAGCAGGGAAAATACCTGATACAAAATATCGTGTCAAACAACTGAGTTTTACAAAACGTGGTCGAGATGCTGTTGTTTATAAAATGCACGGAGATATAGAAAATCCTGATGAAGCTGTAATCACGAAAGATGATTACGAGAGTTATCATATCAAAATGCAGCCGTTTATTAATGCGTTAAGCGGTGATCTAGTATCTAAGACATTTTTATTCTTAGGTTTTAGTTTTACAGATCCGAACCTTGATTATATCCTGAGCAGAGTGCGAATTGCTTACTCAACGGATCAAAGACAGCATTATTGTATTCAGAAACTTGTAGAGCCAATCGCCGAAGAAACTCAGGCCGATACGGAATATAGAAAGCGCAAACAAGAACTTTTTATTCAAGATTTACTTCGATTTGGTATTAAAACAATACTTGTATCTGACTATTCTGAAATAACAGATATTCTTCATCAGTTAGAATGGGCGTATAGAAGAAAAACTATCTTTTTATCTGGCTCGGCACATGAGTATGCCCGGTGGAAACCAGATGAAGCTCAACATTTCATTTACTCTTTATCGAAAGATATAGCAGCTTTAGGATTCCGAATAGTCTCTGGGTTTGGATTAGGTATTGGTAGCTCAGTTATTACCGGAGTATTAGAAAATGTGTATATGAGCGGTAAGCGTTTAGACTCTGATCAATTAATACTGAGACCTTTCCCACAATATGAAGTTGGTAAACGACCGATTTCAGAGATATGGAATGAATATCGTACGGATATGATTTCGCATGCTGGGATAGCGATTTTTGTTTTTGGCAATAAGATAAAAGATGGTGCTGTTGTCAACGCTGATGGTTTAATTAAAGAGTTTGAAATAGCAAAGAATAACGGGCTTTTGTTAATTCCTGTCGGCGCAACGGAATATGCGACAAGAGAAATTCATAATAAACTTTCTCAAGATGGATACTTTGATAGTGCTAATTTCACCAAAGAACTGAAAGAGAAAATAGAAAAACTTTCAGACCATAACTCAGATTTGGAAACGATTAAGGGTGTATTAATCGACTTACTTGGCTCATTGAAATAAGGATTGAATCATGACTAAACGTAATTGCTTCTACAGCTTTCATTATATTCCTGATAATTGGCGGGTCGCCACAGTGCGTAGTATCGGAGCTATTGACGGTAATACTCCCACTTCAGATAATAATTGGGAAACAGTTAAAAAAGGCGGAGATGCTGCGATAAAGAAATGGATCGCAGACGAAATGTATGGAAAATCATGCATTGTGGTGCTCGTCGGTAGTGATACAGCTAATCGCAAGTGGATCAATCACGAAATTATTGAAGGATGGAATAATGGAAAAGGTGTTGTAGGTATTTATATACATGGTCTAAAAGACAGTGGTGGAAATACCTCTACTAAAGGTGATAATCCTTTTGATTACATAGGGTATGGCGATAAAGGGAAAAAACTTTCAGCTATTGTGAAATGCTATAATCCTACCGGTTCTACAAGCCAAGAAAAATACAATTGGATTAAAGAAAATCTAGCAAATGTTGTTGAGGACGCTATCACGATTAGAAAAAACAACTAGCCTTAAATTATATAAAATAAAGGAGGCGTTGGGTCTGACCCTGTAAATAATTCTGTGTAACTGCCACCATATTAAAGGTGATCGCTCAGGCGATCACCGAACTCGATGATAAAACGACTCATCGCCAGCCGCCAGTTCTGGATCGGCATGTTCCATTTTTTTGAAGCATCCTTAATCGCCAGATAAATCACTTTCCGTACTGAGTCATCTGTCGGGAACACCTTACGTTTCTTTATCGCCTGCCGGATCACACTGTTCAGCGATTCTATGGCATTCGTCGTGTAGATAGCCCTGCGGATATCTGGCGGGTACCCGAAGAAGGTATTGAGATTTTCCCAGTGTGTACGCCAGCTTTTACTGATTTGCGGGTATTTATCGTCCCAGACGTCCGCGAACGCATCCAGCGCCATCAGCGCGGCTTCATCTGTCGGTGCCTGATAAACCGCTTTCAGCCCGCCAGTGACGGCTTTGTAGTCCTTCCACGACACGTATTTCAGGCTGTTGCGTACCATATGGATGATGCACAACTGGATATGCGTCTGAGGATAGACGCTGTTTATCGCATCCGGGAAGCCCTTCAGACCGTCCACGCAGGCAATCAGGATGTCCTGAATGCCCCGATTTTTCAGCTCTGTCAGCACATTCAGCCAGAACTTTGCTCCTTCGTTTTCGGCAAGCCACATCCCCAGAAGTTCTTTCTGTCCTTCGGTGTTGATGCCCAGTGCCAGAAACACAGCTTTGTTGATCACGCTGCCGCTGTGACGAACTTTCACCACAATACAGTCAAGATAAACAATGGGATACAGCGCATCGAGAGACCGGTTTTGCCATTCTGCAACCTGTTCTTTGACCGCATCGGTAACTTTCGATATTAGCGTCGGAGACACATCGGCATCGTACATGTCTTTAAACGTGGCGACGATTTCCCGTGTAGTCATACCTTTGGCGTACAGAGATAAAATCTGGCTGTCCATTTGTGTGATGCGAGTCTGATTTTTCCTGATAAGCTGGGGTTCAAAAGTACCCTCCCGGTAGCGGGGTGTACTGATTTCAATTTCGCCATCGTCGCAAAGTAGCGTTTTAGATGAGTACCCATTACGGGTATTTGAGCCTGATTTTGGGGCATTTTTCTCGTGCCCGAGATGGTCTGTCAGTTCAGCATTGAGTGCCGTTTCGACGGTTAACTTTGTCAGCATACGGGAAAACTGGTTAAGATCTGCTTCAGTTTTGAGGCCTTTAGCCAGTTCAGCAGCCAGCGCTTTGAGTTTGTTTTCGTCCATAATTCGCCTGTCTCCGTTGTTAGAGTGAACATATCAAAAACAGGCAGATACACAAT
The DNA here is from genome assembly GCF_055796175.1 of Pseudocitrobacter sp. 2023LY-00077. Lineage (NCBI taxonomy): Bacteria > Pseudomonadati > Pseudomonadota > Gammaproteobacteria > Enterobacterales > Enterobacteriaceae > Pseudocitrobacter > Pseudocitrobacter sp. 2023LY-00077. The sequence continues at coordinate 101,326 of NZ_JBSPEI010000016.1, read as the reverse complement.
TTAAATTACAGCCTCAAACGTAGACATAATCAGTGTGTCAGAAGATTTATATAATGAAGGATTCGTCTCGTAGAAATATTGGCACAATGCATAAATTACGCTCTTCATTGCGTGAAACGTGCTTTTGTTATCATGTTCCGGCTGGCATCACTCCTTCACTTTCCATTTTGCACATCAGAAATAATATGTGTTACATCCTCAAGGTGGCCGATACACGCTTCGCCTGAGCGGTTGAATTTACTTTTATCGATCAATAACAGCGATTGTGCGGCACGTTTGAGAAGAATTGATTTGAAATCGGCATTAAGGGTATTGGAATCCCAGAGCGCACCACCACGGTCGACGCCTTCACAAGAGAAAATAAACAGGTCAATATCCAGTGGTTTGAGCTGTGAAATCAGCGAAGGATTCACGTAGCAGCCATATTTACGCTCCAGCGTGCCGCCGGAGCAGATAAGCTGGATGTTTTCACGTTTACTCAGCTCCTGACAAATGGGCTGACTATTGGTGAACACATACACATTGATGTCCGGTAACTGACGTGCGAGATACTAGCAGGTGGAGCTGGCATCAAGCGCAATCAGCATACCTTCTTCTATCCAGGCCAGCGCTTCGCGGGCAATGTCGGCTTTGTGGGCGTAATGGCTTTTAAGGCGAATGTGAAACGGGTCGCCGCTGTCCTGATTTTCCCGATGAATGGATTTGGCACGTCCGTGATTGCGCAGCACTTTTCCCTGCGCCTGAAGCTCGCTGAGATCGCGGCGTATGGTCTCTTTGCTGACGTTAAGCTGCAGTGCAAGCGCATCTGTAGTCAGGCTTTTATGGTCGGTCAAGAGTTTAAGGATCGCCTGCTGACGTGCCGTTTTCATCTTTTCTCACTCCATCCTTCGATGATCGCCCGTCGTTTGCGGGCGAAACGGCAAAAGATTACGGCGTAACTCCTTTCTTTAAAAGAATATTCCCGTACTTCGCTTGCTCGCCTGTGATAACGATCGCAAAGGCGTGTTGCGCCCGCTCGTAGAAGGCAAAGCGGTCAATACGTGTAACGGGAGGGCAGGGCGCGTGTAAAGAGAGCGCATCGCGATAGCGTGATTCCACTTCCGGGTCGAGGCTGTCGCCTTCCACGGCGGCCATCATCACCAGCGGCGGTGCGTAGCTATCGAGTTCAAAGAGCGGGATCACCGCACGCAGTAAATCGCTGACCTGCAGACCATCGGCGCGGATAACCTGTGGGCCGATGCTGTGTGCCGGAAAATGGGCGTCAGAAAAAATAATTTCGTCGCCGTGGCCCATTTCAGCCAGAATCTTCAGTAGCTCCGGAGAAATTAAAGGCGAAATTGTTTTGAGCATTTCACACTCCTTCTGTTAAGACTGATTCCGTTTGTGGATAAAAATAGCGGTACTGGTATTGCACCTGTCCGCGCGCCTGTTCGGGGGTGGTGAATTCACCGATGCCATACCAGCCGTACATGGCTGCGCCTGCGACGGTGGTTTCCGCGTCTTCCAGGACTTTGATGGGTAAATCGAGCATATCGGCTTTAATTTGATTCCACAGTGCGTTGCGGCTTCCGCCGCCGACCAGCAGCAGTTCCGTCGCTCTGAATTCGCCAATTTGTTCCAGCGTATGAAGATTGCGCTGAAGTTGCATCGTTAGCCCTTCCAGTGCGGCCCGGTAAAAATGGCCTCGCGTGGTATTAAGTGTGACACCCTGCCACCCGGCCTCGGGTGAGGTGAGAAGATCGCATTGCATGGTCACCCCCTCAGCACCTACGGGGATGCGGCGCGCTTCTTCAATCAACGCTTGCCACGGGGTATCGGGCGTCCACAGCAATTTGCGCACCCATTCCAGTACGCCAGAGGCGAGCCATTGCATTCCTGGGTTGTATAAACCAGGCTGGCTGTCCAGTTCACAGGTCGAGCCGGGATAGCGACTGAGCAGGGGAGTGTTTACCTGTGTGCTGCGGACCATCAGAATCTCCTAGGTGCCGGAAGAGAGCACTGGTTCATCTTTATCCGCACCTGCGCCAAAAAGCGCAAACTGGGTATCATGCCCGGCAGAAATTACCGGAATACCCGACGGAAGGCCGAGCATCCTGGCGGCGCTGTCCTGTAACGTGCCCACTTGTTCACCGGCATTAACAAGACGCGGGAACAGACGTCGCGGTATACCTGTGGTTTCAAGGATGGCTGAACTGAAGTCCTGGTGGTGGATGTCCAGCATTTGGCTGGTCCCCGCCATGGTGATATCGGTAGTGAACTCGCCAGTTAAACGGTGGTTAATCAGCGAGGAAATAAACAACCAGGCGTGCGCTTTTTCAAGCAACCGGGGATGGTTCTCTTTCAGCCAAATCAGTTTGTATAACGTGTTAAACGTGAATGCGCCAACGCCTGAAATGGTCTGCAAATGCCGGGGTTCAATGTAGCGGGAAATATTTTCCATGACCGCTGCCGTGCGCGTACATTTCCAGCTAATCACCGGATAAAGAAGTTCTCCCTGTGCGTCCACCAGTGCGCCGTCAACGCCAAACGTTGTCACCGTAATGCCCCGAATGGTACAGCGTGACAGTTCGTTGGCCAGACGATGACAGCATCCGGAGAAACGTTGCAGGATGTCCTCCAGCGACCATTGATGCCAGGCGTTATTCTCTGCCGCTACCTCACTGGAATTCGCGACACTGGCGCGGGCAACAATCTTTCCTTGTCGGTCAACGGCTATTGCCCGGATGTTGGTGGCGCCGCAGTCAAGGACCAGTATGACCTCTTGTTTCATAATGACTCCAGGAACGTATTTGCCCCCCGGTAGCGGGGGGCAGAATGCATCAACGTTTGTACAGCGGTCCGTAGTTCTGGCAGGCGCGATAATCCTGACCTTCCAGATCCATTCCGTGTGCAGACCAGGTTGAAGGGCGGTAGATTTTTTCCTCCTCAACGTTGTGCATGCAGACCGGAATGCGCAGCATAGCAGCCAGAGTGATAAAGTCCGCGCCAACGTGGCCGATAGTCAATACACCGTGGTTCGCGCCCCAGTTAGCCATTACCGAATACACATCGCTGAACGGACCTTTGCCGGTCAGGCGTGGTGCAAACCAGGTCGTCGGCCAGGTTGAGTTGGTGCGGGCGTCGAGTTGATCGTGCATCTCTTTTGGCAATTCAACGCTCCAGCCTTCTGCAATTTGCAGTACCGGACCCAGGCCTTTGATGATATTGACGCGGGTCATGGTGAATGGTACGCCGCCTTCGGTCAGGAAGCGGGAGGAGAAGCCGCCCCCACGGAAGTATTCGTGGATCGCCGGGCACCATTCGGTGGCCGCGAGGCAGGCATCGGCTTCCTGTTGCGTGATCTCCCAGTGGGGTTTCATGGTCGGCTTACCTTTGCTATCGCGTTGCTGGCAAGAACCATCCAGTGCCGCGGAACCAGAGTTGATCAGGTGGATAATGCCGTGTTCTGCCAGCCCGGTCAGTGGTTGGCCCGTCACTCGTTTGACCGCATCCGGCGACCAGTAGGTTCGAACGTCGGCAAAAATTTGTGCGGTGCCGGTTAACTGATGGCCCATCAGCATCGCTACGCCGTTGAGACTGTCGTTTTCCGTTGCGACCACAAAAGGTTCGCGTACACCATTCCAGTCAAAAGAGCTGTTGAGCAGCGCTTCTGCCGTATCGCCGTTTGGATATTGATCCGTCCAGTGACGCTGCCCCTGGAAGCCAGCGGCAATAGCGTTGTATCCCAGAGATTCTTCGACTAACCCTTTGTCGGCTAATACTTTATTACCCTGCATCATGTCGCGAATACACATCGCCATCAGCAGGCTTTCTTTCAGCACCGCCCGGCTCTGAACTTCGTTACGTTTGTACTGCTGCGCGTTCTGATCTTCGCCGTAGCGGAAGTTTTTGTCGGCCCAGGCCAGCGCCATTTCCAGTTCGATTTCATCATAAATTTTCTGGTCGATGCGGCGGCGCAGTTCGGTCATATCAACGGCCTGTACTTTCATACCGAGCCAGGATTCGAAGAAGTTATGGTCGACGATGGAACCTGCAATCCCCATTGAAACGCCACCCACAGAGAGATAGCTTTTGCCCTTCATACTGGCGACAGCCAGGCCTGCGCGTGCAAAACGCAGCAGTTTCTCTTCGACGTCCGCCGGAATGGTGGTGTCATCGGCATCCTGAACGTCGTGACCGTAGATAGAAAACGCCGGGATACCTTTTTGGCTATGTGCCGCCAGTGCGGCTGCAAGATAGACGGCCCCTGGACGTTCGGTGCCGTTGAAGCCCCAGATAGCTTTTGGACGCAGTGGGTCCATATCAATGGTTTCACTGCCGTAGCACCAGCAAGGTGTGACGGTAATGGTGACGCCAACGTTCTGGCTGCTGAATTTCTCTTCGCAGGCGGCAGATTCTGCCATTCCTGCGATGCAGGTATCGGCAATCACGCATTCGATCGGTGTGCCGCAGGCATGACGCAGTTTTGCACTGATAAGGGCCGCCGTGGCTTTCGCCATATTCATGGTTTGCTCTTCCAGCGACTCGCGAACGCCCATACGACGTCCATCAATTACCGGGCGGATGCCAATTTTCGGTAAGCTGCTTTTTTTCATTACCAATCCCTCACGTTATTCGGAAAAAATATTTAGTGAGCTGCCGTTTGTGAACGGAAGCGGGCAAAGATGAAGATGACAGCGAAACACACTGCCGGAACCAGTTCTGCTGTAGGGATATTGCCAGCCGCGTCGCTGACAAAGCCCATCACCGGGGTCACAATGCCGCCGCCAATGATGGTCATGACGATAAATGAGGAGCCATACTTGGTGTCCTGGCCCAGATTTTTGATCCCAAGCGAGAAGATGGTTGGATACTGAATGGACATAAACGCACTGCATAACGTCAGCGCCAGCAGGCCTGAATGACCGCCGCTAAAGGCTGAATAGAGACACAGAAGCATCGCCAGCAGGGCATAGGTCGCGAGCACTTTGTGTGGCGCAAAGCGGCTGATGAGCCAGGTGCCGGTAAAGCGTCCAATAAAGAAACACACCATCGTGCCGGTAAGATAGTTGGCGGCAAAGCCTGCGCTCATGCCAGGAATTTCTTCAACAGCGTAGCGAATCAGATAACTCCAGCATGCGGTTTGCGCGCCGACATAGCAGAACTGTGCGAGCACCGCCCAGCGCCAGTGACGAATACGTATCAGGCGACCCAGAGATGCTGAGAAGGAGCTTTGTGAGGTGTCGCTGTGATCGTCGCTTTGCAGGGCAGGAAAGCGGGTGAACATGATCAGCAGGGCCACCAGTAACACGATTGCCACGATGATCATATAAGGTGTTTGAACCGATAAAACCAGGCTGTGCTTGTAGGCGCTAAGTTGTTCTGGCGCCATTTTATCGAGCACTTCCTGAGATTGATGTGGGACGTGCGACAAAATAAGACTTTGCCCAAACACGACGGCGATAATAGCGCCGAAAGAGTTGAATGTTTGCGCCAGGTTCAGTCTGAAATGGCCTCCACTTTCTGGCCCTAAAACCGTCACAAACGGGTTGGCCGCAGTTTCAAGACACCCTAATCCAGCTGCGATAATAAACAGGCCAATAAGGAAAAGAGTGTAGTTCATCACTTCGGCAGCAGGCCAGAATAAGGCGGCACCGAAAGCATATAAGAACAGTCCGCAAATAATACCTGCTTTATAGCTCAGTTTTTTCATCAGAATCCCAGCTGGAATAGGAATGACGAAATAACCGAAATAAAAGGCGGACTGAATCAACCCGGCCTGAAAATTAGACAGAGTAAAGGCTTGTTGAAATTGTGGCAATAAAATGTCATTCAGATTATTAGCCACGGCCCAAAGGAAAAAAAGCGAGCACAGGAGGGCGAAAGGAATAACGTAACTCCTCGCCTGACCTGTCTCTGCGGCGCGAAAGCTCTGCGTTTGTATTGTTGTGTTTGCCATAGCATCCTCGTAGGTTCAAAAGCATCTTTAACGGCTTTAGCCTGTGGTCGGTATTGCTCTCCAGACCGCAAATTGGATGAGTTCGGATATATGCCGGGTAATAACAAGGGGGCAGGAAGTGAACTCATGAATCCATTTTCAAATAAAAAAGGCTGGTTAATATGATGGAGGTCACACTTAGCGTATAGATAGTTGTTTTATGTGATTTTCATCACTTTAAAGTGATAAGAATCATGACCGTTTGAGAAAATAAAACTTAAAAGCCACAAAGCTGATGCCCGAATTAATTTATTGTGGTGAAAACGGGCATTTCCCTCTGAAAAATAAATATGAATGACCGTTTTAATGAATATTTTTAAGAGCGGTCATTTTGTTTTTATTAAATCATCGCATAAGGCGAGTTACGGGCATGGATTAATTGACCTGGCTCACAAAATAACGTGATGTAAATTCCTTTATTACTGTTCAATACGATGATGGTTCCATTATTCAACGTCTTCAACAGCGCTCAACAAAAGCGCCTGTTGCCGTTTTTGAATCACTAAGAGAGGTAAGAAATGGAACGAAACAGACTGGCGCGGCAGATTATCGATACCTGTCTGGAAATGACCCGCCTGGGCCTGAACCAGGGGACCGCGGGGAATGTGAGCGTGCGTTATCATGGGGGAATGCTGATTACCCCGACGGGCATACCTTACGAAAAGCTGACCGAAGAACAGATTGTCTATATTGATGCGGACGGTCAGCATGAAGAGGGTAAGCTGCCTTCCAGTGAGTGGCGTTTTCATATGGCCGCTTACCAGACGCGGCCCGATGCGCAGGCCGTCGTCCATAATCATGCGATTCACTGTACCGCCGTGTCTATTCTTAACCGCCCGATCCCGGCTATTCACTACATGATTGCCGCCGCCGGAGGTAACTCTATCCCCTGTGCGCCTTACGCGACGTTCGGGACGCGTGAGCTCTCGGAGTATGTCGCTGTTGCGCTAAAAAATCGCAAGGCGACGCTGCTTCAGCATCATGGCTTAATCGCCTGCGAAGCAAACCTTGAGAAAGCGCTCTGGCTGGCGCATGAAGTGGAAGTGCTGGCCCATCTCTATCTCTCAACGCTTGCCATCAGCGACCCGGTTCCGGTGCTGGATGATAGCGCCATCGCCATCGTGCTGGAGAAATTTAAAACCTATGGGCTACGCATTGAAGAGTGATGTCACCGGTTGTGAAGGAGAGGGTCAATGGCGAACAGAATGATTTTAAATGAGACGGCCTGGTTTGGCCGGGGCGCGGTACGGGCATTGACGGATGAAGTCAAACGCCGTGGGTATCGCAAGGCTTTGATTGTGACTGACAAAACGCTGGTACAGTGCGGCGTGGTAAGTAAGGTCACGGACAAAATGGCGAGTGAAGGTCTGGAATGGGCGATTTTTAGCGGTGTGGTCCCCAACCCGACGATCGCGGTGGTGAAAGAAGGGTTGCACGCGTTCGCGCAAAGCGGCGCTGATTATCTGGTCGCTATTGGCGGTGGCTCACCTCAGGACACCTGTAAAGCGATTGGTATCATTAGTAATAACCCTGAGTTTGCCGATATTCGCAGCCTGGAAGGGCTATCACCCACACGCAAACCGAGCGTGCCTATCATGGCGATTCCGACGACGGCAGGCACCGCAGCGGAAGTCACCATCAATTACGTGATAACTGATGAAGAAAACCGACGTAAATTTGTCTGCGTCGATCCGCATGATATTCCTCAGGTGGCCTTTATTGACGCGGATATGATGGATGGTATGCCACCGGCACTGAAGGCAGCAACAGGTGTGGATGCGCTGACTCACGCAATTGAAGGCTATACCACGCGTGCGGCCTGGGCATTGACGGATGCGTTACACATCAAGGCGATTGATATCATTGCCGGGGCATTACGCGGTTCGGTGGCGGGGGATAGTGATGCCGGTGAAGCGATGGCGCTGGGGCAATATGTTGCCGGGATGGGATTCTCCAACGTCGGGCTTGGGCTGGTTCATGGTATGGCGCATCCACTTGGCGCATTTTATAACACACCACACGGTGTGGCCAATGCGATTCTGCTGCCACATGTGATGCGCTACAACGCCGGGTATACCGGTGAAAAGTTCCGTGATATTGCGCGGGCAATGGGCGTGAAAACGGACGGGCTGAGCCTGGCCGCGGCACGTGATGCGGCCATTGACGCGGTCATTGCGCTGAATCGGGATGTTGGTATTCCACCACATTTGCGTGATGTCGGTGTGCGCAAGGAGGATATTCCTGCTCTGGCGCAGGCCGCATTAGAGGATGTGTGCACTGGCGGGAATCCGCGTGAAGTTACCCTTGCAGAGATTAGCGAATTGTATCGTACTGCATGGTAATAACATTTCTGGAACCGGGTAAGCCTTTCTAAATAAGGCTTACCCGAAGTTTTCGTTATAGGTGAATGTATCCAAAATAAAAAATACTGTGCTAATAACGTAGAGTACATATACGTATCGGATAGGAATATAGGCTTATAAAGCCCTGAATAGACGGATATCCAGAATTAGAATTTATTTGTTATGCAACAAACAGATTCAGAATTAATACCATTATCAGCCCAACAAATGAGTTGATTAACTCAAGAAGACCTCAGGTTTTAAATGTATCTTTCATTGAAATACCGAATGTTTCCTTAAAGAGCAGGAATCCTCCATTCAACGCGTTTTCAATGAGTTCCTCTAGCCAAACCAAACGGCGCTATGAATTTTATGCATAACCGCAGCTAAAACGGCATTTTTGTCATTAATCTCAAACTGATAGTGTGTTCCTGAACCTAACCGAATATATGAGATAAGTCATGAAACATACGATTGGTATTTTGGGGGGGATGGGGCCAGCGGCGACAGCAGACATGCTAGAGAAGTTTGTTTATTTACGTCATGCCAGTTGCGATCAACAGCATATCCCACTGATTGTGAGTTCCATTCCGGATATCCCCGATCGCACCACCTGTTTGTTATCCGGCGGCCCTTCGCCTTATCGCCATCTCGAACGTTATCTGCATATGCTGGAGGATGCTGGGGCGGAGTGCATTATTATCCCCTGTAATACGGCGCATTACTGGTTTGAGGATCTCCAGGCGGTTGCAAAAGTCGAGATGATCAGCATTCTCAACGCGACGTTAAGTGACATCCCGTTATCAACCACGCGTGTTGGCCTGCTGGCAACCAACGCCACGTTGGCAACTGGTTTATATCAGAGACAGACCCGAGTGCGAGGAATTGACTTGCTGCAACCGGAAGATGTAAGCCAGGCTGAAGTTATGAAGGCGATTTATGCCATGAAATGCGGTGATAAAATAGAGGCGCAAAAAAGGTTGTTTCCGCAAATTGAACGTCTGATTTCGCAGGGTGCGCAGCGAATAATTATGGGCTGTACAGAAATACCGCTTGTTATGGTCGGGAATGAGAAAGCGTTTAGCTGTTCCTTTGTTGATTCCACCGAGTCACTGGTACGTGCCGCCATTCGTTGGTACGAATCCTGGCCGGATACGCAGATTACCCCCATGCATCAACAACGAATAGTTGCCTGAGCTATTTTCAGGGAACCGTATTCAGCGACCGCAGTTCTCGCCAGAAGCTTTCCGCCACCAGGCTCATGCGGGTATCCATTCGCCATGCATAGGCCTGAACGGGTATGACCAGAGAGCTTTTGTCCAGCACGATCAATTCGCCGCTGAGAATTTCCTGACGGATAGAATATTCCGGCAACCAGGCAATACCACACCCGTCCAGCGCCACTTTTTTAAGTAATTCACTCATCGAAGACACAAAAAACGTGCTGAAATTTAACTCTACATGGCTAGTGAGCATGCGGTTAACCTGCCTGCCCATATAGGAATGCTGGCTGTAATTAAGTAGGGGAAAATTCGCTTGTGTCAGAGAATACCGTGCTTGCCCTTGTTCATCACTGGCGCAAACGGGAAACAGGTGCGATTCAAATAAACGGATATTGGCAAAAGGCTCCTGAAGAAGGTTTTCGTCATAATAGGAGAAAACAAAATCGCTTTGCCCTTCGCGTAATTTATTGACCGCCTGATCAATATCGATGGCTTCGACCGAGTACGTGAACTGTCCAGGCATGTCTCTGACGATGCGTGGTAGTAAACCCAGTGAGAGGGAGTGCGCGGCCGCGATTTTGATTTTTCGCTGCATATAATCACTGCCACCGCGAAGTTCTGCGAGGTTGCTTTCAAGTTGCTGGAGTAACTGGCGCACCTGAGAGTGGAATATTTTCCCCTGTTCGGAAAGCTGCAAAGGTGAAATCTGGCGATTGAAAAGCTTTACGCCGACGGCAGTTTCAAGGGCGCGGATCCGCCGACTGAATGCGGGTTGTGAGACATTGCGGATGATGGCTGCCTGGGAGAAGTTTCGACACTGTTCCAGTGTCAGAAAGTCATAAAGCCATTTCGTTTCGATATTATGCAAAATTGCACCACTTACATCCATTAGGGTTACTCTGTCAGCCGCACAAGCGATCATTTTACGTTCATTGGTACGGCTGACAAGGGCTTATGCCGATTCGAATGTGCCTTTCACACAGGCTTTTCCGCTATCAACCATGCGTTTCCCATGCGCGTATACCTGTTCAATAACCAGTTCCGGCGTCATAACCACCATATCAGCATCGTTACCAAGGGCAATTTCGCCTTTCCCGCTAAAACTGAGAAATTTCGCCACATTGCTGGTTAGCGGGCGCAGAGCATCGGTAAGTGTAAAATCGTGTACCTTAACCAGATTATGCAGCGTCTCAAGTAGGCTCTCGAAACCGGCAACACCGATACCCGTCAAATTACCAGCAGCATCGAAACGTGGTTGGCTACCGTTGCCATCAGAACTTAGCGTGACCTGACTCAATGGCACACCTGCTTTAACTGCGCGGGCAATCCCCTCAGCGGGCGTCACCGGGCCGGCAATCCCGCTGGTAATATCGATGGTGCCGCCCTGAAGTGCGAAGGTAATGGCCTGTTCAAACAGATATTCACTGCGGTTGACGTGAGTCGGCAATAATTTACCAATCGGGACATCGCTGTTTTCCAGAATATGGTAAAGCGGCTGTAGCCCTTTCTTACTGCTCCCCATATGGAACACGCTGACGCCAGGTTTCCCGCCAAGCAGTCCGCCGACGCGGGACTCCGCCGCCATTTTCGCCAGTAGATCGCCCGTCGGTGCAGCAGAGCGGTGATCGGATACCGCGCATTTTACGCCGATGATCCGGTCGATAAGCGCCACGTCTTTCTCCACCGCACCGGTGATGGTCGGTGAAGGAACATGGTATGCCCCGGTCAGCATCCAGGCGGTGATGCCTTCTTCATTCAACGCCTGGGTTTTGGCCAGCAGAGATTCCGGGTGTCGCGTAACAGAGTCGGTCCCCAACAGGCCAACAACCGTGGTGATCCCCGCTTCCGTCAGGCGGCTTAATGTGACTTCGGGTGTACGCGTGGTCGGGCCAGCTTCCCCGCCACCGCCAATTAAATGAACGTGTTGATCGATAAAACCGGGGCTCAGGATACGACCATCCAGATTAACCACGGTACAGTCAGGCACAATGTCCGTCGGGATGGTTGTCTCAATGGCAATAATTTTGCCGTTGGCCAGAAGCACATCGCATATTCCCCGATCCTGCGGTGCATAGACGTGCGCACCCTGTAACAGCGTGAAATTCGCTGCAGATAAATCAGCCATAATTATTCCTTCCTACACAATGAACTGCATTACCCAGATCGACAGTAGCGCGTTGATGGCGCAAACGGCGATGATATGCGGGTAGTATTTAGGACTGACTTCGGCAGTCCCGAGGCAACGGCCAACGTTTTGTACCGGATTGCCCATCAGATAAATAGCCGGCAACAGTACCGTGACGTCATGGCCGTTTAACGCCCCCGCAGTGAGCAGACTGGCTGATACACCCACCGCGCCGCCCATGCTCATCAGCGAGGCCAGCAGAACGGTAGCTGCTTCACCAGGAAGTCCCCACAGCGCCATAATGGGTTGACAAATATTGCCGACCCATTCAAGTAGCCCGGTAATTTTGAGTGCCTGAATAATGACGAATGCCATGACAACATTGGGTAAGAGGTTGGTCGTCGCGATAGTAAAACCCCGGCGAGCACCATCGATAAACATATCCATGACATTTTTCTTCACCTGCGTGGTCATGACTGTGCTCCTTGTTCCGGGTGACGACGTTCTTCGAGATTGATCCAGGTTCGCAACAGATTGGCGCCAATAAATTTGAATATCAGGATAACGGCCAGCGGGACGATAACTGAAGTTCCGAGAAAGGCGAAGACAGCGGCACCGGAAGAAAAGTAGTTGGTGATGATGGCGCTACCGCTGGTCTGGTAGGTCGCAAAAATGACTTTATCACGCTCGGTAATTTTACCTTCCTGCGCCAGCTCTTTCGTCATACCGGCAGCGGCATCAGTATTTTGCAAATTGGCAATCAGGGCCAGTGAGCAGATACCGGGTATCCCCAATAGTGGTTTCAGTACTGGTGTCATCAATTGTTGTGCTGCCCGCAATCCCCCCAGTCCATCGGTAATGGCAATAATACCCAGTGAGAGGATCACCGAAGGGGCGAGTTCCAGCGCAAAGAGAAAACCATCTTTTGCGCCAGCGCCATTCACACCGCGAAATGTCGCGGTACTTTGTGCGGTACTGGTGCTGAGTTGGCCGAATGAGCCATTTAGTGCGCTAAAATCAAAAACACGCCACCAGCCATCGCCTCCGGAAAAAACACCAGAAAAGAAAATGATGGTGAGAAAGAATGCGAGATATCCCTTAATCCCCACTTTCTCTACCGCCTGCGGCAGAGCCGCTTCTTGTCCATGTATCGCCATTGCGAGCCCCGTTATTTTTTGTGATGTGTGTTTGCTGTAACAGGTCTAATAGGACCGATACGTAACGACCTTATCAGCGGTGTGGGTACAGGAAAAATGCAAGTATGTTTATCGCTATGCGTTTTTAGCATGACAAATGTGTTGACATGTCTGTAGGTTGCGAGTTTTTAGCATTTTTTTACGTCCGGGGGGGCGATTCGCATCTTATCGTGGCGGTTGTTATTTATCATACATGTTTTACTCATCATGATTTTGTCTTATGTGTTTAATGTTTTGATAGAGTTGTGAACCGGGTCAAATATACATGCAGTCCCTGGCGAACTTCATATAGCGTTTCATATGTCAGCAGCTTAAAATGAATTATTAATTTCCTGGAGGGCGTATGAATACACTCGTGCAAAAAACACAAGTGATAGAAAACTGGTATCGGGAATCAGAAGAGTTTTCGACATTAGTTAACTATCGTATTATGCGGGCTGGCCATATTCGAACGCATGCGAATTATCATATTCAACGTCAGTCAGTGGTTGGTCATGAACTCATATTTTGCCTGAAGGGGAAGGGGGTTATTCAGTTTAACAATAAGACCTATCCCGTAAAAAAAGGTGACCTTGCCTGGTTACCGGTCAGATTACCTCATGGGCATTATCCAGACAGCACAGAACCTTGGGAGATTCTCTGGCTGAGAATAGAAAGTTCCAAGATGAATAATATCATGCACATTCTTAATGTGTTCAGTGAACCTGTTTTTGAGTTCAATGAGCCAGAAGAGGTTACCGATATTTATTATCAGTTATTTGCGCTGATGAAAAGCCACTCTCTGGTTTCTGATGCCCACTGCGATGCTTTATGTTCTCAGCTTATTTACCTGCTGCTCAGAAATCGTAGCCAGCAAACCGATGATTCTCTTCTTATTACGCACCGGGGACTGGGGCATTTAATCTATCACATCCACAGTCACTATAATGATGAGTGGGATATCGAAAAATTTATGCAGTATTGCCAGGTCAGTAAATCGCAGCTATTTCGCCTCTTTCAGGAAACATTTGATCAAAGTCCGTTAAAATGGTTGAAGAATTATCGCCTCTCTCAGGCCAGGCGAATGTTGGTCGAAACGGAGGATACCATTGGTAAAATTGCAGGGTTGGTGGGATATAACGATCCACTCCATTTTTCACGTGACTTTCACCGTGGAGTTGGGCTTTCACCCCGTGAATTCCGGCGTAGGGAAAAACAGAATTCAACGGGAATACCGGAATAACGCAGAAAAAAGAACGGCCCCGATCTCTAAAGGCCGTTCTGTAACTCTTAGAAAAAGGTCTCCATCTGGATACCAAATGTCCACTCTCCGCCAGCCGTAAAGCCTTTCTGGCCAAAGGTGTCCGTAGGGCTGTAATTGTCCAGAGCGTTATCCCAGTTCATCCATGACGCAAAGATACGAAGCTCTGGGCGGGTAAAGAAGGGAGAGATATCATCAGGTCGAAACGTCGGGGCAAAGGTCAGCTTATAAAAGTTGCCATGCACCTTCTGATATTCCTGATAACCATTCGGATCGAGATCCATATATTGCCATGTCGCTTCATAACCCAAGGCGAAGTTTTGTGTAATATTCTGCATGAATCGACCATTCAGCGTTATCCAGCGATAATCATCGCCCTTAACGTAACGATCGGTACTGAGTTGTGCCAGCAGTGAAGGGGCAAAATCCCAGTTGCGGGAAAGGTTAACGATGCCATAGCTTGCCAGACGCAGTGTATTTGCATCTGATAATAGAGCCGGGTCCGTACCGATATTTTTCACTTCAGCGCCAAGGCCCGTACCCCATGAAAGGGCACTTCGGGCTTCACCCTGAGTCAGGCCATAAAAGCTATTAGCCTGATAGCCCAGCAGAACGGTATACCCCTTATTGGCGGCATTAAATACTTTATAGCCGCTAAGTGTTTCCCGCTCTTCATTGTCTTTTGCCTGCATCCCACTGACAAACAGTTGTACCGGGCCAAAATAGTTGTTGGCCGTCAGCACATAGTTTTGCACGTCATTATTAAAGATATCGACATCGCCAAAACTACGGCCAATGAAAGAGAAATTACTGCGGCTATTTTCGCTCCAGCGAATATCATAAATACCGCCACCGGTTCCGTTGAGGGCAACAAATTTAGAATCCAGCCAGGGAATTTCAAAATTATCGCGATCGACACGTTTTCCGGCCCATAAGGTGGTGTCTTTAAAGGGACCGCTAAAACTCGGTAGCGAGGCGATTTCAGCAAATGCCTGGCTGACGTTCAACGTGCTCGATTCCGCCGTCCAGTCGTTATAACTTTTTTGTTGGTCGGCAATCATGGTCATAAAGCGAGTCGTTGCACCGTTCTCCAGCCTTTTTTTCTTCTCGAGATAAACTTCAACGTAGGTATCCGGTTCGTTCCCCAGGCGGCCAATTGCGCCACCGCTTTGTCCGGCAGGCGTCATAAAAGGCCCCCCCTGCGTGTGGCGGGCGTTATGATTGGTCATCATACCCGCTCGGGCGTAGCCGTGAAGCTCAAAGTAATCGTCTTCATCGGGGGTAATTTTTTCAATACGCTGGGTGCGTTCTTCCAGCCCCTGGATATTTTTTTGTGTTTCCTGCGAGGTGCCTTCAGATTTTTTTAACTGCGCCGCAAGTTGACTATTTTTCTTCTCCGCGAAGTCGGCTCTGCTTTCTGCCTGTTGTAACCGTATTTCAAGCTGATTAAGACGCTCGTCGATAGTTAAATTATTGGCGGAAAAAGCATAGGGAATGGTGAGCAGGTTTATCAAACCAAAACTAATTAGCGCTGTAGAGGTAATTTTCATTCTATTTTCTTCACTCACTATCATAAAAAGGGAAGAACCCTGCACGATATAAAACGCAGGGCGAGGAATATTTATTATTGTGTTAATCCAGGTGGTAAATTTCTTCCATTTCAGCCCAAAGAGTGCCCTCTGATTCGCCTTCGAGCGCAATTTGGCAAGGGGAGGTTTCTTTCCACCATTCCTGGGTTTTTAAATGTGCAGCCATTTTTTGCTGATCGGCTTCATAATTGTCACCGTCGTACTCAAGATAACTGAATAAAAAACCACTTCTGTAATAAATGGAAAAATTACGCAGGTGGCATTCTTTAATCATGGCGTTGACTTCCGGCCAGGGATTGGCATGCAGCGCTTTATAATAATCCAGCTTTTCTGGATGTACTTTCACTACGCAACCAAAGCGACGAACGTTTCCCATTTCATTCATCCTTACCATCAATGACGCCAGCACGGCGCAGAATACGTTTAATTTCCGCTTTCATATCTTCCGTTAACGGCGAGGCGGGTGGCAGTGAATAAACCGTAATATCCAGGCCAATCAGCTGTAACGCATATTTCACGGCATTATAAAAAGGCAAATCCAGCGCATAGAGTGGTGGGATCCAGGAGAGAGATTGCTGTAGTGCCACTGCGCGAGTGAGATCCTGATGACGCCAGGCATCAAGGATACCGCAGGTCAATTGTGACGCGAAGTTTGCGCTGGCGGGAATGCAGCCATCACCGCCGAGGATGAGCGTCCCCAGCAAATATTCATCGTAGCCCGCGAACACGGCAAAATCAGGTCGCATCGGTTTCACTGCATGCAGCGTTTCGCGAATGTGCGAAAGCGTATCGACGGTATCCTTCAGACCCACAATATTGGGGCAGCTGATAGCCAGCTCTTTAATAATAGAAACTGGGATAGATTGCCCAGTCAGTGCCGGGAAGTTATAGAGAATAATAGGAAGGGGAAGTGCCCCGGCTATCATTTTGAAGTGTTGCAGCAGGTTACTATCACTCAACGGGTTATACCAGGGATTCACCACTACCACGCCCTGTGCACCCGCCTGCATAGCATGGTGGCCTGCATCAATCGTTTGCTGCGTTCCGCAATAGGCAATGCCGATAAGTACTGGTTTTCTGCCAGCGACCTGTTTAAGACAAAACTCGGCAACCTGCTGACGCTGTGCGCAGGACATATGGGCAAATTCACCCGCGCTGCCGAGAAAGAATAATCCGTCGACCGGCGAAGCCAGCAAATGCTCAATAAGTGTTGCCTGTGCGGTTTCGTCAAATTCTCCCTGCGCGGTAAAGAGCGTAGGAACAGGGGGAATAATCCCGCTGAAAATAGGCTGAGTCATAGTGTTCTCCTGTACCGTCATTGCGGTTTATGTCCGTAAAAGGCTTGTTGATAAAGAAGGGCGATATCATCAGGGGTCGCGGTGCGTGGATTCCCGCCGGTGCAAACATCATTGAACGCGGCGAGCGCGAGCGCGGGAACATCGTTAAGTATCATCCCAACATCCTGCAATGCGGCAGGAATGCCCACATCGTTGTTGAGCTGCCATACCGCATCGATAGCGGCCTGGCGAGCCTGGGCAAGTGACAGCCCGTCGACATTGGTAACACCCATCACCCTGGCGATGTCACGGTATTTTTCCCCCGTATAATCCGCATTCCATGCCATGATTCTCGGAAGCAAAATGGCATTGGCGACGCCGTGCGGGGTGTTATAGAACGCGCCCAATGGATGCGCCATGCCGTGCACAAGACCCAGCCCCACATTCGAGAACCCCATCCCGGCGATGTACTGAGCCAGCGCCATTTTTGCCATGGCATCTGCGTCACCGGTAACGGCGGCACGCAGTGATGTTGCGATCATCTCAATGGCCTTAAGATGAAGTGCGTCAGTCAGTTCCCAGGCCCCGAGGGTGATATATCCTTCGATTGCGTGAGTGAGGGCATCAATGCCTGTTGCTGCTTTCAGTGAAGCGGGCATCGCATCCATCAGATCGGCGTCGACCAGCGCTACTTGCGGAATATCATGAGGGTCAATACAGACAAATTTTCGCTGGTTCTCTTCATCTGTAATGACATAGTTAATGGTGACTTCTGCGGCAGTGCCTGCGGTAGTCGGCAATGCGATAATGGGCACGCAAGGATTTTTCGTCTCCGCAAAGCCTTCCAGACTGCGAACATCGCCAAATTCGGGGTTATTGATAATAATCCCGATAGCCTTACTGGTATCCTGTGGCGAGCCGCCGCCAATGGCGATAAGAAAATCGGCACCGCTTTCGCGAAATGCGCTGACCCCGGCTTTAACAACGGTGATACCGGGGTTGGGAACCACCTTGTCAAACAAGGCCCAGTCATATTTTGCGTTATCTAACAGCGTGGTGATTTTTTCCACTATGCCACACGTGACCAGACCTCTATCGGTGACAATCAGTGCTTTTTTAAATCCCCGGCGGGATATTTCATTGATAAGCTGGTTCCGGCAACCGCGGCCAAACCAGGATGTTTCATTTAATATCATACGTTGCGACATATATAAGACTCCGGTCTTTAGCGCAGGCGAGTCCTTTCACACTCATCGCTGAGTATGTTCCCGCCTGCAAAAATGGCGTTATTTAACGGATTTTATCGGTAATACAAAAAATGATGATGCGAAAACAAAAATAATGGCAGCAATAAACAGCGCTGAATAATCATTGTTAAACGTTGCCAGCAGCCATGCAGATAATATAGGGCTGAAAGACTGAGGTAATACGGTAGCAATGGTCAGGATCCCCATGTCTTTTCCGGCTTGTTTACCGCCGCCGGGTAAAACCTGGGTCATCAATGCCATATCGATGGAGGTATATGCGCCGTAACCCAGCCCCAGAATGGCTGCATAGATATACATGCCGGTCAGCGTTGGCATAAACAACGGAACGCACAGGCCCGCCGCCATCAGGATGCTGGAGATAAAAACAAAGATTTTGCGTTTCTGCAGCTTATCAGAAACGATGCCGGAAACCAGGCCAGAGAAAAGCAGCGTGACCAGCGTGATGACCGAGATAGTCCCGATCGCATAGTTAGAGTCTTTTACGCTTAATCCAATGAAATCCTGAAGGATATATAACTGATAGGTGACGACGCCCTGATAGCCAAGGTACATCGCGAAGCGACCGAAAAATGCCCAACCAAAGTCAGGATAATGGCGTGGACTGACCCAAAAGCTTTTAAAGAAAGTCCCCCACCTGAAGGGTTCAACGTGCAGGCTCTGCGTAGACGGTTCGCGGTTAATCATCACAAATGCTACGCAGCAGGCGGCAATCGCTAGCGCGAAGACCAGATAACCCAACTGCAGATTCCAGGCCAGATAACCGGCCAGAATAATGCCTACGGTCCCGCCTGCCGTGGATCCGGCTCCTACAAATCCCGAGGCGATTCCCCGGTTTTCAGGTAAAAAACGATCGGCTACGACGGTGGCCAGCGGCCCGTTCATACAGTTCAGGGAAACCGCCGCCATTAACCAGAATACTGCGATCCCCGCCACGGTGGTGGTCATGGAAATACCGAAAATAGCTAATCCACCCAGCAAAGCGCCACCAATAATAAATGGTGAACGCCGCCCCCATTTGGACCGACAGCGATCGGACAATGCCCCCGCAATGGGCTGTGCAAAAATCGTAAACAACAATGCGGTGGTCATGACGATGGCGAGATTATTTGCCTTATTCGCAGGATCAATTTGCGCAATATGATTCGGAAGCAGAACAGATATCACACCGCAATAGAGTGCTAATAAAACAAAAAAGTTAGTGAACAGTGAAGCCAGTAATAGACGTTTCTTTTTTCCCGTCACCATCAAATTATCGGCGGGTAACATTTCTGGCTTATCATCAATCTGACCAGCTTGTAATGAGTTGATATTATCAGACATGCTTATTTCCTCATTTATTATTCAGTAGGGTAAAGTGGAATAAACGACATCAGACACATTTTGATTTTATTATTTGCCTCCTGGTGCCGTCAGATAAACACGCCGGGCGTTTTCTGCCATGATGGCTTGTTGTTGTTTGGGCTGCAGTGTCGTCAGGCACGCCTCTACACATTGCCGCCAGCGTGTATACCCCCCCGCCAGTTCTACGACCGGCCAGTCGCCGCCAAATAAGCAACGTTCCGGGCCAAAGCGCGTGATGGCATGCGTAATCCAGGGCTTAAGATGCTCCGGTTGCCACTGATGCCAGTCTGCTTCGGTCGGTAATCCCGAAATTTTGCACGACAGGTTGGGAAAGGTACTGAGGGCGTCAAACCCGTCCACCCATGCTTGCCATTCATGCTGTACGATGCCGGGTTTTCCCATATGATCCAGAACGATACGCGCCTCAGGTTCCTGTTGATAAAGCCAGGTCAGCAAATCATTAACTGCGGCTAATTGCGATGCCCTCACACATAAATCAACGGTGAAATTCTCACGGACTGCGGCGAGTAATCCGGCGCGATAATTCGCATCGTAGAACAGAGCCAGCGGCTCGTTCTGAAGAGAGCGGCGAATACCCACCACTCGCGGCAGTTTCCGCAACTGCCGCAGATAAGGACGAACCGCATCTCCCGTTTCCAGCGGCGCCCATGCCACGATCCCCATAATGCGCAGCGGAGAACGTTCGGCCAGGTGGTTGATCCAGTCGACCTCTTTAAGCGCGTCTTCTGGGGCGCAATCGGCCTGTACCACAATGACGGCATCAGGAGCATGAGGCTGTGCTGCCAGCTCTGTGGGTAAACATGCACGATTGATCGCGGGCACATCTTTTAGCCAGTCATAGTGCAGCAACTGCGGGTCCCAGAGGTGAAGGTGGCTATCGAGCGTCTTCATTTTTGCGCTTTGCCCCCGTTTCCAGGCAGCACATCCCAACCGATATTGAGCACTGGCGCCATCAGGTTATCGATTCTGGCCAGCAGTTCAGGGGCGAGCGGTTGTTCACACCAGCGCACGTTGTCCAGCATATTCTCCGCACTGGCGGTGCCAATCACGGTGGAGGCGATGCCATTTTCTGCCGCGGTGGTTAAGGCAAATTGCAGCGCAACCTGGGCAATATTGACGCCATAGTCATCACATAAAGCAGAGACCGCACGACAGACGCGCTGGACATCCTCATGTGCTGGGTGCCAGTCCGGTGCGCCGTTGCGGGTTAATAAACCCATGGAGAGCGGGGACGCATTCAGTACACCAATCCCCTCAACATTTAATCGCTGTGCCACCGGCCCCAGACGGCGGTCCTGCAATGTCCACGTGCAGTATGCCATCACCGTATCCACTTTTTGCTCGTAGGCTACGCGCTCCAACAGGGGCAGGTCATAGCCAGTGATCCCAATATGGCGAACGACACCGCTATCCCGCAGTTTCCTGAGCGTGGGTAACGCTTCATCAACCAACTGCTGCATGTCTCCGTATTCAATGTCGTGGCATTGAATCACATCGATGTAGTCGGTTCCGAGGCGGGAAAGACTCTCTTCAATGCTACGTAGGGTGGCTTCGCGGGAAAAATCCCACAACGCGTCTCCGTAACGCCCCACTTTTGTCGCCAGCGTATAGCTTGCACGCGGCACGCCTGATAAGGCACAACCCAGCGCTTTTTCTGCTTTTGTCAGCCCATAATACGGGGCAACATCGAAGTAATTCACGCCATGTGCCAGGGCCGCCGCAACGGTTTCATTGGACTGCTGCTGTGAAACAGGGTGATAAATACTGCCCAGCGATGCGGCACCCATAGCCAGTACGGGAACGCGTATCCCCGTTTTACCCAGAGAGACTGTTTTCATTGTGTGCTCCATTATTCTTCACCTTGCGCAGAACGCAGGGATAAACGAAGCCCCGCCCGTTTAGGTCTGACGTGCGGACCCTGCGCGATTGTCCAACTTCCGTCGCGTTGATGTGTATTCAACATGGCTTCATCCACGGTGATGCCAAGCCCTGGCTCATTACCCAGTGCGATGCCGCCATTCTCAATGCGCTGATCCACCTGTAGACCCAATGGAAAACTGAGATCCTGAATCTCACAGCTCAGGTGGTTCGACACCGCAGCAGCAGCATGGGCAACCGGGTTCGCGTTATAGCCCACTGGGCTGACGGGTAAGCTGAATGCCTGAGCCAGATTGGCAAGGCGCAGGAAGTGCGTGATCCCCCAGCACATTCCCGCCTGCAGAACATCGACGGCCTGTGCCTGAAGCAGCGGCTGAAACTGCTCAAGCCCCGTCAGATTTTCACCGGTGGCGACAGCGCAGCGTACCTGCTGGCGAACCGTGGCATGACCCGCGGCGTCCCAACGGCGCACCGGCTCTTCAATCCAGCTCAGGTCCAGCGCTTCCTGTAGCCTGTCAACGTAGCGCACAGCATGCTTAACGCTCATGGATTCATTGACATCAATCATCACCGCCGGAGAGGGGGTGTTGCAGCGATAAACGTCCCGGACGGCCAGCAACCGTTCCAGATCCTGTTCAACATCCAGACCGCCCTTCAACTTGAAGGCTGTAAATCCGCGGTCGGCAAAGCGTTGATGCAGTACGACGAGTTCGTCGAGCGGGAGAGGGTAATCAAGCCCGGATGCATAGCCGGGAACAAAGGCATCTCTTGCGCCCAGCAATCGCCAGAGAGGTTCTCCGGCGCACTTCGCTTTGAGATCCCACAGCGCCATGTCCACCACGCCAATGGCACCAAAAACGCTACCGGTATGCCCGCTTTTGAATACCCAGGCTTGCATTCGGTCATAAAGCGCCGTTACCGCGCGGGGATCTTCCCCTTCGATAGCCGGGAAAATCCGTTCGATATCGGCGTGCCCGCCGACGCCGATACCGCAAATACCTTCATCTGTCTCCAGAATCAGAACCGGTACTTCCGTGATGCCGGACGTTATCGTGCCATTGACATCACCAATGGGGCGTCCCCAGTGATGCCAGCTTTTGAGCGTACGCCAGCCAGTGATTTTCATGCATTTGGCTCCACTTCAGGCTGCGAGGTGCGCAGGTCGATGACCATTCTTCCCTGAATAGTGCCGCTTTCCATTTCGTTAAAAATGGCATTGATTTCATTCAGGCGCCGGGTTTGCACCACGGGACGAACGCGCCCTGCCAGCGCATGTTCAAATGCCTCTGCGAGATCCTGGCGAGTGCCAACCAGGCTGCCGACGATCTGGATGCCATCAAGAACGGTTTTCACAATATTGAGATCAAGATCGCCTGCGGGAACCGCAACGCACACGACTTTCCCACCAGCTCTGACACTGTTCACCGCCTGATTAAAGGCCGATTTTGCCACGGCGACGACAACCGCCGTATGCGCGCCACCTTCGGTGATGGCCTGGATGCGTGCGGGCACATCATCCCGGGCAGGATTGAGCGTGATTTCCGCACCGCACTCGCGGGCCAGAGCCAGTTTGTCATCCTGGATATCAATAGCGATAACCCGGGCATTGAAGACATTGTGGGCAAACTGAATCGCCATATTTCCAAGACCACCTGCGCCCCAGATAGCCAGCCATTGGCCGGGACGCACACCAGAGACGCGAATTGCTTTATAGGTTGTCACGCCTGCACAGGTAATGCTGCTGGCAATCAGCGGATCAAGCCCATCGGGGACTTTGACGGCGTACTCTGCTTTAACGATACATTGTTCTGCCATCGCGCCATCGACGCTGTAACCGGCGTTTTTCACGCTCCGGCAAAACGTCTCCCGGCCGCTGATGCAGTATTCACAAACCCCGCATCCTTCGTAGAACCAGGCGATGCTGACGCGATCGCCGGGTTTCAGGCAGGTGACATCATAGGCAACTTCGGCAACGATACCGATGCCTTCATGGCCCGGAATACGGCCTGGTACGGGGCCGAAATCACCCTGTACAACGTGTAAATCTGTATGACAAACGCCACAGCACTCAACATTCACCCGCGCTTCGCCGGGGGCCAGAGGGCGCAGGGTGCGCTCAAGAACATCGACTTTACCGGGTTGGCTTTCACTCACTACAGCTGCTTTCATCATATCCTCCAGTCAGTTCATACACGGTGTGGCGTTGTCGATAATGCGTTGACGTCGGGCGACGTAGGTGGGTAGCGGGGCGACTCCGGAGGCTTCGGTAAACCAGGCGAAAGGATCGGTGCTGGCGACAAGAGCAAAATTTGCCCACGGCTCAAACGAACCTGAGCGAATAATTAATTTGGCCCGATGGGCAATGTCGTCGCACAGCTTTTCATGGCTGGCGCAATGAAATTCTGCACCGGAGCCGGTATAGATCGTTTGTACATCCTGATAAAGCTGTGGGTGGCAATCACGGACTTCACTGGCGAACAGGACATCTTCAACAAAAATCTCCTTGTGCAGCACGCGCAGAATCTCACGCACATCGACCGTACCCGGCCAGATACCGAGATCGATACGATTCGCTCCGGCAGGAATGGGGAAGCCCGCATCGGTCACCAGTACAATGTCGGTATGGCCTAACGTGGCTAATGCCGCGGCAAGTTCAGGGTGTAATATTCTATCGGGGCGCATTATTTTTATTCCTTCATTGTTGTACTGGCGCGAATAAACGTATCGACATCAGTGCGGTATTTATAGGAAGGCACGGTTTCCCAGTCTGAACAGCAAAGGGCGGCTGTGGCATTGGCGAATAAGGCGGCTTCGCTCACCGGTCGGCCTTCGTCCAGCGCGACGGCAAGGGCTGCATTAAAGCTGTCTCCGGCGCCATTGCTGTCGATAACATCGACGGGACAGGGGGGAATAGTTTGCGTGGTATCACGAGAGAAAACAGCTGAACCCGCGTCGCCCAATGTCATCACGACATACTGACATCCGGTCTCCAGCAGGCGATCGGCCACTTCTCTATTGCTCAACGCATCGTCCGGCGCTAACCCCAGGGCAACGCGTGCTTCGGTTTCGTTCGGCGTCAGATAGTCAACGGCGCTTAGATCGAGCTCTCTTA
The DNA here is from genome assembly GCF_055796175.1 of Pseudocitrobacter sp. 2023LY-00077. Taxonomy (NCBI): domain Bacteria; kingdom Pseudomonadati; phylum Pseudomonadota; class Gammaproteobacteria; order Enterobacterales; family Enterobacteriaceae; genus Pseudocitrobacter; species Pseudocitrobacter sp. 2023LY-00077. The sequence goes on along the minus strand of NZ_JBSPEI010000016.1, from coordinate 76,737 downwards.
AATCCCGTGCTGGCGCCGGGTTCAGAATAGTGGTTTTGCCTAGTGCTTTGGCCTTCTTCAGCCCGTAGAGTGCCGTTTTAAGCGGTATTTCAAGCTGCGCGAGGGCAACATTGCATTTTTTTAATTGATGTTCCGCGTTATCCACCAGGGCCGGGCTGAATAATTTATTGGCGCCCATATCCACAACAATAATATTCCGGGCGTCTCTGTCTTTAACAATTAAGCCTGCGCCGGTCGGCAATGCTGCCGTCACGGTGAGCGCGTCGATATTGATGCCTTCTTCCTGCATGAGTTCAATAAACTCATTACCGAACGTATCATTACCGACAACGCCGTTATAAATAACATCCGCACCGAGACGCGCCGCTTGCACGGCCATATCTGAACCTTTTCCTCCCCATGTCTGGCGAAAGTCATGCCCAATCAGCGTTTCACCGGCTAATGGAATCCGGTCGGCGGTCATCACCAGAGCCTTTGCGTAGCTGCCGAGAATAAATACACTCATCACATACTCCTTAAACTGTGCGGGGTGCAGTGCCGCTGTTGCCAGCGGCACCTTTTGTTTAATAGGCGTTGATGTCACCAACCAGACCATTAACCAGTTCAGGGCCAGAGCTGGTGCCCACCAGTTCTGCACCGGCTGCGAACATCTCTTGCATTTTTTCCAGGGTATTCACTTTACCGGATACTTTTACGCGGCACGGTGCCTGAATATTTGCTTTGAGAAGTTGTACATCTTCTACTGTTGCTGCACAGCCGCCTTTACCCCAACCGCTCGATTGTTTAACCCAGTCGATACCGGCTTCGTAGGCATAGCGTGTTGCTTTGATTTTCATGGCTTCTTCAGTAATAAAGCCAAACTCCAGCATTGCTTTGACTTTCATGCCCAGGTCGTGAGCAACATGCGTGACTTCTTTCAGTTCATTGAAATAGAGGTCATCGAGCCCGCCCAGCAGGAAACCTGGGTTCGGCGGAAAATCAAACTCATCCGCGCCTTCTTTCGCCAGTTCTCTTACCAGTGCAACTTTCATTGCCGTGGTGTCGTTCGCCTGAGGGAAATTGACGGTCGTGGCGACGCGAATATTGGTTCCTTTCAGAACATCCTTCGCAAGAGAGACCCAGCAAGGGGCAATCATCGCGGCATCAAACTGGTATTCCATGCAGATATTCAGATGCTGGATAAGTCCTTCGCGAGTCAGGTCCGGGTTAACGTTGGTAAACTGAATGGCTTTGGCTACCTGACGTGGGTCTTTAAAATCGATCATTGACTACTACTCCTGTTGGCTGAATAAACGTGTGTAATGATTTTTTAAACATGGGTTTACTCTAAGGTGATGTGCAGGAATGTGTGATAGGTAAGAGTCCCTGTAATATGGACAGAATTTTCAGATGGAGGGTTTTGTGAAACAGATCTCACTATGTCGTTCTTTCAGAGGCAGTTGTGTGAAACAGAAAGGCGACAGGCAGAGGTGAGGCAGAAAAATCGGATTAATTCTATTGTTTAGATTCACATTTCTTAACATTGAAGAATAAAAAAGAAACATTTATCCGATAAAAAATCGGCCATTCATCTCATTGATATATTGATATTTCTCAATTCCAGCAGAGTTTTTCTCCGGCTAGCTTAGCAAATACAAGCGCTTACATTTGTTGACATGATTTTACTTAAAGTGCAATGTCCATTCACACTGTGTGCTTTTTATAAAAATAACTTTGATAATCAGGGAAATGGTGGATGGCACTCTCTTCACAGCAATTTGCTGCCGCGCTCCTTTTGACGGGCGTAGCCTTCTCCGGCGCGGCAGCGCCTTTATCGCCTGCTGACAGGAACGCAGTTCAGCAACAACAACAGCAGCTTCTGGACCAGAGCCAGCAGCAACGTGATGAGCTTCAGCGCGCCACGCCGTTGCCGCGCGTCACGCCATCTGCAGAACCGGAGCAGGCAGGCGGCCCTTGCTTTACTCTCAACCAGATAACCCTTCAGGGAGTGACACTTCTCTCCCCCCGCGAGCAGCAAAAAATCATTCGTCCCTGGCAGGGGCGCTGCCTCAATATCGCGCAAATCACTCAACTGACGAATCAGATTTCCGACTGGTACATTCAGCGTGGCTATATCACCAGCCGTGCATACCTGACCGAGCAGGACCTCTCCGGTGGCGAGCTGCACATTGCTGTACTGGAAGGGCGATTACAGCAAATCCGCCTGGAAGGTGTGCCGGAACGGACGCTGAAAATGACCTTTCCCGGACTGGAAGGTAAGCCTCTGAACCTGCGCGATATAGAGCAGGGGATGGAGCAAATCAACCGCGTGCGGACTACACCGGTTCAGATTGAGATATTGCCGGGTGACCAGCCGGGCGAATCCATCGTTAATCTCACCGCCACGCCGGAATTTCCGCTTCAGGCTTCTGTCGGTTTCGATAACAGCGGGCAGAAAAGCACCGGCGTCGGGCAGATCACAGGTTCGTTGGTAGGTAACAATCTTCTGGGGCTGGCAGATAAATGGTTTGTCAGCGGCGGGCGCAGCAGCGCGTTTTCTCATTCGCGCGATGCGAAAAATCTTGCCGCAGGTGTCAGCATCCCCTACGGCTATGGGCTGTTTGATTACACCTACAGCTGGAACGACTACCTCAACGTCATTGATAACGCAGGCTACAACTGGCGATCCACGGGCGACACGGAAACGCACCGGGTGAATTATTCCCACGTGTTGTTTCGCAACGGCGACCTGAAAACCGGGGTCTCGCTTGGCCTGAATCATCGCGTTAACCGTAATTTCCTCGACGGCGTGAAGCTTGATAGCAGCAGCCAGGAGATGACCAGCCTGCTGTTCGGCCTTAATCACACGCAGAAAGTCTTCGGCGGCGTGGCGACCTTCAACCCGACCTTCAGCCGCGGTATGCCGTGGTTTGATGCCACTGATGACCATCAGTACCCCGACCAGCCTAAAGCGCAGTTTCGCAAGTGGAGCCTGAATGCCAGCTGGCAGCGCGGCCTTACCGATAACCTGTGGTGGCTTTCCAGCGTTTATGCCCAGTGGTCGCCGGACCGGCTCTACGGTAGCGAGCGCCTGAGCATCGGTGGTGAAAGTTCGGTACGCGGCTTTAAAGAGCAGTATATCTCTGGCGATAACGGTGGCTACTGGCGAAATGAAGTGAACTACACGCTTCTGACCCTCCCGGTGCTGGGACAAATTAGCGCGCTGGCCGCGCTCGACGGCGGCTGGCTGAAAAAAGACGCGCACCACCCGTATGCGGCGGGCACGCTGTGGGGCGCGGCGGTGGGGCTGTCCAGCGCCGGGCGCTGGTTCTCCAGCCAGTTCACCGTTGGTACGCCGCTGGCCTATCCGGGCTGGCTGGCGCCGGACCACATCAATATTTATTACCGTGTGACCGTAGCACTGTAAGGGGCAGGATGATGGCAAAGGACCGGGTTCATTTTTCGCAACGTATTCTGAGTGTATTGATGAGCAGTCTGCTGGCGACCCAGCCGATACTGCCTGCCATCGCGGCGACCATCACACCTTCTGGCGGTACGCAGATGGACAAAGCGGGGAATGGTGTGCCGGTGGTGAACATCGCCACGCCTAATACGTCCGGCATTTCGCACAACAAATACCAGGATTACAACGTCGGGAAAGAAGGGCTTATTCTGAATAACGCCACCGGAAAGCTGAATCAGACACAGCTTGGCGGCCTTATTCAGAATAACCCGAACCTGAAGGCCGGGCAGGAAGCGAAAGGCATTATCAACGAAGTGACCGGGACGAACCGCTCACAGTTGCAGGGCTACACCGAAGTTGCCGGGAAAGCCGCCAATGTCATTGTTGCCAACCCCTACGGCATCACCTGTAACGGCTGCGGATTTATCAATACGCCGAATGCCACACTGACCACCGGCAAACCGGTGCTGGATGCGAACGGTAAACTCCAGTCGCTCGATGTTACAAAAGGCAGCATCACCATTGAAGGACAGGGGCTGGACGGCAGCCAGAGCGATGCGGTGTCAATTATTGCGCGTGCCACGGAGATTAATGCCGCGCTGCATGCAAAAGATTTGAACGTAACGGCCGGGGCTAATCGCGTCGGCGCTGACGGCAGCGTGACGGGGCTGAAAGGGGAGGGGGCCACGCCGAAGGTGGCGATTGATACCGGGGCGCTGGGCGGGATGTACGCAAATCGCATTCATCTGGTCTCCGGCGAGAAAGGCGTCGGGGTCAACGTCGGTAATCTGAATGCCCGCCAGGGGGATATCACTCTTAATAGTGCCGGGCAACTGGTGGTCAAAAACAGCCTCGCCAGCGGCAACACCACGGTAACGGGTACGGAAATTACGTTAAGCGGCGAGCATAAAGCGGGCGGTAATATGACCGCCCACGGTCAGACAGGGCTGACCCTCGATAACACACAACTTGCTGCCGATAAAAATCTGCAGCTCACGACAGACGGTAAGCTGACGCAAAACGGCGGTTCGCTGACCGCGGGCGTGGACGCCTCGCTCACGGCGAACAGGCTCTCCCAGCGTGCCGATGCGCAGGCGGGTGCCGGGCGAAATTTGACCATCAGCAGCACCGAAAACGCCGAGCTCAGCGGTAAAAACGTGGCAAAACAGGATGCCACGGTGAACGCGAAAACGCTGACGACCGGTATACAACTGACCGCTGCACGCCATCTTTCCCTGAATGCGTCACAAAAGGCCACACTGAACGGTTCCGTGGCGGCGGGCCAGCAGCTTACGGTGAAAGTCGGTGCGCTGACGCAGAGCGGCAGCCTGAGCGCGGCGGATATCACCCTCAGTGGTCAGGCACTTAACCAGGCGAACGGCAGCCAGACCAGTGCCACGGGGAATATTGCCATCACCACAACGGGGGCTGCCACGCTTAAAGGCAGTGCCGTTGCCGGGAAATCCCTCTCCGTCAACAGCGCCAGCCTGGATAACGGTGCAACGCTTGCTGCCGGTACGAAGGCCAGCGTCAAAACAGGCACACTGGTGAACAGCGGCACGGTTCAGGGCAACAGTCTGGACATTACAGGGACGGATATGACCAGTTCAGGCAGCCTGAAGAGTGCCTCCACGCTGGATATCCACGCCCGTAATGCCACGCTTTCCGGTGATAACGGTGCAACAGGCAAAACGACGGTCACCCTGTCCGGGCAGCTTGATAACCGGGGGCGCTTAATCAGCGACAGCGAGCTGATGCTCAGTGCCGGGCAGATAGCGAACAGCGGCACGCTGTCCGGGGGGCAGGGGCTTGGCGTCTCGACAGATATTTATACCGCCACCGCAGCCTCCGTGCTCCACAGTGAGGGAGCTTTGTCGCTTTCTGCGCGCGAGGCGACGCTTGCCGGGGAAACCAGCGCCAGCGGCAGTCTTACCGTCAACGGGAATCGCCTGAAAACCCTTGCGACTGCACAGACGCAGGGTGAGAGCGTCAACGTGGACGTACTGAGTGCACAGCTTTACGGCACACAGGTGGCTCGCGGCGCACTCACGCTTAAGGTCAGCGACAGCCTTATCCACAGCGGTAAAACATCGGCGACTACATTTAAGGCGGATGGTACCCGCCTGACTAACAGCGGCACACTGCTGGCGTCTGATGTCGACCTGAATGCGCAAAGCATGGTCAACACCGGAACACTCGAGGGACGTAACGCATTCACTCTGCAAACAGAGACACTGGATAACCAGTCCGGTGCGACGATCGTTGCACCGAAGACGACGATCAACGGCGAGCGCCTGCTCAGCGCGGGGATGATCCAGGGCACAACCCTGAATGTCAGTGCCGGGCAGCAGTTGAATAACAGCGGTGTGCTGTCCGCGCCACAACTGACAGTGCGCGGCCCTGAAATGCTGAACAGCGGGGTGATGAAGGGTGATGATGTTGCTCTTTACGCGGGCAATCTGACCAGTAACGGCTCGCTGAGCAGCAACGGCGCACTGATTATCACCGCCGATAACGTTACCCAGAAGGGTAAAATCGGAGCGAAAGGCGATACGCAACTGATTGTCAGCAATACGTTTACCAACACGGGAGAGCTGGTCAGTGACAGTGGCATGACTGTCACGGCGGGTAACATTCATCAGAATGGTACGCTAACCGGAGCAAAAAACCTCTCCATTCACGCTTCAGATGTGACAACCGAAGCAGGCAGCCTGACGCAAAGCGCGGGCGCAATCCGGGTGAATGCCGATGCTATCACCCTGGCCGGGGAAATCTGGGCTGGCGGAGATCTGGCGTTTACGGGCAACACGCTGAACACTCTCGACGGAGCATTGACGCAAAGCGACGGTTCTCTCCTGCTGAGCGCAGAGCAGGCCAGCCTTGCCGGCACACAGATTGCGGCGAAAAATCTTAATGCGAACATCACGAACGCGCTGCATCACAGCGGTAAAAGTCGTGGTGCGAACGCCACGATAGATGCCACTACCTTAAACAACAGCGGCACACTTCTCGCTGATGCGCTCTCACTGACGGCGAATACGCTGGACAACAGCGGCGCGCTGGCGGGTACCGATACGCTGAAGCTGAATACTTCCGCACTGACGAACCAGGCCAGTGGCTCGGTTTACAGCGCTGGTGACTTAACGCTCAACAATCCACAGATTACCAATAAGGGTGTGCTCACCAGCGATAAGACGCTGGCGCTGAACACCACCACGCTGGATAACGGCGGGCAGATTGCCGCTGACAGTCTGACGGTGAAAAGCACGACATTATCCGGCAACGGCTTATTACAGGGGGCAACAGGGCTGAGTGTCGCGGGTGACACGCTCAGTCAGGGGCAGGGCGCGCGCTGGTTAAGTGCAGGTAATGTGGATATCTCTGCCGGGAAACTCCTCAGCGAAGGCACCACTCAGGGACAGAATATTGCGCTGACTGCGACGGAATGGACGCATAAAGGTTCATTACTGGCGCAGGGGCAGCTCAGGGCAACGCTCGCAGGCCTGCTCAGCAACAGCGGGGAACTGTTAAGCCAGAGCATGCTGACGCTCACCAGCGATACATTCAAAAACAGCGGCAGCGTGCTGGCTGTGGGTCAGATGCTGCTTTCAGGAAACGTGCTGAATAACAGCGGTGCATTACAGGGCGATACCCTGACGCTGGAACAGAACAGTATTGATAACACGGGCACCATGATTGGCCTGAAATCGCTGACGCTGCACGATAAAGGTGTGCTTAACAATAGCGGGAAACTGCTCAGCCAGGGCGCGCTTACCTCCACGGCCACGGATGTCATCAACAGCGGTAGCTGGCAGGCCGATACGGTAACGCTGACCGGCAACTCGCTGAATAACACCGGCGTACTGCAGAGCGCCGACAGCCTGCAACTGACTCTCGAACAATCGCTCACCGGTGCGCAGAACAGCAAAATAACCGCACTGGGCGAGATGACGCTGGATGCTGCTACGCTGGATAACGCGGGATTATGGAGCGCCAGCACCTTCACGTTATCGGGTGATTCGCTTAAAAACAGCGGTGAAATCAGCGGTGTGAACGGGCTGGGTATTGACCTGACAGGCACACTGACGCAACAGGGTAAATTACTGACAGGCGGCTCGCTGAATATCGGAACGACGGCGCTGACGAACAGTGGGCAGATTCAGGGTAATCAAAGTACCGTTAAAGCAAAAACGCTGGAAAACAGCGGGCGCCTTCAGGGGAATACCCTGACGCTTGCGCTAATCCAGGCGCTCACAAACCAGGCAAACGGCACAATCCTCAGCCAGAAAACGCTCAATGTGACGGCACCGCAGTTGATAAACGATGGCGTCATGCAGGGTAACGGCATCACGACACTGACCGCTAATCAGAAAACGGTGAATAACGGCAGGCTGCTTTCCGGCAGCGATCTTACGCTCACCACGCCGGATTACAGCGGGCAGGGAACGTTACAGGCAACAAACCTGCTGCTGAATGTCGCGAGCTTCGCCAACGCGGGCACAACGGTTGCCAGTGGGACTGCCACGCTGACAGGTTCCCGCCTGACCAACAGCGGCCTTTTCCAGGCTGAGATGCTGAACATTAATGTTCCGACACTCGACAACAGCGGCACGCTGCTGGGTAAAAATACGCTGGCGGTGAAATCCACCTCGGTGACGCAGGAGAGCGGCAAGCTCTACAGCGGCGGCGATCTGCGGATAAACGCCACGGCACTGACGGGCGTGGGTGACCTGGTGGCGATGGGCAATCTTACTGCCACACTGATTAATGCTTTTAGCTCGCAGGGGGGGGTGGCTGCCGGGCAACAACTGACGCTGACAAGTCAGGGTGATATCACCAACAACCATATTCTTCAGGGCAATGGCCTGACACTGAACGCGGGTGGGCGTTTAGTAAACAACGGATCATTGACGGCGGGTTCGGGTAAATCAACGCTCAGTGGCCGCCAGATCCTGCTGGATACACGAGGCTCATTACAGGCTGGCGGTGATGTCGCCCTCGACAGCGCGGGCGATATCACGCTTAACGGCTTCACCGGGACAGCGGGTTCGCTGACGCTTAACACCGCCGGAACGTTGCTCAACGCGGCGCTGCTCTACGCCGGGCAGAATATGAAGTTGTTCGCAAATCGTATTCATAATCAGGCGGGCGATATCCTGGCAGGCGACAGCCTGTGGATGCAGAAAGATGCCAGCGGTGCGGCGAATCAGGAAGTGGTCAATACCTCCGGCACGATTGAGACGCAGCGTGGGGATATTACGATTAATACCGGGAGTTTGTTGAATACACGCGAAGGGCTGGAAACGAAAGAGACGCATATTGATGGAAATTCGACAATTTCCGGGATGGGTGACGCAACAATATATGTCGACGTTGGCCAACTGGCGGAGGGTAGCTACGGGATCTTAAAAAAACGTATCGATCAGGATCTTGGTCCTTGCGGCACTCATAGCGCCTGCAATCATATTCATTATAACCAGTACTATTACGCAGGGTTTGAAAGTACGCCAGAACAGAAATTTCTGTCAGGACAGACAAAGCTCGAAGTTACCAGCACTGGGGGGATTGCTACTATATCTTCCGGTAGGAATCTAACAATAAATGCAAACACCCTTGTTAATAATGCAAGTAATCTTCTTGCTAATCAGGACATTTATCTTACAGGGGAGTCATTAACCAACCAGAGCTGGCAATCCGGTACAACAACCGACTGGCTTGTTTATACCTATAATCCGGAGTTTATAGGGTATGCAACAGATACCCTTGATGCGTTACCCGTAAAAGGCTCTACCGATGATTCAGGTGTTTCCAATCGCTTGCCTGATAATGAGCGGCTGCTAAGTTTCAATCTGAAAGGGCATGAAACGGAAGAGGCTGATGGGGAAATGTTTAGGGCCTCTATCATGGCAGGGGGCAAAGCGACCGCAACCTTCAGTCATGAGATTGGGAATAGTAGTACGACATCAAATGCAGGCAAAATTGCCAACACCCTGACTGCACCGTCTCTTAATACCCCCTCCTTGCAACAAATTGGTGGTGGTACAAATTTGCAGGCGCTGGCGAATGCACATTCCACTGATCTTGCTCATCCGGACTGGCAGGATATTGACAATAATGCCCTTCAGGAGATGAATGCTCAGACGCTGGGTCTCTCACAAAACCAAAAACCGACGGCATCCATTACTGGCGATAGCGTTTCGTCACTGGTCCAAAGCGGTCTCGATTCCGGCCTCTATCCACTCCCTTCAGGGAATAATGGTTACTTTGTCCCTGCCAGCGATCCGGATAGCCCTTATCTGATTACGGTTAACCCAAAACTGGATGGACTGGGTCAACTGAATACGACGTACTTTAACGATTTGTACAGCCTGCTTGGCGTCAAACCCGGCACGGCTCCACGAGAAACCAACCCAACCTGGACCGACCAGAATCAGTTCCTGGGCTCGTCGTATTTCCTCGACAGGCTGAACCTCAACGCCGACAACGATTACCGCTTCCTTGGCGATGCGGCCTTTGATACCCGCTATGCCAGCAACTATGTATTGAACCAGACCGGTAGCCGCTATATCAACGGCACTGGCACCGATCTCGATCAGATGCGCTATCTGATCGACAGTGCAGCGGAACAGCAAAAATCACTGGGATTACAGTTTGGTGTGGCCCTGACCGAAGCACAGGTCGCGTCACTGGATAAAAGTCTTATCTGGTGGGAAAGCGCCACCGTTAACGGCCAGACGGTGATGGTGCCGAAAGTGTATCTATCACCGAAGGATGTCACGATCCACAACGGCAGTGTAATCAGTGGTAACAACGTCCAGCTAACCAGCAATACCATTACCAACAGTGGCAGCACGCTGACGGCACAAAACGGCCTGACGCTCGACAGCAGCAACAGCATCAGCAACCTGAATGCGGGGCTGGTCAGTGCGGGCGGTGGGCTGAATTTGAGCGCACTCGGCGATATTAATAATGTCGGCTCCACCATCCGCGGGAAAACCGTGCAACTGGAGAGCGTCGGCAGCATTAATAATATTACCCAGGCGCAACAGTGGGATATCAACGCCACTTCACGCAACGGGAATATAACAATAAGCGGGACGGATGTCGGCCAGACGGCAACTCTCTCCGCCACGGATTCTCTCGCACTGAGGGCCGGACAGGATATCAGTGTCACCGGGGCGGCGGTACAGTCCGGTGGCACGCTGACCATGGCGGCGGGTAATGATATTACCGTTAGCGCCAATCAGGTGAGTGAAGGATACAGCCAGTCAGGTTTTCGTCGGGTAACAGCGACGAGCAATTCTGCGGTGACGAATCAGGGCAGTACGATTACGGTGGGCAGCAACCTGGCCATTCAGGCCGGTAACGATCTGAACGTGACCGCCAGTAACGTTGATGCGGGCGGCAGCGCCCTGTTAACAGCGGGCCACGACCTGAACCTGAATGCTGCGGCGAACAGCGGCAACACGCAGAACGGTAGCAGTGAAACGCATCGTTCAGGTGTTGACAGCACGACGCTCAGCGCAGGCGATAACCTGACGCTGGCGGCAGGGCAGGATATCACCAGCCAGGCGGCAGGCATGGCGGCAGAAAATGACGTCACCCTGCAGGCGGGTCGTGATGTGAACCTGCAGGCCGAAGCCTCTGTCAGCGGCAGCAGTTCGCATGAGAAGAAAAAAACCGTCATCGATGAGTCAGTACGCCAGCAGGGTACAGAAATTGCCAGCGGCGGCGACACCACCATCGTTGCCGGGCAGGACGTGAACGCCCAGGCGGCGCAGGTCACCGCGCAGGGTGACATCGGTATTGGCGCAGGTCGGGATATTAACCTGACCACCGCAACAGAAAGCGATTATCACTACTACGAGCAGACCAAAACCAAAAAAGGGTTCCTCAGCAAAAAGACCACGCATACTATCGAGGAAGACAGCGCTACCCGTGAAGCAGGAACCTTGCTGAGCGGTAATAACGTCACCGCGCAGGCCGGGAATAACCTGCTGGTGAAAGGCTCAAATGTGGTCGGCGACAGCGACGTGTCGCTGCACGGCGGGAACAATGTTGATATTCTGGCAGCCACCAACAGCGATACATCGTGGCGCTTTAAAGAGACCAAAAAGAGCGGCCTGATGGGCTCTGGCGGAATCGGTTTTACCATCGGCAGCAACAAGACCACGCACGACCTGCGTGAACAGGGTACCACCCAGAGTCAGAGCTTCAGTACCGTAGGCTCGACGGGCGGTAGCGTGGAAATTTCTGCCGGAAATCAGGCGCACATCAGCGGCGCGGATTTAATCGCCGGGAAAAACCTCTCGCTCAGCGGCGACAGTGTGGTGATTGACCCGGGTCATGACAAACGCACCCGCGACGAGAAATTTGAGCAAAAATCAAGCGGCCTGACGGTGGCGCTCTCCGGCGCGGTGGGCGGGGCGATTAACAATGCGGTCAGCGCGGCGAAAGAGGCGAAAAATGAGAGTGACAGCCGCCTGGCAGCGTTGCAGACCACCAAAGCAGCGTTGTCAGGATATCAGGCCAGCCAGGGTTACGAACAGGCTCAGGCTTCTGCTGACCCGAATAACGGTGTTGGTATCAGTATTTCTCTGAATTCTCAGAAATCGAAATCGCAGCAGCACCAGGAAAGCGATGCTGTTACAGGCAGTACGCTGAATGCCGGAAACGACCTCTCTGTTATCGCAACGGGTAAAAAAGGTGGCATCAACAGCGGTGATATCCTTATCGGCGGCAGTCAGCTCAAGGCGGGTGGCAATACCCAGCTCAGCGCGCAAAACGATATTCTGTTAAGCGGTGCAGCGAATACCCAGAAAACCACGGGCAGCAACAGCAGCAGCGGCGGCGGTGTGGGCGTCAGCTTTGGTGTCGGTAATGGCAGCGCGGGTCTGAGCGTATTTGCCAGTGTCAATGGCGCGAAAGGTAATGAAAAAGGCGATGGCACTGAGTGGACGGAAACTACTGTCGACAGCGGTGGCACCACGACGCTGAGTAGCGGACGTGACACGACGCTTACCGGGGCACAAGTCAGCGGCAACACCATCGTTGCTGATGTGGGGCGCAACCTGTGGCTCAGCAGTTTGCAGGACAGCAACAACTACCATTCAAAACAGGAAAGTTTTGGGGCCGGGGGCAGCTTCACCTTTGGTTCGATGACTGGCTCCGGCTACATCAACGCCAGTCAGGACAAGATAAAGAGCACCTATGACTCGGTGCAGGAGCAGACCGGGCTGTATGCGGGTAAAGGCGGCTATGACGTCACGGTGGGCAATCATACCCAGCTTGACGGGGCGGTGATTGCGTCCACTGCGACAGCGGATAAAAACAGCCTGGATACAGGCACACTGGGCTTTAGTGATATTCACAATGAAGCCGATTATAAGGTCAGCCACAGCGGAATAAGCGTTAGCGGCGGGAATGGCGTGGGGGCCGGGACGTTCAGCCAGCAGGCTGCGATGAATGGTATCAGTAATGCCACTTCGACCCTGCTTGCCGGGTTGAACGGTAAAGGACATGCCGCAGGTACCACCCAGGCGGCGGTCAGCGAAGGGAATATCACTGTCCGTGACGGAGAGAAACAACAGCAGGCCATCGCAGCGCTCAGCCGTGATACGGAGCATGCCAACGACAGCATCAGCCCGATATTCGATAAGGAGAAAGAGCAGAAACGCCTGCAGGCCGCACAACTGGCCGGGGAACTCAGTGGTCAGATTGCGGAGATAGTTCGCACTGAGGGGGATATCAAAGGGCTGAAAGCCGCAGAAAAAGACAATCCACTTCCTGAAAATGCGACAGAGCAGCAACGCCAGGACTGGCTTAAAGCTTTGCGTACCAGTGACAAATATCAGGAAACGATGAAGCTGTACGGTACCGGAAGCACCTTACAGATGGCGGCGCAGTCGGTCTCTGGCGTGGTTGCAGGGCTGGCGGTTGGAAATCTGAAACAGGCGATAGCGGACGGCATGTCTCCGGCGATGGCGCAGCTTATAAAAGCGGGCACCACGGATGCAAATGGCAAGGTCAATGAAGCCGCTAATACGCTGGCACACGCGCTGTGGGGCGGGATTGCCGCAGAGGTTGCAGGTGGTAATGCAGCGGCGGGTGCAGCAGGCGCGGCAAGTGGTGAACTGGCGGCCCGCTATATCGCGAAGAACTACTACGGTGCGGATACACAGGAAAAAGTAGATGCGCTGACTGAATCAGACCGCCAGATGCTGAGCATGCTGGGAACGATAGCGGCAGGTATAGCGGGCGGAGTGGTGGCTGACAATCAGGCGGGAACCACGACGGCAGCGAAAGCAGGGAAGAATGCGGTTGAGAATAATTTCCTCGGAGCGACATCTTCAGACAAGCTTGATAAAGCTGTTGAGAAAATTAAGAACGGCGATAAGTCATTAGCGACAGCCAATGAGCTTATTAAGCTGGAAAATGCCGATAAACGTGGCGATGCGCTGGTATCCAAATTCACCAAAGACCCTTCACAGATGACCAGTACGGAACGAGCTGAACTGGCCGGGTATCTGCGTGTTTATGCTTCTGAAATGGAAAATGCCTACGGGCCAGCGGTAGCACAGCAACTGGTTACAGGTCTGCTCTCTGGCCAGGATTACATGAAACGAGCTCCTGACTCCGAAGCTATGTCCAAGGCCCAGAGCATCATGAATACCTGGGGCTATCATAAGTCGAATGCCAGTATTGGCGATGCGCCACTGATGTTTGGTGGTAATGTACTGGGCCTTACTGTGAAAGGTATGGCGGCTAATGCGGCAATCGGGGTGGGCGTTAATACAGTCTCTCAGTTGTCTGGAAAAGAACCTTTCAGTTATGTCGATGCAATAATGGCTGGGCTAACATCAGCAGCGACAACAGGAAAAAGTATTGGGGCATCTGCTGCAATAAATATGGCAGGAGCTGCTATAGGCAGTGGAATCAAAGGGGAAAATCCAACTAATTCGGTTATTGGGGCTGGACTAGGTTCCGTTGTTGGGAGTAAAGCGGAAAAATATATTACAGGAGGGTTATCGACAGCAGTTAAAGAGGGGACGGCTGAGGCGGTTGGAGCTGTTGGTGGTTCCACTGCAAGTGAAATGGTCAGCGATGCTGCAAAAAATGCTCTTGATAAAGCGGAGTATAAAGATGAAAAGAAATAAAGTATATGAGCTTGTTACCCTAATTTACCGCTGCATTTTTGTGTTTTTTGTAATTTGTTTTATGGCAAGTGCTTTGGGCGCGTTGCTGGTTTATTTCAAAATCGGTTATTTTGAACTCAACTGGAAAGAAACTATCCTGCTCTCGCTGAAAAAAGGGGGAGTTGTCGGCTCAGCTCTTGGTCTAGGGCTATGGATAAAAGCGAGGATACAAGAACGTAAGAGCGCTAAAAAGCTAAATCAGTAAGCAGGCGAATCCCAGCCATTTAGGCTGGGATTGTTGTTGAGAATAATGCGCTCAGTATCGATGAAGATGAACACGATAAGGAAACTGGTGACCGCCCGGTAAAAGTTTTCCCTGTAAATCCGTTTAATCCGGGTATTGTAGATGAGAATGGCGAGCCGCTCAAAGGTGGCGGTGGGGTTGCTAAAGGCGCCCCTAAAGTCCCATCAAACTTGCAACCATTCGCAAATCCTGCTCAGGGACCTGTTATCCCGAAGGGATGGGTAAGTAAACCAGGGCGAACACCTGGAAGTACCATTTACTATCCGCAAAATACTGATCCTAGTAGTTCTGGGAGCACTTACATAAGGGTCATGCCTGCTGGCTCAACACCAGTCCCTGGGCTTGAAAATGGTTACTGGATATCTGTCAAAAATGGACAGCCAATAAATCCTTCTACAGGCGGTACCGGTACTCGTGGGGAAACTCATATACCGCTGCCAGTAGATACGATGCCACCAAAAAGGTAAGTTTTAAATGATTACAATCGATGAGCTTAAAGAGTTTGACCAGTCGATACTTACTGGAATTATTGTGGGAGTTGGCTCTTTAGTTTTGCTATTTTCATCAGGAAGCAGAATTATGATTCAATGTCCTTTTCAGTGCGGCAAAAAAAGTTATCTTAAGAACGGGCATGGAGAGGATCTAACAACAAGTATTCTTCTATTCCCTACGCTTAATCAAAAGGTTGAGTCATGTTCCATGATTAATGGTGAAATATTAATCCTATGTTTTAGCAATGAAAATCATATACGTATTATTCCTGAAAAAAATGGTTTTGAATCTTATGTAATTACAACTAGTTTGGGGGATTATCCTGTGATTGCTTGTTGAAGATAGCTCTAGTTTAGATTATTTTGCTCGTTTTTGAAGACAACTTAAAATTGAGAAGTGAAAAAGGCACGTCGGGGCAAAAAGTTGGCGGGCAGGAAAAATAGGTTATAAGTCACGGAAAGGACAGGGAAAAACTGTCGTCTTTACGGGAATGTGCACCGGAAAGAGTTGTTGTTGAGAATAATGGGCTGAGTCCGGGAGCCGGAGATATTGGATTCTGGTTGGGTAACACCCCTGACTGTGATACGGCGTGTAAGACTGGTATGGCTAAAGGTATCGCAGAAGGAAACCTGGTTGTATCTGCTGGTGTAGGTGCGGTGGCTGGAGGCGCAATGATAGTGGCAGCTACACCGGAAATAGCAGCCCTTGCTAAAGCCGCACTGGAAGGATGTAAGGCCGCACCGGCAATCTGTCTGAATAACGCAGGGTTACAGGTAGCTGAAGCAGTGACGCCTGGCGGAGTTGGTGCTGCCGGAGCTATTGGAGTTGGTAAAACAGCAGTGGAAGCGACAGCGGCGAAAGCTGAAGCTATAGCGGCTAATGCGGCGAAGAATATTTCGTCCAGATCAGGATCAAAAATTGATGCTGGCAAATTTGGCCAACTTGAATTGGGGGTACTTTCGCAAACAGGCGCTAAGATTGACCCGGCAGTTAAAGCAGGGAATCTAACTATTGCTGGAAGAGCGTTGCAAAAACATGGAAGTCGTGAAGGAAGCGCGTTCCCTATTGCTAAGGGCACACCTGCTCAAATGAATGAACAAGGGCAAAAAATATTAGATGGGATCGTTAAAGCTCCTGGTGCAACAGTCAAAGATGGCAACCGCTTTGGCGGTTTTGATGTTGTAGCTCCTGATGGGCGAGGTGCTCGCTTCGATCCTCAGGGTAATTTCCGTGGATTTTTGGAACCTTAGAAATGAGTGATAAACATCAATTAAAAGTTGTGATAGCTAGCGATGTTGATTATGAAAATTTAATAGCTGAAATCTATTGTGATGAAAGGTTTATTGCACTTTTACAACAAGAGGATGGCGAAGACAATATTAAGGTTGAATTATCCCCGAACATTGGTGCGATTGATTATGACTGGCTTCAAAATGCATTGTCAGAAGCCCGGAAAAAGCTACTGGATGAGTAATTACCAAACAGGCCGGAAGAGTTGTTGTTGAGAATAATTACCTCAGCTATGACGAGGCACATGCTTTCGATAAAGAAATGACCGCCTGTCGAAAATCCGGGGGGGATTGTGGCAGTATCCAGAATAAATATGCTGTAATTAGCGCTGATAACCGACTGAAACTGCATATTGATGTAGCTGCCGCCCCTCTGACAGCTCTGTCCGGGGAAGATAAATGGAATATTGAAGGCGGGCTCAGTGCGGCGGGCCGACCTGGCTGGCTCTATGGTTCGCTGGAAAACCAGGATGTGAAAGATTACGTTATTGAAGGTAACAGCTACGACATGGACTATCTGAACAGTAATACGTCGAAGGGTGATAAGGCTCTGGCTTTCTTTGGGGAGCCAGAAAATTACTGGGGTACGGTAGCGGGAGCGGGTTCGTTGTTAACGTCATCAGCCACGCTGACTGAAAAATTTGTTAGTGCCGGGCTGAGTTACGGGGCAAATGGGGCAGTCCAGGTTGCAACCGGCAATACTGGTGAGAAGTTCGATTATCTCAGTTTCATGATGTCAGGCTTAACCGGGATAGGGACAGCCGGGAAAGGATATTACGCTAACCAATTGTTGGGGGCCGGTAGTGCTTACATGAGCAGCCAGATTGAAGGCCAGGACAGTACAGCATCAGTAGTGGGCAGTATGGCCGGTACAGGAATTGGTTATAAGGTTGGTGCTTCAATTACTAATAAACTTGAATCTCAGTATATTAAGAATCAGCTGGGTATGGATGTCAGTAAGAATTCGTTGAAGTATTCGGAAAAATCTATCGGATACGGTATATATCAAGGCGGCCAAATGAGCTCCATACCAGGAACATTTGGTGGATTTATTGGTTCATTCGTATCAGAAGGTGCAAGCAGCGCAACTCAAAAAGAAGCTAATGGGGATAGAAAATGAAAAACCATCTACTACTTCTTATTAAGTTGTTACTTATATCTGTAGCTACCTGCTCTATTGGAATAGTGGTTAGTATCTGGCTCATCGCTCGGGAGCCAATACCTTCTGAGGTATATGTAAAATATGGAATAATTGGTGCAGTTGTTGGCCTATGGGGAGGCGCTGGAATTTGGTTGTTATTCTACCTCCAGATACGAAAATATATACGCAAATAGTGTTGTTGAGAATAACTATCTGAGCGTGTCTGAAAAGACAGAGTTTGAGCTGGCGAAACAGACACTCCAGAACAGCAAAGACCCGCAGGGAAAGATCATGTAACGTCGGTTTTTTGTACTAAATAATTCGCACTAAATGTTCAATAATTGAGATATTCCTTATTATCTAAAACTGTTTTTCGTAGCTTATATATGATCAAATACTCCTTGTATAAATAAGGAGAACAAAATGGAACTTAAAAAGTTGATGGAACATATTTCTATTATCCCCGATTACAGACAAGCCTGGAAAGTAGAACATAAATTGACAGATATTCTATTGTTGACTATTTGTGCCGTCATTTCTGGTGCAGAAGGCTGGGAAGATATAGAGGATTTTGGTGAAACACATCTCGATTTTTTTGAAGCAATATGGTGATTTTGAAAATGGTATTCCTGTTCACGATACCATTGCCAGAGTTGTATCCTGTATCAGTCCTACAAAATTTCACGAGTGCTTTATTAACTGGATGCGTGACTGCCATTCCTCAAATGATAAAGACGTTATTGCAATTGATGGAAAAACGCTCCGGCACTCTTATGACAAGAGTCGCCGCAGGGGAGCGATTCATGTCATTAGTGCGTTCTCAACTATGCACAGTCTGGTCCTCGGGCAGATCAAGACGGATGAGAAATCCAATGAGATTACAGCTATCCCTGAACTTCTTAACATGATGGATATTAAAGGAAAAATTATCACAACTGATGCGATGGGTTGCCAGAAAGACATTACAGTTACGAAATAAGTGAAAAGAGTCACGGCAGAGAAGAAACCCGTCTTCATATTGTTTGCGATGTCCCTGACGAACTTGTTGATTTCACGTTTGAATGGAAAGGACTGAAAAAATTATGCATAGCAGTCTCCTTTCGCTCAATAATAGCAGATAAAAAGAAAGAACCCGAAATGGCAGTCAGATATTATATCAGTTCTGCTGATTTAACCGCTGAGAGGTTTGCGACAGCGATACGAAATCACTGGCACGTGGAGAATAAGCTGCACTGGCGCCTGGACGTGGTAATGAATGAAGACGACTGCAAAATAAGAAGAGGAAATGCAGCAGAATTATTTTCAGGGATAAGGCATATCGCTATTAATATTTTGACGAATGATAAGGTATTCAAGGCAGGGTTAAGGCGTAAGATGAGAAAAGCAGCCATGGATAGAAACTACCTCGCGTCAGTCCTTGCGGGGTGCGGGCTTTCGTAATCTTGCCCTGCGGCAGGAGGTCAGTATGACGAAAGTTAAAATTGCCCGGCTAACGTCATACTTTTCTTTCCTATCAAGGTGATTAGCTTGAAACAGTGGGATGTTTTTCCAGGGCATCGCAGGCTGGTGAACCCGGCGAAGGCTTGCGCTTGGCTGCTGGGGCAGCAAGTGCGACACCACGTCCACAGGGTTTGCAGAACAATATCCGTGTGCCCAACCCCATGCCATCACGGTATGAATGCGTTGCTTAGTCCTCCTCGCTGTTTCTGAACGAGATAGCCAAAGTGGACGAAGCACCGTGGCTACGTTTGCAGTAGTGATGTTACTAAGTAGTATGGAACCAATGTGAGGGAAAACATGTTTCTCCAGCGTCGTCAGCCATTGATGGCCGTGCTTCTCATTCTTCCAGCCGGGCTGGAGTTCCGCATGAACTTTGCGAGCGGCTGTTTCAAAAGATGGGATTACAATCTTTTCTGCATGTAGCAATTCCAGTGGATCGACTCCGGAGGCTATTTGTTCCCGCATCGCGTTAGCCAACTTTGCTGCTTCCGCGATGCTGACTTCAGGGTAAATACCCAGACCGGCATTACGACGTTTTTGTGTTTGTGGGCTGAGGAAACGGAGTACCCATTTACCCTTACCACGTTTTGAAGATGGATGCAGAGCAAGCCCTGTGACAATGCCGTGAGGGATGGGTTTACCTTCAGGTTTTAAGTTGCGTGCTTTGGTTTCGGTAATAACAGCCATGATTTTGCCTGCGAATCCAGTATGCCATTTCCGTCAGGCTCGCGTTGGTGAGTTCAAGAATACATCGGACAGATTCGTGACTAGCATCTGTTTTATCTTGCAGCCTAAGTTCCAGGATAATGTCGGGCGATGATGTCATTCAGCTTTTCGACCCGCTCAGGTCGCTTGAATACGGTGTGTGCGACTCCCTTCTGAAAGTACGTGATCACAAACATCTCATCCTTATAGTGATTACTGCGCCTGTTTTCATGAAAATATTTCACCAGCCCTGCACGATGATCTTAAATGCTTTATCTCAGGACGGAAAATGTGGCCTTAGCAAAGAGCAGTACCGAATTTAATCATACCGGTGCTATTAAGGGATAAGAAAAGGTAAAAGCAGAATTAGCCTGGATCTCAGGTAACAGGGATGTGATAAATTGTATCAATTAATATGCACTTGTTAAGGAGAGGCAAATGCGAAAGATACTATTACTGGCCGCTGTGCTGTTGGCGTCACAGCCACTGATGACTCAGGCGGAAGAGATAACGCTATTACCTTCAATTAAGCTACAAATTGGCGATCGTGATTCATATGGTCACTACTGGGATGGTAACCACTGGCAAAATCGGGATTACTGGGATCGCCATTATGAATGGCACGATAAGCACTGGCGTAAAAAAGCGAAGAAACAGCGCAAAGCTTATGAGAAAGGCTATAAAGACGGCCAAAAGGCCTATAAGCATGACCAGAAGAAACATCATCACCATAACTGAGTAGGGAAAAAGGCCTGTTTCAGGCCTTATCTTTTGATAAATAAAGCTATCCAGAATTGTTGCAGTATATCTCCCTGATCTTATGGATAAATACAAACAATTATATTCATTGAGTTGATTTTACTTAAGTGCAATTCCCCTCTTTATCACGTGTCTTTTATTAAGATGATATTGATTATCAGGGAATTGATGGATGGTGTTTTCTCCACGGCAAGCGGCTGTCGCACTTGTTCTATGCGGTATTTCCTTTTCAGGCATGGCGGCCCTTAACTGCCTCGATCACCCGTCTTCCCTGTTCCACGCTGACAATGACTGGTGTGTCGGTGCCGGGCTCCGCGCTGATGCCTGTGGCGCGAAGAGGGATGCGCACCGGGATGAATTGCTGGCAGGTTTACGCTGGAAAAGAGGGCAATTGCCCCCTTCATGTCTATTTCAATCAGTCACCTGCGACTTTCTGCCCGTCCCCGAGGTCTTTGATTACGCGCTTGTGCGTTGTGCCAGTGCGTTGAAGACCATGGCGATAGCATGCGCACCTGGATCCATATTCCCCGCCAGGCTGTCGCTGTTGAGATACGAGGCCCGGCCTGCATTGGCTTTGGTTGCGTGGCTGGTGGCATCGGCCCCGGCTTGAGCCGCCCGATAAGCCGCATCCAGATCCCCCGGATGTTGCGCCAGTGCCTCCAGCGCCGGTTGCAGCGCGTCAATCAGCGTGCGATCCCCCAGATCTGCGCCGCCATAAAACTTCATCTGACCGAGCCCGGCCTGTAACGCGGCAACGACTGATTTACCTTCATGAATAGCCTGACCCGCCGCCGTAAAGAAGATGGACATCAGCACACCGCTGGAGCCGCCCATCACCACCGTTAAGCGTTCGCCGATCAGTGCACACAGGGTGTCGAGTTGAGCCAGCGGCAGTTGATGATGGTGCAACAAGCGGGCGATTTCACGCGCGCCGGCAGCAAAAGTGGAGCCGGTATCACCATCGCCCACTTTGGCGTCCAGGGCATTGAGTTCGCTTTCCAGCCCTGAGAGCGTTGCGGTAACCGTTTCAACGTAGTGCCCAACCCGCCCATTTTCGGAAGGCGTAAAGTCGACCCGGGCGCTGCGGATATCGCAGGGCATGTTTTGCTGTGGGCGAAGGCGTACTGGCGGCAGCCAGCCTGCGGTTTTCACCTCTGCCAGCAGTGCTTTTTCAATGCCATCTTCCATGACCATCGCGGTAATCGAAAAACCTTTCATATCGAGGGCGCTGACGAGTGGCGCCGGCCCGATGAGCCAATCAGTACGTGTAGCCAGAGGGCTGGCGGTCAGTTCGCGAGTGAGAATCGCCATTTCGGTAACCGACACGCCGCCCAGGTTATTCAGCATGAGCATCAGGCGGCCCGTATCCGGTAATGCGGCGGTGATTTTTTCAACCATCAGACGCACAATGTCGGCACTGTTCTGTGTATCGACCACAACGGCCCCAGGCTCGCCGTGGATCCCCATCCCCAGTTCAGCCTGGCCCGGATGGTGGCGAACGTTATCCTGCGGATCGGCAGGCAGATGGCAGCTTGAGAGTGCAACGCCGATACTGAATACCCGGTTCATCGCCATACGAGCTTCACGGGCGACCGTATCCAGGTTACTGCCGGTTTCGGCAAAATACCCGGCAACTTTGTGGATCAGGACAGTGCCAGCAATCCCGCGCGGGTGTTTGTTATCCGGCAGAGAGATGTCATCGCCAACAATCACCATTTCCACTTTGTAGCCCATACGGCGGGCTTTCTCAGCGGCGAGGCCAAAGTTCAGCCGGTCTCCGGTGTAGTTTTTCACGATAAGCAGGCAGCCCGCATCGCCCGTGACTGCCTGAATAGCGGTAAGCACTGCATCAACGCTGGGAGAGGCGAAGAGATCGCCGCACACCGCCGCCGTGAGCATGCCTTTCCCGACGAAACCGACATGGGCCGGTTCATGCCCTGCGCCACCACCGGAAATGACGGCGACTCTGGATTTATCCAGATCGCGGCGCACCACAATGCGGACAGCAGGGTCGCAGTCCAGTCGGGCAAGGTTGTTCCATGGGCTGGCGATTATCGCCCCTTCAATAGCGTCATTAACGAGGTTTTCGCGTTGATTGTAGAAAAATTGCGACATAACAGTTTCCTGAGCTTAGGGTGTGACACGTCTGCACAGTGAACTGCGCAGCGCGTGTCAGAGAGTGAACGGGTCGTTACTGTCTGGTATTCAGACGGTTTAACGTGAGTGGGTCGCCGTTGTGCAGGTTATCAAAGGCGTTACCCTGCTGGCACAGCCAGGGAATGCCGCCCTGACGGGCAATAATCGCGCCGTGGGCTAATGGGCTGCCGTGCCGCAGGCAGATAGCGGCGGTGTGGCTGGTGTCGAGTTGCAACACGACGGACGGGTAGATGTCATCGGCAATCAGAATGGTGCGATGCAGCAGAACAGGGGCGTTGTCGGTCACATCCGTCAGATGCCCCAGCGTGCGATGCATAATGTCTTCGACGTCGATATAGCGCGCCTGAAGATAGTCATCATCAAGCTCACGATACTGCTGGCTGAGGGCCATCATGGTCTCTTGCCAGGCACGCTCGGCGCTGCATTTCTGTCGGCAGAGTGTTTCACTGATGCTCTTCAACAGGTCAGGATCGTCAAGCAGGGTATGCTGCCCCGAGAAGATGGCGGCAATGTCATCCGAATATTTTTCAGCCGCCAGGCGGGTTAAGTCGGTGAGATCGTCCAGGGTATGACTTACCGCTATTTTCAGACGACGAAACTCCTCTTCCTGCGTACCGTCGGCAAGGTCATCGAAGCGATGATGAACGGGGGCGTAATGCAGCACCTGTCCACTCACCGTTGTCAGCGCGGGTTGTGCGTTATCAACCTCAGCGTCTGCCTGGCAATGTTCGCCAAAATTGTCGGCGGCCAGCGCCTGAAATGCGATCAAGGCGTCTGCGGCCTGCGGCCCTTTGGCTACCAGCCGAACCCGATCGTGGCAGCGAACTTTCAACAGTGCAATTTGATTGATGCTGTCAGGTTTGACGCATTTGCCCTCTTTTTCCAGCAGTAGCACCGCATCAAACCCGGAAAGCCCCTCAACCAGCCGGGCGGCAGGGCGAACGTGCAGGCCGTTAGGGTTGTTAATCTCCACCGTAACGGACTCGGCCTGCGCATCGCAAGCATCGATTTCTGCGGACGAAAGGCTATTACGGGACTCTTCCAGCGCGGGGAAACCGAGCTGAACACGCTTTGCCTGCAACGCACTTTGCGCGTCTTCGATAACCTTGTCGATACTCGCACCGCTGGCGGCGCTGACCGTGGCGGCCAGCGCGCCCTCGACCAGCGGGGCCGGGCATAAATGCACGCGTGCGGCCACCTCCGGTTCCAGCAGGTCGAGCGCGGTTTCGGCACTCAACAGTGCGCTACCCATATCCATTAACACCAGAATCGCGTCCGTATCCGCCACGGAGAGGATTGCGTCCATCACCTTAATCGGATCGGTGCCGATAGGATTGGTTGGGTCGTCAATGCCTGCGGCGATAGCCAGCTTACAGCTATCACCCCTTAACATCTGGCGAGCCAGTTCCCCGACGCCCTGGCCCAGTTGGGCACTGTGCGAGACAATTACCAGGTTTACCATCGCCTTATCCTCTGTATTACGCGTTAGCCGCAGCAGCCAGCATTTGCACCATAAACAGCGCTGATGTGGCGCCCGGATCCTGATGACCAATACTGCGTTCCCCCAGGTAGCTGGCACGTCCTTTACGCGCCTGCATGGTAATGGTGGATTGCGCGGCCTGTTCTGCCACCTCGCAGGCCGCTTCCAGCGCGGCGGTCATTGATAGATGGTTTTCGCTGGCGTGACGCAGTGAATCCGCCACCGGGAGCCAGACGTCACACATGGTTTTATCACCTCGTTCGGCTTTCCCCCGGCTCACCACACCGTCAGCGCCTTCGCGGATCATCAAATAGAGCTCCTCAACGCTGAGGTTCTGGCGAGCCTGGGTGACCTGGGCTGCGCGGATAAAAAAGGTTCCGAACAGCGGGCCACTGGCTCCCCCCACGTTGGAAAGCAGTACCATGCCTGTATTCTTCAGAATAAAGCCAATGTCTTTGTCGGCAATGGACGGTAATTTTTCTACCACCTTGCTGAACCCGCGGTGCATATTCAGGCCGTGATCGGCGTCGCCGATTTCGCGGTCGAGGCCGGTAAGAAAATCGCTCTGGGTGGTGAAAATTTCGCCACAGCGATACAGCCAGTCGACAATGTTATTTCTGTTCAGTGACATCGCAGATCTCCTTAATGACCCCAGTTGAAGGCAGGGGTGTGAACGGGGGCATCCCAAAGAGCGAGCGTTTCGGCATCGGCTTTCAGCAACGTAATAGAAAAACCGGACATATCCAGCGAGGTACACCAGGAACCGACCAGACTGCGGGCAAGAGTGATTCCGGCGTCATCGCACAGTGTTTCCAGGCGATTATAGACGCCGTAGAGTTCGGAAAGCGGGGTTGCACCAAGGTTGTTGACCAGCGCAATCACCTGATCTCCCTGTTGCAGCGCCTGTTTGGTCTGGGTAACTTCCTGCCAGCTGCCTTTTACCGGGTCCCACTGGCGTAACGTACGGCTGTAATTGCCGTTCTCCAGCAGGGTGGTAAACATGGCGTCAACGGTGTCGTTCAGCGAGGTGAAGGGGCGGCGGTCGATGCCTGGTTCGCCGTGTATGCCCACGCCAAACTCCATTTCGTTATCATTGAGTTCAAACGATGGTTTTCCGGCGGCGGGGACGGTACATGCGCCAAGCGCAATGCCGATAGAGTGACCCTGATTGTTCAGCCTGCGGCCCAGGCTGGCACAGGCTTCAAGGCTGTCACCACGTTCTGCGGCTGCGCCCACCAGTTTTTCGATAAGCACCGTGTTCGCCACGCCGCGCCGGCCGGCGGTATAGAGGCTGTCTTTGACGGCGACATCATCATCGACCACCACCGTGGTGACTTTCACGCCGCTCTCGTGGAGTAGCTCGGTGGCGGTTTCAAAGTTCAGCACATCGCCGGTGTAGTTTTTGATGATCAGCAGCACGCCTTCGCCACCGTCGATATGCATCGCGCATTCAAACATTTTATCCGGGGTCGGAGAGGTGAAAATTTCTCCCGGGCAGGCACCACTCAGCATCCCCATACCAATAAACCCGCAGTGCATTGGCTCATGGCCGCTTCCGCCGCCGGAAAGCAGGGCCACTTTACCCGCGACGGGCGCATCTGCCCGGGTAACATAGACCGGGTCCTGGTGTAGTTTCAGTTCAGGGTGCGCTTTCGCCATCCCGGCAAGTTGTTCAGTCAGTACATCTTCCACACGGTTAATCAGTTTTTTCATTATGCATACTCCGCTGGAGGTTATTGGGCCACCTGGTCAGTGAGCCCGTTGTAGGGTTTCGGCTGCGGTATTGGCGTTTCCAGTATCCTGGCCGATGAATTGATTCTCCCCTGGCGGGTAAAAAAGAAAATCCCTGTTGATTTTGGTTTCAAGTCGGAACGGAAATAGGTGAAAACGTTCCATATTGGAACGGTATTAATGGGTTGTCGCTAAAAGTGAGAAGCCGGACAATATTTCAAGGTGTGTTTCGGTATTCGTCGGAGACGATGAGCGCCGCAGAGACTATTTTTTTTTGCCCATTAGGGTCAAAATGGCGGTGATACAGAATTTTCTGTCGTTGAATTGTGTGATAGCGATCCAGACCTTGATCTCAATCCTGATGTTTTGTCGTGGTTAATGTTCCATTCTGAAACGTTATTTTCTGAATCGCGTTCCGATGTGGAACCAAACAGTGAAGCATTTTTTTGTTCTGCGCCCGCTCTACAGTGAGTGCTACCGCGTCGGTCGTGCTCAATCTCCCGTTGGAAACGCGATAAACAGGAGCGAGCGTCACCCGGCGTCATCATGGAAACGAGTTCAATGTGAGGGTGTAGAGAATGCTACAAGTTATTCAGTCTCCGGCAAAATATCTTCAGGGTCCTGATGCAGCTGCGTTGTTCGGCGAGTATGCCAAAAACCTGGCAGACAGTTTTTTTGTGATTGCCGATGATTTCGTCATGAAACTGGCGGGTGACAAGGTACTGAATGGTCTGCATGAAAACGGCATAAGCTGCCATGCAGAACGCTTTAACGGCGAATGCAGCCATGCGGAAATCAATCGCCTTGGCGCGATTTTGCAGCAGAAAGGGTGCAAAGGCGTGGTGGGTATTGGCGGCGGGAAAACGCTCGATACAGCAAAAGCCATTGGCTATTACCATAAACTGCCGGTTGTGGTTATCCCGACCATTGCCTCTACGGATGCGCCGACCAGCGCGCTGTCGGTTATTTATACCGAAGCCGGGGAATTTGAAGAGTATCTGATCTACCCGAAAAACCCCGATATGGTGGTGATGGATACGGCGATTATTGCCAAAGCCCCCGTACGATTACTGGTTTCGGGTATGGGTGATGCACTCTCTACCTGGTTTGAAGCGAAAGCCTGCTACGACGCACGTGCGGTCAGTATGGCGGGAGGTCAGTCAACGGCCGCCGCATTGAGTCTTGCACGCTTATGTTACGACACCTTGCTGGCGGAGGGTGAAAAAGCACGCCTGGCGGCCGAAGCGGGTGTTGTTACCGTTGCGCTGGAACGCATTGTTGAAGCTAACACCTATCTGAGCGGCATCGGTTTCGAAAGCAGTGGCCTGGCAGCGGCTCACGCCATTCACAATGGCTTCACCATTCTGGAAGAGTGTCACCATCTGTATCACGGTGAGAAAGTGGCTTTCGGTACGCTGGCCCAACTGGTGCTGCAAAACAGCCCAATGGAAGAAATCGAGACGGTACTGCGTTTCTGCCAGAAAGTGGGCTTACCAATGACGCTGGCGCAGATGGGCGTGAAAGAAGGCATTGAGGAGAAAATCCTTGCCGTGGCTAAAGCGACCTGCGCTGAAGGGGAAACCATCCACAATATGCCGTTCCCGGTGAGCCCGGAAAGCGTTTACGGCGCGATCCTGACGGCCGATCGCCTGGGCGCACAATGGTTGGCTACTGAGTAACGATTACCGCTGGTCGCTAATCCGGCCAGCGTTCCACCTGCGTTGTGGATCTCCCCTGGCGTTGCCGTTACCGGTGCCGGGGGTTGTTGTTTTTATGGACCGGCCTTTTCAGGCAGGCAGAGAAGAGAGTAATAAGGCTATGACCACGCAGAATGAGCACGTCGAACAGGCCCTGACGTCATTTATTGACCAGTCCTGGCACCGCTGCGGCAAGATGATGAAGCGCGAATTCTGGAGTACGCCGCATCAGGCTCAGGGGCTGACGTTCCAGTCTATCTGCCGTCGTAAGACTGCGCTGTTGACCATCGGCCAGGCGGCGCTGGAGGATGCCTGGGAGTATATGGACGGTCGCCCGTGCGCCCTGTTTATTCTGGATGAGTCTGCCTGTGTTTTGACCCGCTGCGGCCACCCGGATACCCTGGAGGCGCTGGATTCTCTGGGGTTCATGGCCGGTAGTTACTGCGCGGAAAGCATTATTGGTACCTGTTCTCTCTCTCTGGCGTCAATGATCGGGCAGCCGATAAAAACTCTGGGCGATCAACATTTTAAACAGGCCTTATTCCCGTGGGCGTTCTGCTCCACGCCTATTTTTGATAACAATGGGCGTTTATTTGGCTCGATTGCCCTGTGTTGTCTGGCTGAGGACTCGGGCGTGGCAGATCTCTCTTTGACCCTGGCGATGGCCAGAGAAGTGGGGAATTCGTTGCTGACGGATAGCTTACTGGCGGAGTCTAACCGCCATCTCAATCAGATGTACGGCCTTCTCGAGAGCATGGATGACGGTGTGATGGCCTGGAATGAGCAGGGCATATTACAGTTTCTTAATCCCCAGGCGGCGCGGTTATTACACCTCGATGCGCAGGCGTGTCAGGGGAAAAATATTAACGATCTGGTCACGCTGCCCGCCCTGCTTCGGCGGGCCACCAAACAGGCGCGCTCCCTCAGCCACGCCGAAGTCACGTTCGAAAGCCAGCACCAGTTTGTCGATGCGGTCATCACGCTAAAACCGATTGTCGAAGCGCAGGGAACCAGTTTCATTCTGCTGCTCCATCCGGTTGAACAAATGCGCCAGTTAATGACCAGCCAGCTGGGTAAGGTGAGCCATACGTTTTCGCAGATGTCGGCGGACGATCCGGAAACCCGGCGGTTGATTCATTTTGGTCGTCAGGCCGCGCGGGGCAATTTCCCGGTACTCATGTGCGGGGAAGAGGGAGTTGGTAAAGAGTTAATCGCGCAGGCAATTCATAACGAAAGCGAACGGGCGGCGGGCCCGTTTATTGCCGTTAACTGCCAGCTGTATGCCGATAATGCCCTTGGCGTGGATTTCATGGGCAGTTCGGCAACGGAAGAAGAGAATGGGCGTCTGAGTCGCCTTGAGCTGGCGTCCGGTGGCACACTTTTTCTGGAGAAGATCGAATATCTGGCCCCGGAGCTACAGTCCATTTTACTTCAGGTGATCAAGCAGGGTGTGGTGACGCGTCTGGATGCGCGCCGGTTGATTCCGGTGGATGTTAAAGTGATTGCCACCACGACGATGGATCTCGGCAATCTGGTGGAACAAAACCGCTTTAGCCGTCAGCTTTATTACGCTTTACACTCGTTTGAAATCAGCATTCCACCGCTGCGTGAACGGCGGAACAGTATCCCGTCGCTGGTGCATAGCCGCTTGCGCACGCTGGAGCGGCGTTTCTCATCCCGACTGAAAGTTGACGACGATGCGCTGGCGCATCTGGTGGCCTATTCGTGGCCGGGAAATGATTTTGAGCTGAATAGCATCGTGGAGAATATTGCTATCAGCAGCGAGCACGGGCACATCCGGTTAAGCAATCTGCCAGGGTGGCTATTCAGCGAACACCCCGGTGTGGCGGGAAACAGTACATTAATGCCCGCCAGTATGAGCATTTCGGCAATAGAGAAAGAAGCGATTATTCACGCCGCCAGAGTGACCAGTGGGCGCGTACAGGAGATGTCACGGTTGCTGAATATTGGCCGCACCACCCTGTGGCGTAAAATGAAGCAGTTTGATATTGATGTCACTCAGTTCAAGCATCGACATCAGGATTAAGGTTCTCCTCTGGCTGGCACTCCGCCACGCGCGCCATCGCAAACAACGCATCAGACAGACGGTTGATGTAACTTTTTAACGATTCGCGCAGGGGCACAGTTCTGTCCATTGCCACCAGAATCCTTTCAAGCAGTCGGGCCTGCGTGCGCGCCACATGCAGGTAAGCCGAAGCCAGGTTCTTGCCGGGGATGACGAACGCTTTTAGTGGGCCCGTTGCGGTCATATTTCGGTCGATCTCTTGTTCCAGTCGGTTAATATCCGCCTGATCGATAACGCGGCTGAGACGAGTAATCCCCCGTTCATCGCAGGCCAGTTCAGCGCCCACCACAAACAACTCCTCCTGAATGCGGTGCAGCCCGGCACGCAGGTCAGGATCGTCGCTGGCAGCATGACAGACACCCAGCAGTGAAATTAGCGTATCCACACTGCCGTAGGCTTCCACTCTGATATCGTCTTTATTGATTCGGCTACCGCCAAACAGCGCCGTCGTGCCTTTATCACCGGTTCGGGTATAGATGCGATACATGTTATAGCGCCTCGCTAAAGGGGATGACTTTCACCAACTGGCCCGCATTCGCGCCGAGATTACGTAAACGGGCGTAGCCACTGTCAGGAGGGCAGTGACGCAGGGGGCGATCGGCAGGGTACTGGGCATGTGTCAGTACGGTATCGCCGCTGGCGGAAACGCCGATCCCGGTACGGAGCGCGGAGTGCTGCGCGGCCTGATGGGCAAGCGCCAGTGCGTTATCGATGTCAGCACAGGAGATGGTTCGGCAAGGTACACCCTGTTCCTCAAGACCGAGGCTTATCTGACGCAGCCTTTCGCTGTCGTGCAGGCCTGGATGGTAAAACAGATGCACTGCGGGTGAGTCGGGAATACCAGGGTTTTGCATACGCGTTCTCCACGTCAGTTAAATCACAAAAGCGGGCACAGAGGCCCGCGAATGGTTTGGTGACGTGCTTCAGAACGCCTGACGGAAAATCTCAACAATCTCTTTCTCATTCCCTTTACGCGGGTTAGAGAACGCGTTGCCGTCTTTAAGCGCCATTTCCGCCATATACGGGAAGTCAGCCTCTTTTACGCCAAGTTCATTCAGGTGCTGAGGGATGCCAACGTCTTTGGACAAACGGGCAATGGCGTTAATCGCGCACTCAGCGGCGTCCATCGTGGAGAGCCCGGTGGTATTTTCGCCCATAAAGGTGGCGATATCGGCAAATTTTTCCGGGTTGGCTATCAGGTTGTAGCGGCAGACGTGCGGTAACAGCACGGCGTTTGCCACACCGTGAGCCATGTCGTACAGGCCGCCAAGTTGGTGAGCCATCGCATGGACATAACCGAGGTTAGCATTGTTAAACGCCATCCCGGCAAGCAGTGACGCGCAGGCCATATTTTCACGCGCTTTGATGTTGGTGCCCAGCGCCACGGCCTGACGAAGGTTAGTCGCAATCAGTTTAATAGCCTGGATAGCAGAAGCATCCGTCACCGGGTTGGCATCTTTGGAGATATAGGCTTCCACGGCATGAGTCAGCGCATCCATCCCGGTTGCGGCGGTCAAACCGGCAGGTTTGCCAACCATCAGCAGCGGGTCATTGATGGAAACAGAAGGCAGGTTACGCCAGCTCACAATAACGAATTTCACTTTGGTTTTGGTATTCGTCAGTACGCAGTGACGGGTGACCTCGCTGGCGGTGCCGGCGGTGGTGTTGACGGCAATAATCGGTGGCAGCGCATGGGTCAGGGTTTCGATACCCGCATAGCTATAAAGGTCGCCTGGGTGGGTCGCGGCGATACCGATACCTTTCCCGCAGTCATGAGGACTGCCGCCGCCCACGGTGATTATCATGTCGCAATGCTCTTTCTGGAAGACCGCCAGACCATCGCGCACGTTGGTGTCTTTCGGGTTCGGTTCGACACCATCAAAAATTACCACGTCAATACCGGCTTCGCGCAGATGTTTTACGGTCTGATCGACTGCGCCGTCTTTAATGGCGCGCAGGCCTTTATCGGTCACCAGCAGGGCTTTTTTCCCGCCCAACAGTTTGCAGCGTTCGCCCACAACAGACACCGCGCCCGGGCCGAAGAAGTTCACATTTGGAACAAGAAAGTCATACATACGATCGCTCATAATAAGCCTCAGAAAATTGAGTTAGAA
Organism: Pseudocitrobacter sp. 2023LY-00077; assembly: GCF_055796175.1. Lineage (NCBI taxonomy): Bacteria > Pseudomonadati > Pseudomonadota > Gammaproteobacteria > Enterobacterales > Enterobacteriaceae > Pseudocitrobacter > Pseudocitrobacter sp. 2023LY-00077. The sequence continues at coordinate 44,705 of NZ_JBSPEI010000016.1, read as the reverse complement.
ATAAAGTTGATTAATGCTTGTCGAAATAGTCGAGCGCTGACCTGGCTATTTCCATATCCTGTTCAACCGTGCCACCACTGACGCCGATTGCGCCAATAACCTGATTGTTTTCAATAATGGGGAAACCACCGCCAAAAATAACAATTCGCTGCTGATTGGTAAGCTGTAAACCATAGAGCGACTGACCCGGTTGAACGCCTGCGGTAATTTCATGCGTCGGTTGTTGCAGGCAGCATGCGGACCACGCTTTGTTCAGCGAAATATCGCAACTGGTGACAAAGGCTTCATCCATTCGCTGCATTAACAGCGGGTTTGCGCCGCTGTCGACGATGGAGATGACCACCGGAACATTGATTTCACTGGCTTTACTCTCAGCGGCTGCCGTCATCGCTTTTGCCATGGCAAGGCTGATGGTGGCACGGGGAAGACTTTTATTCATACGTACTCCTGAAATCATCCGCAGATTGTTAATGGGAGTGGTGTTAATTTAATAAATATTTAAATGCTGGATAGTTAATGGACGAAAACCACATTAATCCTTTGGTGTTATTTTTGCTTTTAATGAACGTAAGTCAACAGGGCGAAATGAGCAGGTTGTTTTATAGGTAAGGCTTTTTTAGCGATATTTTGATTTGACGTCGGTCGTGTATCACATTTATTTGTGAGGCTGTTTTAATGCGTTCCACTGTGAAACGGATTAACGAAAAGATGTCCCAAAATGAAACCGAATTTATTTAATTTTTTTATTGCGCTGCGCCCTTTAAGTTGCCGGTAATTCTCACCCGGAGAGCACTACCGGGCACAATTTTTTAATCTTATGAGCCAGAGCAAAATGAGACGATCAAAACGATTCGAAGTCCTCGAAAAGCGGCCAGTTAACCAGGATGGCCTGATTGGTGAATGGCCTGAAGAAGGGCTGATTGCAATGGGTAGCCCCTGGGACCCGCCATCTTCCGTGAAAGTCGAAAACGGGCGCATTGTTGAACTGGACGGCAAAGCCCGGGCCGATTTCGACATGATTGATCGGTTTATCGCCGATTACGCCATCAACATTGAACAGACAGAACGCGCAATGGCCCTGGATGCGTTGACGATTTCACGCATGCTGGTGGATATCAACGTGGGGCGGGCAGAAATCATTAACATCACCACCGCCATTACCCCGGCGAAAGCGGTGGAAGTGATGGCCCACATGAACGTGGTGGAAATGATGATGGCGTTGCAGAAAATGCGCGCGCGGCGTACGCCTTCCAATCAGTGCCATGTGACCAACCTGAAAGACAACCCGGTGCAAATTGCAGCGGATGCCGCCGAAGCGGGGATCCGCGGATTCTCCGAACAGGAGACCACCGTCGGCATTGCCCGCTATGCGCCGTTTAATGCCCTGGCGTTGCTGGTGGGCTCGCAATCTGGCCGCCCTGGCGTATTAACCCAGTGCTCAGTGGAAGAAGCCACCGAACTGGAGTTAGGGATGCGCGGGTTTACCAGCTATGCGGAGACGGTCTCCGTGTACGGTACTGAAGCGGTGTTCACCGATGGCGATGACACACCGTGGTCGAAAGCCTTTCTGGCGTCTGCCTACGCGTCTCGCGGGCTGAAAATGCGCTACACGTCTGGCACAGGCTCGGAAGCGCTGATGGGATATTCCGAAAGCAAATCGATGCTTTACCTGGAGTCGCGCTGCATCTTTATCACCAAAGGTGCCGGGGTGCAGGGGCTGCAAAATGGCGCGGTAAGCTGCATTGGCATGACCGGGGCGGTGCCTTCTGGTATTCGTGCGGTGCTGGCGGAAAACCTGATTGCCTCCATGCTCGACCTGGAAGTGGCCTCCGCCAATGACCAGACGTTCTCCCACTCTGATATTCGCCGCACGGCACGCACGCTGATGCAGATGCTGCCGGGGACGGACTTTATCTTCTCAGGCTATAGCGCCGTACCGAACTACGACAACATGTTTGCCGGGTCGAATTTCGACGCGGAAGACTTTGATGATTACAACATTCTGCAACGTGACCTGATGGTCGATGGCGGTCTGCGTCCGGTATCGGAAGAAGAGACCATCGCCATCCGCAATAAAGCGGCCCGCGCGGTACAGGCCGTATTCCGTGAACTGGGGCTGCCTGCGGTGACCGATGAAGAAGTGACGGCGGCGACCTATGCGCACGGCAGTAAAGACATGCCGCCGCGTAATGTGGTGGACGATCTGAGTGCGGTGGAAGAGATGATGAAGCGCAATATCACCGGGCTGGATATTGTTAAGGCCCTGAGCGTTAACGGATTTGATGATGTGGCCGACAATATTCTCAATATGCTGCGCCAGCGTGTGACCGGGGATTATCTGCAAACCTCCGCGATCCTCGACCGTGATTTTGACGTGGTCAGCGCCGTAAATGATGTCAACGATTACCAGGGGCCGGGTACGGGCTACCGAATCTCCCCGGAACGCTGGGAAGAGATCAAAAACATTGCCACGGTTATCCAGCCTGACAGCATCGAGTAAGGGGAACTGCATCATGGAAACGAAAAAGAAAAAGAGCCCGGTTTTTACCCTGACGCTGGTTGAAAACGGCGTTGCCGGTGCGGGTGAACGTGCCGATGAAGTCGTCATTGGCGTTGGCCCGGCATTTGATAAATTTCAGCATCAAACCCTCATTGATATGCCGCATAAAGCAATTATCAAAGAGCTGGTGGCGGGCGTTGAGGAAGAGGGGCTGCATGCCAGAGTGGTCAGGATCCTGCGCACCTCGGATGTCTCTTTTATGTCCTGGGATGCGGCAAATCTCAGCGGCTCGGGGATTGGAATCGGTATCCAGTCTAAAGGGACAACGGTTATCCACCAACGCGATCTGTTGCCGCTCAGTAACCTGGAGCTGTTCTCTCAGGCTCCGCTGTTAACGCTCGAAACCTATCGTCAGATTGGCAAAAACGCCGCGCGCTATGCCCGTAAAGAATCGCCCTCGCCGGTGCCGGTGGTGAATGACCAGATGGTGCGTCCGAAATTTATGGCGAAGGCGGCGTTGTTCCACATCAAAGAGACAAAACATGTGGTGCCGGATGCCAAACCCGTTGCGCTGAATATTGAAATTATCCGGGAGGAAAAATGACCACCAAAACCACAATGACGGCCGCAGATTACCCGCTGGCAACCCGCTGCCCGGAGCGTATTCAGACGCCGACCGGAAAACCGCTTACCGATATCACGCTTGAAAATGTTCTCGCCGGAAAGGTGGGTCCGCAGGATGTGCGTATCTCACGGGAAACTCTGGAGTATCAGGCGCAAATCGCAGAACAGATGCAGCGCCATGCTATCGCCCGCAACCTGCGTCGCGCCGGGGAGTTAATTGCCATTCCTGATAGCCGGATCCTCGAAATCTATAATGCGCTGCGCCCCTATCGTTCTTCCACCGAGGAGCTGCTGGCGATTGCCGATGAACTGGAAAACCAGTATCAGGCGACGATTAACGCCGCGTTTATTCGCGAATCGGCAGAAGTCTATCGCCAGCGCGATAAGCTGCGCAAAAAAGAAGCATAAGGGCGAGCTGATATGGCATTGATTGCGGGGATTGATATTGGCAACGCCACGACAGAAGTCGCCCTGGCCGAGTCCACCAGTCAGGGGCTGCGGTTTCTTACCAGCGGAATTGTGCCGACGACCGGAACGAAAGGGACACGGGACAACATCAGCGGGGTGATTGGCTCCCTCACGCAGGCGCTGGATAAAGCCGGGCGCAGTCAGCAGGATGTGGCGCTCATTTGCCTGAATGAGGCCGCGCCGGTCATTGGCGATGTGGCGATGGAGACCATTACCGAAACCATTATCACCGAATCGACGATGATTGGTCATAACCCCCAGACGCCGGGCGGTGAGGGACTGGGCGTTGGGACCACGATCCGTCTGGAAAATCTGGACGCGCTGACGCCCGAAGAATACAGCAGCGGATGGATACCGCTGGTGGACCATCAGGTCGATTTTATGGATGCCGCCTGGCAACTGAATGAGGCGCTCACGCGGGGCATCAACGTGGTGGCGGTGATCCTCCAGCAGGATGACGGCGTGCTGATCAATAATCGCCTGCAGCGTACCTTGCCGATTGTTGACGAAGTGACGCTTATCGACCAGGTACCCGAAGGCGTGCTGGCGGCGGTAGAAGTGGCGGCGACCGGGCAGGTGATTTCGCTGTTGTCTAATCCCTATGGCATCGCCACCTGGTTTGCGCTCACCCCGGAAGAGACACGGATGATTGTGCCCGTGGCGAGAGCGCTTATCGGCAACCGTTCGGCGGTGGTGCTGAAAACGCCGAAAGGCGATGTGAAATCGCGGGTGATCCCGGCGGGGCATATCACCGTGCGTGGGGAAAAACGTACCGTCCAGGCGGATGTGGCACGTGGAGCCGAGTCGATTATGCGCGCGGTCGCCGGGTGTGCCCCAATTTGCGATATTCGCGGTGAACCCGGCACCCACGCTGGCGGGATGCTGGAACGGGTGCGCCAGGTGATGGCTTCCCTGAGCGGTCACGGTGCTCATGAGGTCTTTATTCAGGATTTACTTGCCGTGGACACATTCATTCCCTGCAAGGTTCAGGGCGGGCTGGCGGATGAGTTCTCGATGGAAAATGCCGTGGGCATTGCGGCTATGGTGAAATCTGACCGACTGCAAATGGAGGTCATTGCGCGCGAACTCAGCCAACGTTTAAACACCCGTGTGGAAGTGGGCGGCGTGGAGGCCAATATGGCGATTGCCGGGGCGCTCACCACACCGGGGAGCGACACACCGCTGGCTATCCTGGATTTAGGCGCGGGTTCTACGGATGCCGCCACCATCAATAGAGCAGGGCAGATAAAATCGGTGCATCTGGCGGGGGCGGGTAATATGGTCAGCCTGCTTATCAAAACCGAGCTTGGATTAAGCGATTTGACGCTGGCGGAGGAGATTAAGAAATACCCGCTCGCCAAAGTTGAAAGCCTGTTCAGTATTCGCCATGAAAATGGGGCGGTGGAGTTTTTCCGCGAACCGCTCAGCCCGGCCGTGTTCGCTAAAGTGGTGTATATCAAAAACGGCACCCTGATCCCGATTGATAATCACACTTCGCTGGAAAAAATCCGTCTGGTGCGCCGACAGGCAAAAGAAAAAGTTTTTGTGACCAACTGCTTGCGGGCTCTGCGGCAGGTCTCGCCGGGGGGCGAAATCCGTGACATGGCCTTTGTGGTGCTGGTAGGCGGGTCATCGCTGGACTTCGAAATCCCGCAAATGATCACCGATGCGTTATCCCATTATGGTGTGGTCGCCGGGCAGGGCAACATTCGCGGAACGGAAGGCCCGCGTAATGCGGTGGCAACCGGACTCGTGTATCGCTGCGATACAGATAATGACCGGGTTTGCGATGACAGATAAATATAAGTTAGTCGCGGTATGTTAATGAAACGGTACTAATAACGTATTATTTTCAGGGTTTACTTATAAACTTTTATATTATTGATTTTATCGTGACGCTATTAATAATTAATTTTCTCTTTATGCTGAGTTTAATAATTGACGGTTATTATCTTTTTGGCTTTATTCAATGTGAGGGAAGCGCGCGTCTGAAGCCTGCTATTATGTTAGCAGACTAAGTCATCGCGATTTTCCGGTGGGGGCTGAGCATATATCCATCTTATGGTCGTTTTTTGAAGTGAAGGGGGAATCGAGAACGTTTGCCCCCGGGGTACGGAGCTGCTCTGTCTACTCGTTCAGTTAGCTATTCCAGGCGCGTAATTCGAGTGCCTCGTACCGGCTTCGCCTTTTCGTGCCTGTTCATAGTCATTATTGAGAGAAATGAAAATGAACGATGTAAAAAAGCCTGACCTGAAATATATACTCAAGCAAATCCCTGCAACACAAACGGATGACGATGGTGGCAACCTGAATATGTTATCCAACCGTCTGATGCCGTTCGGTATACCTGCGTTCGATGTCAGCTTTAGCTACCTGGTCACAGGGCAAGTCAAGTTTGCTACCGTCGATCTCTCCTTCCTGCGCGTTTTTGATTCCTCGTTTCAGGGGGGATTCGCAGGGAGTAAGTCGGTTATCGATCCGCCGTCAGGAACGAGCAATAACAAGACCGCCAGTATCTTACCCGCAGCTGATGTGAACAACGTTACCGATCCCATTCTCTTAGCCAGCAAGAAAGCGTCGTCGGATGACGATGATAAAGACAATGATGATGATGATGATGTCGGCGGCGACGGCGCTTTCCCGCTCAACGCCAGTGACATCGCCAACCTGAAGAATCTTGTCAACGGGCTTGAAGGCGGTGAAGACAACGATGCGCTCGGGATCCGCGACCTCGAAGGCACCGGCAATAACCGTGCTCATCTTGACTATGGTTCCGCCGATCAACCGTTCATACGGCTCACCGAGGCGCACTACGGTGCTTACAATGAGATGACGCACAACCGCGACATCAACCCTCTGTTCTCCGGGCTGGATCCGCGTGCCATCAGTAATATCCTTGGCGCACAGGAAGCCAACCTTTCAGGCAACGCCGCCGGGGTGAACAGCTTGTTCACGGCCTTCGGTCAGTACTTCGATCACGGTCTCGATTTTCTCGGTAAGGGAGGTAATGGAACGATCCAGATTGGCGCTCCGGGCTCGTTTCCAAACCCCGCAGACCTGACTCGCGGCACCGTTGACAGTATTGATGCCAATGGTATTCCGCAGCATCTCAATAAAACATCGCCATTCGCTGACCAGAACCAAACGTATGGCTCGAACGAACTTGTCGGCCAGTTCCTGCGTGAAGGCGACGGACTGGGCGGGTTTTCGGGCAAGCTGCTGGAGGGCGGAGTGGATCCCTCCAATCCGGATTTCACGCTGCTGCCTACGCTCAGAGAACTGATCCTGCATCACTGGAACAACAACACGCAGTTCACCGACAACTCACTGCCGGGCGACCACAGCGTGACCTTCCAGGAGTACTTCGCTGGGCTTGTTGACAGCAATGGCGTCATCAACCAAGCGATGCTCCCTGCCATGACCTCTAATTTCATGGGAAGTGGCTTTGCGCTGCTGCTCGACACCAACCCCTTTATTAACCTGCTCGACCACTACGTGGCGGGTGATGGACGGGCGAACGAGAATATTGCACTCACCGCTATTCATAACATCTGGGAGCGGAATCACAACTTCCATGTCAACGGGTTGCTCGACGCCGGGTTTGAAGGAACCGCTGAAGAGCTTTTCCAGGCAGCCAAGATAATCAACGAGGCTGAATATCAGCGCGTGATTTACACCGACTTTGCCGACAAGTTGCTGGGTGGGATGAGAGGTACGGGCGATCACGGCTTCGCCGGGTACAATCCGGAGGTTGATGCACGCGTCTCGCACGAGTTCGCGACGGCCGCTTACCGGTTTGGTCATTCGCTGATAGGGCAGACGCTAACGGTGCTTGACGCTCAGGGCAATGCAACGCAGGTCCCGCTGTTCGACGCATTCCTCAACCCGACCAACGATACGAGTGCGTTCACCTTCCCTAAAGCGCAATTACCCTACTCTCCACAGCCGGGCTATGAGCAACTGGGCGCTGCCGGGATCATTGCCGGTGGGGTTGTCCAGCAGGCGGAAGAAGTTGACGTCAATATCGTCGATGCTGTGCGAAACGACCTCGTTCGTATGAGTGCTGACGTGTTTGCCTTCGACGTCGCCCGCGAGTGGGACGTCGGTCTGGGGTCGATGAACCAGATCCGGGCCGACCTGATGGCCTCTCAGGATCCGTATGTGAAGGAGGCGGTCAGCTTTGCCGGCTCCCTCACACCTTACAGTTCGTGGGAGGATTTCCAGGCGCGGAACAATCTCAGCGACACCATCATTGGGCAATTCCGGCAGGCTTATCCCGACCTCGTGCTGGAGGAGTCTCAGATTGCAGGCTTCCTGGCGGCGAACCCTGGCTATAAATTTGTTAACGGAAACACGGTCAAAGGCATCGACAGAGTTGATCTGTTCGTTGGCGGGCTCGCCGAGAAGCACATCAATGGCGGCGTGGTTGGCCAGACTTTCTGGGCCATCATCCACGAGCAACTTGACCGAATTCAGGAAGGTGATCGACTGTATTATCTCGACCGCGTGGAGCATCTGGATCTCTACGAGGCCATCGAGGAGCAAGGCTTTGCCGGGATTGTGGCACGCAATACGGGCCTGACTAATCTTCCTGAGAATATCTTCGGGACCAGTCAGCTCGATAATCCGCCGGTTGTTGTCGGTCACAACCTCGTCCTCAACGGTGGAAATGGCATTGATGTTCTCAATGGTGGGCTCGGCGATGATATCCTCAATGGCGGTGGCGGCAACGACACGCTCAACGGCGGGGCTGGTAACGACACACTCAACGGCGGCGCTGGCGCTGATGTGATGAAGGGTGGTCTCGGAAATGACACTTATATCGTTGATAAAAATGGTGATATTGTCACGGAGGATCGTAATAGCGGGACGGATGTTGTCCAGACTACCCTCCAAAATTACACCTTAACCAATAACGTTGAGACTCTGGTATTCAGTGGGACTGGCGCTTTCACCGGCAGAGGGAATGCCCTTGCCAATACCCTCACCGGTGGCAGCGGTAATGACGTTTTATATGGAATGGAAGGCAACGACACCCTCAATGGTGGGGCAGGAAATGACACCCTGGAGGGAGGAGACGGTGCCGATATTCTCAAGGGCGGGGCTGGTAACGACAACCTAACAGGCGGTGCGGGTAACGATAGACTCGAGGGTGGCCAGGGCGCTGATATCATGACCGGTGGTGCCGGAGATGACACCTTTGTCTTTAGCAAAGGCTTTGGCCGAGACCGTATTACCAGCGGTTTCGATAGTAATCCCAGCGGTGGACAGGACCACCTCGATTTGAGCTTATTAGGCATTGGTGTGGTGAATTTTGCCAGCAGCGTCATTATTGCCGGGGGAGCGGGTAACAGCACCGTTATTACCCTCGGCAATCCGATTGATGGCAATGTTATTACTTTAGAAAATGTAAACGTGAAAAGCGTTGATGTTAATGATTTTATTCTGATCGGATAAAGGAAGGTCTCCTGGGCCTGGCCAAATACACAACCCCGGACAAGAAATTGTCCGGGGTTGTGCTTCTCGACACTCTTCAATGCTTACGTCCTGCATTGACCCAAACGCCAACATGAACATCGCTCATGTTGCATTGAAATTAACTCGCTTTCTCTCCCCCGGCGGCTCTGTCATTAATATCACCATAACTTACTGACAACATGAGTGCCGCAGCGCCAACAAGCCGGTTACATCTGGTTGGCGAAGCTGATGCGCGGTTTCATGTCTGAACCCAGGGTGCCAGAAGACGATGAATAATGAATTTACTTTTACCATCAAGCGCAGTCGTTTTGATGAGAATTATAACCCTTCAGAAAACACGCGTATTACCACTAACTTTGCGAATCTGGCGCGTGGGGAAAATCGTCAGCAGAACTTACGCAACACCTTAAAGATGATCGATAACCGATTTAACTCGCTGGCCTATTGGGATAACCCGAAAGGCAATCGTTATTCGGTCGAGCTGGAAATTATCTCCGTAGACATGAGCATCAAAGGCCAGAGCGGCGTCTTCCCGGTGATCGAAATATTACAAACCGCGATTCTCGACAAGAAGGTGGGTGAACGTATCAACGGTATTGTGGGGAATAATTTCTCATCCTACGTGCGTGATTATGACTTCAGCGTATTGCTGTTAGAGCATAATAAAAACACCACCCAATTCAGTATTCCGGGGAATTTCGGTGAGCTGCACGGGAATATCTTCAGGCATTTTATCCACTCCCATGTTTACAGCGATAACTTCAAAAAATCGCCGGTTATCTGTCTTAGCGTGTCGAGCAAAGACACCTATCAACAAACCGGGAATCAACATCCAGTGCTCGGCTATGAATACCAGCAGGAAGGCACCTCGTTAACGGAGAAATACTTCAATAAGATGGGGTTACAGGTACGCTATTTTATGCCGAAAGGCAGCGTGGCACCGCTCGCCTTTTATTTCACCGGCGATTTACTGAGCGATTATACCGATCTTGAATTGATCGGCACGATTAGCACGATGGAGACATTCCAGAAGATCTATCGTCCGGAAATTTATAACGCGAATTCACCTGCCGGGTTGCACTATCAACCGGATCTCAATCATGACGATCACTCGTTAACGAAAATTGTCTATGACCGCGAAGAACGCAGCCAGCTGGCGATTGAACAAGGGAAGTTCACTGAGCAACACTTTATTAAACCCTACCAGCATATTCTTGAGCAATGGTCCGCTCACTACGCGCTTTGATTAATTGAAAAGATAAGGTCACCTGTTATGAAAACATTGCTCCCAACCTCGACTGCTGGCAGTTTACCGAAACCGTTATGGCTTGCTCAACCTGAGACGCTCTGGTCGCCGTGGAAATTGCAAAATGAGGAATTAGTTGCAGGCAAGCAAGATGCTTTACGTTTATCACTGGACGATCAATTACGTGCGGGTATTGATATTGTCAGTGATGGTGAGCAAACGCGTCAGCATTTTGTGACCACGTTTATTGAGCACCTCAGCGGCGTGGATTTTGAAAAACGCGAAGTCGTTAAAATTCGTAATCGCTATGACGCCAGTGTTCCCACTGTTGTCGGCGCCGTTGAACGTCAAAAACCGGTGTTTGTCGATGATGCACGCTATCTGCGCCAGCTTACGAAACAACCCATTAAATGGGCGCTGCCTGGGCCGATGACTATGATCGACACGCTGTATGACGCGCATTATAAAAGCCGTGAGAAGCTGGCCTGGGAATTTGCCAAAATCCTCAATCAGGAAGCCAAAGAGTTAGAAGCGGCGGGCGTCGATATTATCCAGTTTGATGAACCAGCCTTTAACGTGTTTTTTGATGAAGTGAATGACTGGGGCATCGCCGCGCTGGAAAGGGCCGTTGAAGGGCTGAAATGCGAAACGGCGGTGCACATCTGCTACGGATACGGCATCAAAGCCAACACCGACTGGAAAAAGACGCTGGGATCTGAGTGGCGGCAATACGAAGAAGCGTTCCCGAAACTGCAACAATCGACTATCGATATCATCTCGCTGGAATGCCACAACTCGCGCGTACCGATGGATTTGCTGGAGCTGATTCGCGGTAAAAAAGTGATGGTCGGCGCTATCGATGTGGCGACCTCTGCCATTGAGACGGCGGAAGAGGTTGCCAGTACCCTACGCAAAGCGCTTCAGTTTGTTGATGCAGATAAGCTGTATCCTTCGACTAACTGTGGAATGGCGCCTTTGGCCCGTCAGGTGGCGGCAGGTAAACTCAATGCGTTGAGCGCAGGTGCGGAAATTATTCGACGAGAGTTACTGGCGAAATAGTGTTATCGCTTTCGATGCTAAAGATGTAATGCGGTCATGCTGAAATAACCGAATGCGGTATTTTGGCCTCGCGACTTAATCAAGATGAGTGCTAAGATGACAGGCTTAGCACTCAACGCAATTACCTGCAATTTACAAATAGTAATGAATTAATTGTTATTAATAGCCAATACCTTTGCTGTTATCCCTTCAACGTTTCCCCGTTCCACTTCGTTTTATCCGTATAGCGTGATAATGATAAATAGGTGAAACTTTTTAGCTATGTTATCAATGGCGAAAAAAATACGCCCTCCGTAAAGGCAAATTTCTAAATAGCACTTTTTGCATGTTGAAACGTTAAGGCAATCCGGGGTTCGTCAACTAAACTGAGACACTGAGTATCCTGATTTGATGTTGTAAGGTTATTCTGAAGGAATAGAATGCGCATGTAAAAAGTAGTGTTATCTCATCGCCGATATCGCTTTTTACAGGGAATGGCCTTCAGATGCATCTGGAACGCCATCACTCAATGTCGTAAAAGAGTGTTTTGTAATTTATTGTTTCATCTAGGGAAATATCATGCAGTACTTATCGCTGGACAAATATAAAAATGGTTTCTTGTTGGTTGCCCGTATTTTACTCGCAATCCTGTTTGTGTTATTTGGCTGGCAGAAAATGATGGGGTTTGAAGGCACTGTGGGCTATATGGCGTCAGTTGGCGCACCGCTGCCGCAGCTTTCCGCGATTATTGCTGTTATTGTTGAGCTGGTGTTCGGCTTACTGATTGTTGCCGGTTATTTCACCCGCCCGCTGGCGTTGCTTCTGGCAGTCTATACCGTGGCAACGGCAATTATCGGCCACCCTTACTGGAGCATGACCGGAATGGACCAGTACATGGCAATGACCAATTTCTTTAAAAACGTCAGTATCTGCGGTGGGTTCTTGCTGCTGGCTTTCACCGGCCCGGGTAGCTATTCACTCGATCGCAAATAACACTTAGCATTAATGGTCTATCATTGATGCAATAATAATACCTACAGGCCCATGAGAGGCTGAAAGGTTAATGACTCATATTGCCATTCGAACGATCTTGTTGGAATGGTAATATTCTTTTATTGGCTAGGTATTTTCTTATTCGGTAGCGTGTGCAAATTAATTGAAGGGATGTGTGACAATGTCGAGCGAGAAAACGAACAGTTCGAGACGTGACTTTCTGGTCAAGTCGATGACGTTAATTCCTGCGGTAGTGGTGGGCGGCAGCAGTGTTGGTGCCCTGGGGATGGTTGAAAACGCCGTCGCCGCAGAAAGTAAGCCTCACTCAGCGCCCGATCAGGGTGAGTGGACACCACGGTTTTTTAACAGTGATGAGTGGGCGTTTGTAAAAGCCGCTGTCGCGCGGCTTATTCCTGCGGATGAGCGGGGCCCTGGCGCGCTGGAAGCAGGCGTACCTGAGTTCATCGATCGTCAGATGAATACGCCATATGCCACCGGCTCCATCTGGTACATGCAGGGGCCATTTAACCCGGATGTGCCGAAAGAGATGGGTTATCAACTTCCGCTGGTACCAAAGCAAATCTATAACCTGGGCATTGTCGAAGCGAATGACTGGTGTCGCCAGCAGTATGGCAAACCGTTTGCTGAACTGGATAGTGCAAAGCAGGATGCCGCCCTGAGCCAATTTGAATCGGGCGCTGCCAGCTTTAAACAGCTTCCCGCCTCTCTGTTCTTCTCCTACTTACTCCAGAACACCCGCGAAGGATTCTTCAGCGACCCGATTCATGGCGGTAACAAAGGCATGGTGGGCTGGACGCTGATTAATTTTCCAGGCGCACGCGCCGACTTTATGGACTGGGTTGAACGGGGCGAGCGTTACCCCTTCCCGCCGGTATCAATTAATGGGGAGAGGGCATAACGATGGCTACAGTAATGAAAAAAACCGACGCGGTGATCGTCGGATTCGGTTGGGTTGGCGCGATTATGGCAAAAGAACTGACCGAAGCCGGGCTGAATGTGGTGGCGCTGGAGCGCGGTCCGATGCGCGATACGTGGCCGGATGGCGCATATCCGCAGGTTATTGATGAACTGACCTACAACATTCGCCGCAAGCTGTTCCAGGATCTCTCAAAAAGCACCGTCACGATTCGTCACAACACCAGCCAGACCGCCGTGCCTTATCGCCAGCTTGCCGCATTTCTGCCAGGCACCGGCGTGGGTGGCGCAGGGCTACACTGGTCAGGTGTTCACTTCCGTGCAGACCCGATCGAATTACGCATGCGCAGCCACTATGAAGAGCGCTACGGTAAGAATTTCATTCCGCAGGACATGATCATTCAGGATTTCGGCGTCACCTACGACGAGCTTGAACCCTTCTTCGACAAAGCCGAAAAAGTCTTCGGGACATCGGGAACGGCGTGGACGGTGAAAGGCAAAGTGGTCGGCAAAGATCGCGGCGGCAACCCGTTTGCGCCGGATCGTTCAGACGATTTCCCGCTGCCAGCCCAGAAAAATACCTGGTCTGCACAGTTGTTCGAAAAAGCCGGGCGTGAAGTGGGCTACCACCCGTACAACCTGCCGTCGGCGAATACTTCAGATTCTTACACTAACCCCTACGGCGCGCAGATGGGGCCGTGCAACTTCTGCGGATTCTGTAGCGGTTATGCCTGCTACATGTATTCCAAAGCCTCGCCAAACGTGAACATTTTGCCTGCGCTGCGGATGGAAAAACGCTTTGAACTGCGGACCAACTCGAACGTACTTAAAGTCAATCTGACCGATGATAAAACCCGCGCGACGGGCGTGACCTATGTCGATGCGCAGGGGCGTGAAGTTGAGCAGCCTGCCGATCTGGTGATCGTGGGTGCGTTCCAGTTCCACAACGTCCACCTGATGCTGCTGTCGGGTATTGGCAAGCCTTATAACCCTGAAACCGGGGAAGGCGTGGTAGGGCGTAACTTCGCTTACCAGAACATGACGACGATTAAAGCGATCTTTGATAAAGACACTTACACCAACCCGTTTATCGGGGCTGGTGGTAACGGCGTCGGTATCGATGACTTCAACGCCGATAACTTTGATCACAGTGAAGTCGGGTTTGTTGGCGGCTCACCGTTCTGGGTAAACCAGGCCGGTACCAAACCGATTTCCGGCCTGCCTGTGCCTCCGGGAACCCCGGCATGGGGAAGCAAATGGAAAGCGGCGGTAGCTGATACCTATACGCACCATTTGTCGATGGATGCCCACGGTGCACACCAGTCCTATCGTCAGAACTATCTTGACCTCGATCCTAATTACAAAAACATCTACGGCCAGCCGCTGCTGCGTATGACGTTTGACTGGCAGGAAAACGACATCAAGATGGCGCAGTTCATGTTCGACAAGATGGCGCCTATCGCCAAAGCGATGAACCCGAAATATATGCTCGGTAGCCCGAAAAATGCCAACAGCCATTTCGATACGACCAGCTATCAGACCACCCACATGAACGGCGGGGCGGTGATGGGTGAAGACCCGAAAACCAGCGCGGTGAACCGCTATCTGCAAAGCTGGGATGTGCACAATGTGTTCGTCATTGGCGCATCGGCCTTCCCGCAGGGGCTGGGTTATAACCCGACAGGGACGGTTGCCGCGCTGGCGTATTGGTCAGCAAAAGCGATCCGTGAACAGTATCTGAGAAATCCAGGCCCACTGGTACAGGCATAAGGAAGGCAACGATGAAAATTCAACTGTTATCGGCGCTGGTGCTGGGCGCGCTGAGCTTCGCAAGCTTCGCGCAGGATGCGTCAACCGACAGCAATCTCATTCGTCAGGGGGAATACCTGGCGCGGGCGGGCGACTGTGTGGCTTGCCATACCAACGGTAAAGACGGGAAACCGTTCGCCGGCGGTCTGCCGATGGAAACACCGATCGGCACCATTTATTCGACCAACATTACGCCGGACAAAAAGAACGGCATCGGCGATTACACCTTCGAAGAGTTTGACGATGCGGTTCGCAAAGGGGTCCGCAAAGATGGCTCAACGCTGTATCCGGCGATGCCATTCCCGTCGTTTGCCCGCGTGAGCGAAGCGGATATGCGCGCGATGTACGCCTACTTTATGCATGGCGTGGAACCGCAGGCCGAGCCAAATCGCGACTCCGATATCCCGTGGCCGCTCTCCATGCGCTGGCCGCTCTCCATCTGGCGTCTGATGTTTGCGCCAACGCCGAAAGACTTCGTCATCAATCCAAACGCCGATCCGGTGCTGGAACGTGGTCGTTATCTGGTTGAAGGGCTGGGGCACTGTGGCGCATGCCATACGCCGCGTAGCCTGACCATGCAGGAAAAAGCCCTGAGCGAAAAAGACGGCGATAACTATCTTTCCGGCAGCAACAGCCCGATTGATGGTTGGGTAGCGTCCAGCCTGCGCGGTGAAAATCGCGATGGACTGGGCACCTGGAGCGAAGCGGAACTGGCGGAATTCCTGAAAACCGGGCGTAACGACAAATCCGTGGTCTTCGGCGGCATGAGCGATGTGGTTGAACACAGCCTGCAATATCTCTCTGACGATGACATTACGGCGATTTCCCGCTACCTCAAATCGCTGCCGCCGCGCGACGGCAAGCAAACGCCTGCGCCTGTTGAAGACAGCGTGGCGAAAGATTTGTGGAAAGGGAACGACAGCAAGCCTGGTGCGTCGCTGTATGTGGATAACTGCGCAGCCTGTCACCGTACCGATGGCGTAGGCTACAAACGTGCATTCCCGTCGCTGAAAGGCAACCCGGTGGTGCAGACGGAAGATGCCACTTCGCTGATTCACATCATCCTCACCGGTAGCACGACGCCGGCGGTGAAAGGAGCGGTTTCCAACCTGACCATGCCATCATTCGGCTGGCGTCTGGACGATCAACAGGTAGCGGACGTGACCAACTTTATCCGCACCAGTTGGGGCAACAACGCGCTTCCGGTCAGTGCATCGGATGTGGCGA
This sequence comes from Pseudocitrobacter sp. 2023LY-00077, assembly GCF_055796175.1. NCBI lineage: Bacteria > Pseudomonadati > Pseudomonadota > Gammaproteobacteria > Enterobacterales > Enterobacteriaceae > Pseudocitrobacter > Pseudocitrobacter sp. 2023LY-00077. Next base: position 28,386 of record NZ_JBSPEI010000016.1, on the reverse strand, counting down.
AGGTGCGCAAATCGCTTTCTCACGATGAAAAAGCGATGGGCAACGCCGATATCTCCAAACTACCAACGCCGTAATGGACAAACGGGGAGCCTCGCTCCCCGTTAAAGGGTTTTTCATGCTGCACGCAAATCAACTGACCTGCGTCTACGAGGAACGGGTGCTATTTGAGTCGCTGTCTTTCACGGTAGAGTCCGGGGAAGTGGTGCAAATAGCGGGCGCGAACGGCTCAGGTAAAACCTCTCTGCTACGCCTGTTAGCCGGACTGACTCAGCCCGAAAACGGTGATGTGTTCTGGGGCGGTGAACGGCTTTCGCGCGCGCGTGACACGTTTCATCAACAGCTGTTGTGGATTGGGCACAAACCGGGCGTCAAAACCTCGCTCACTGCCGAAGAGAATCTGCGCCTCTTTTATCCGCGCTCGACGCTTGCGGCGCGGGAAACGGCGCTGGCGGCGATAGGACTGGCAGGATTCGAAGACTTGCCGCTGTTTCAGCTCTCGGCCGGGCAGCAACGACGCAGCGCGCTGGCACGGCTGTGGTTAAGCGATGCCGCGTTATGGATCCTCGATGAACCGCTGGCGGCACTTGATGTGTCAGCGATTGAGATACTGACCCGTCGGCTGGAAAAACACGTGCACAGGGGCGGCAGCGTGGTGCTGACCACCCATCAGCCGCTGCGTTCGCTCAACTGCCCGTTACGCGTCTTAACGTTATCCGGCGGGGAGGCGTACGTTTCATGATCCGCACGATTTTTCTCTGCGAGCTGCGCCTGGCCTGGCGGCGAGGCGCGGACATCCTTAACCCGCTGTGGTTTTTCCTGATTGTCATCACGCTCTTTCCCTTTAGCGTTGGGCCGGAAAGCGCCCTGCTGGCGCAAATCGCGCCGGGCGTTATTTGGGTCGCGGCGTTGCTGGCCGCGCTGCTGGTGATGGACCGCTTATTTCGCGATGACCTGCTGGATGGTTCGCTGGAGCAGCAACTCTTGCTGCCGACGCCGCTCCCGGGCGTGGTGATGGCGAAAGTGCTGGCGCACTGGATGATGACCGGGCTGCCGCTGCTGCTGGTTTCACCGCTGGCGGCGCTGCTGCTGGGTATGAACGCACACAGCGCAGGCGTGCTGTTTCTGACGTTACTGCTGGGTACGCCCACGCTGAGTTTTATTGGTTCGGTCGGCGCGGCGCTCACGGTGGGTTTGAAACGCGGTGGCGTTCTGCTCAGTTTACTGGTGCTGCCGCTCTCTGTTCCGATGCTGATTTTTGCTTCCGCCGCCTGCGAAGCGGCCGCTGCGGGTCTACCCGTTGATGGCTATCTCGCGGTGCTGGGCGCTTTTCTGGCGGGGAGCGCGACGCTATGTCCGTTCGCCACCGCTGCCGCATTGCGGCTTTCCGTTTAACGGGCCTGTTTTCACCAGGAAGGGCAATTTTATGTGGAAATTATTACATCAACTGGCGATACCGGAGCGGTTATACACGCTCTGCGGCCGCTGGCTTCCGTGGCTGGCAATGCTCAGCGCGCTGTTGCTGATTGTCGGGCTAGGGTGGGGGTTCATCTACGCGCCAGCCGATTATCAACAGGGTGAAAGCTACCGCATTATGTACGTGCACGTACCGGCGGCGATGTGGTCGATGGGGATCTACGCCATGATGGCGGTTGCGGCGTTCATCGGCCTGGTCTGGCAGATGAAAATGGCTGACTTAACGCTTATTGCGCTGGCACCGGTTGGCGCAGGTTATACGCTAATCGCTCTGGTGACGGGCGCAGCCTGGGGCAAACCGATGTGGGGCACCTGGTGGATCTGGGATGCGCGTCTGACGTCTGAACTGGTGCTGCTGTTTCTTTACGCCGGGATAATCGCATTGTGGAACGCCTTCGATGACCGACGCCTGGCCGGACGCGCGGCGGGGATCCTGGCGCTGGTTGGCGTCGTAAATTTGCCAATCATTCATTACTCGGTTTTATGGTGGAACACCCTGCACCAGGGTTCAACCAATATGCAGCAGACCATTGACGTCAGTATGCGCATGCCGCTGCGGTATTGTATCCTCGGTTTTCTCTGCCTGTTTATCACCTTAACGCTGCTGCGTCTGCGCAACCTGATCCTCTGGCAGGAGCGTCGTCGTCCATGGGTGGCGACGCTCGCAAGCAAAGGAGACGCGCAATGACGCCTGCTTTCTCATCATTCGCCGATTTTCTGGCGATGGGCGGCTACGCCTTTTATGTCTGGCTTTCGCTGGCAACGACGCTGGTTGTGCTGCTGGGGCTGGTGGGGTATTCGCTATGGCAGCATCACGCATTATTGCAGGCTGTACGGCGTCAGCAGCGTCGCGAGCAACGGCTTCGCCGCGCGCGTGAACACATGAATAAGGAGCAGGCCGATGCAGGCACGCCGTAAAACTCGCCTTTATCTGGTACTGGCCGTGCTGGCAGGGCTCGGGCTGGCGGTGACCCTGGTGCTGTACGCTCTGAGCACCAATATTGACCTGTTCTATACGCCGGGAGAAATCCTTAACGGCAAAAATGAGACCCAGGAAAAGCCGCATATCGGCCAGCGCTTGCGCGTAGGGGGGTATGTTGAGCCGGGTAGCATCAAACGTGATGATAAAACGCTGGATGTCACCTTCCGCCTGTACGACGCGCGCGGCGCGGTCTCAGTCAGCTACAAGGGCATTTTGCCGGACCTGTTCCGTGAAGGGCAGGGGGCGGTTGCGCAGGGTGTTCTCGACGGTGAACGGCATATTACCGCACAGCAGGTGTTAGCGAAACACGATGAAAACTACACACCGCCGGAAATTCATAACGCCATGACCACCGCGCCAACCGCGCAAAAGGATACTCGCCAATGATGCCGGAACTGGGCAACTTTTTACTCTGTCTGGCATTAGGGCTTGCGCTACTGCTGGCGATTTACCCGTTATGGGGCGCCTATCGCCAGAGCCGCTGGCTGATGGCGCTGGCGCGTCCCTTAAGCTGGGGGCTGTTTTTCGCGATTCTTGCCGCGTTTCTGGTGCTGGTGCACGCCTTCGTGGTCAACGATTTCACGGTGCGCTACGTCGCGGACAACTCTAACGTTGCGCTGCCCGTCTGGTATCGCGTCGCAGCCACCTGGGGCGCGCACGAAGGTTCGCTGCTGCTGTGGGTGCTGTTGATGAGCGGCTGGACCTTCGCCGTTGCGCTGGGCAGCCGCCGGATGCCGCTGGACGCCGTCGCGCGCGTGCTGGCGGTGATGGGCATGGTCAGCGCCGGTTTCCTGCTGTTTATTCTGTTCACCTCTAACCCGTTTACCCGCGGGCTGCCTGAATATCCCATCGACGGGCGCGATCTGAATCCGTTGTTGCAGGATATCGGCATGATCTTCCACCCGCCGTTGCTCTATATGGGCTACGTTGGTTTCTCGGTGGCGTTTGCTTTTGCGATAGCTTCATTACTGGCCGGGCGACTCGATACCGCCTGGGCCCGCTGGTCGCGCCCGTGGACGCAGGCGGCATGGGTATTCTTAACGATGGGTATCGTGCTCGGGTCGGCATGGGCCTATTACGAGCTGGGCTGGGGCGGCTGGTGGTTCTGGGACCCGGTCGAAAACGCCTCGTTTATGCCGTGGCTGGTGGGGACCGCGCTCATGCATTCCCTGGCCGTAACCGAAAAACGCGGCAGTTTCCGTGCCTGGACGGTGCTGCTGGCGATCGGTGCTTTCTCATTGTGTCTGTTAGGCACCTTCCTGGTGCGCTCCGGCGTGCTGGTGTCGGTGCATGCCTTCGCCTCCGATCCGGCGCGCGGTATGTTTATTCTGGCGCTGCTGGTGTTGGTTATTGGCGGCTCGCTGCTGCTGTATGCCCTGAAAGGCGGCAGCGTGCGGGCGCGGGTCGAACACACATTATGGTCGCGGGAATCTTTCCTGCTGGGCAACAACATCTTGTTGATTGCCGCCATGCTGGTAGTGCTGCTGGGTACGCTTCTGCCGCTGGTACATAAAGAGCTGGGGCTGGGCAGTATCTCTATCGGCGAGCCGTTCTTTAATACCCTGTTTACCGTGCTGATGGCACCGTTTGCGCTGTTGCTGGGGATCGGCCCGCTGGTGCGCTGGCGTCGCGATGGTGCGAAGAAACAGATTAAGCGGCTGGTCATTTCGCTGCTGCTGACGCTGGTGTTGTCCATTGTTCTGCCGTGGTGGCTACAGGACCGCATCGCCGCAATGACGGTCATCGGTCTGATGATGGCACTGTGGGTCTTTATCTTCGTGCTGATTGAACTGCATGAACGCGCCACCCATCGCCACGGTTTCTGGCGCGGGTTGACGAAACTTTCTCGCAGCCAGTGGGGCATGGTGCTGGGGCATATTGGCGTGGCGGTGACCGTCACCGGTATCGCCTTTAGTCAAAGCTACAGCGTCGAGCGCGATGTGCGCATGAAGGCGGGCGACAGCATTGATATCCACCAGTATCACTTCGTCTTTAAAGGCGTGCGCGATATTGTCGGGCCGAACTGGTTTGGCGGAGAAGGGGTTATTGAGGTTACTCGCCATGGCCGTCCGGAAGCCACCTTGTATGCGGAAAAACGTTTTTACAGCGCCAGCCGCATGATGATGACCGAAGCCGCCATCGATGGCGGCCTGACGCGTGACCTGTACGCGGCGCTGGGTGAAGAGCTGGATGACGGCAGTTGGGCAGTTCGTCTCTATTACAAACCGTTTGTTCGCTGGATCTGGTACGGCGGTGTGCTGATGGCGCTGGGTGGGCTTTGCTGCATGCTCGATCCGCGCTACCGGATGCGTAAATCACGTCAGGAGGTCAGTCATGACGCGTAAAGCGCTTTTTCTACCGCTGGCGCTGTTTCTGGCGCTGGCCGTTGCATTGCTCTGGCAATTAATGCGTAACGCGGGCGGGGATGATCCGACGTCGCTTGAATCGGCGCTTATCGGCAAGCCGGTTCCCGCTTTTCGTCTTGAATCGCTGAGTAATCCCGGCGAGGTGTACGATCGTTCGGTGCTGGTCAGCGGGAAGCCGCTGCTGCTCAACGTCTGGGCCACCTGGTGCCCAACCTGCCGCGCGGAGCATCAGTTCCTCAATCAGCTCTCTGCGCAGGGCGTGAGAGTGGTGGGGATGAACTATAAAGACGATCGCCAGAAAGCGGTCGACTGGTTGAATCGCCTCGGTAACCCTTATTCTCTGAGCTTGTTTGACGGCAACGGTATGCTGGGGCTGGATCTCGGCGTCTACGGCGCGCCAGAGACATTTCTCATTGATGGGCAGGGCGTAATTCGCTGGCGTCATGCGGGCGCGCTGGACGATCGTGTCTGGCGGGAACAGCTGGCGCCACTCTGGCAGCAATACAATGAGGGGGCGTCATCATGAGGCGCTGGATACTCGGTATTGTCGCGCTGCTGCTGGCCTGCAATGCGCTGGCGGCCATCGACACCTGGCAGTTTAAAGATGACGTCCAGGAGCAGACGTTTCGCGAAATCACCTCTCAACTGCGCTGCCCGAAATGCCAGAACAACAGCGTCGCTGACTCCAATGCGATGATCGCCGCCGATATGCGGCTGAAGGTCTATGAACTGTTGCGCCAGGGGCAGAGTAAACAGCAGATTATTGATTACATGGTGGCGCGCTACGGTAATTTTGTTAGCTATGAACCGCCCGTCACGCCGGGGACGATTGCCCTGTGGCTGATCCCGGCGCTGTTTATTGTGGCGGGCGCGACGGTTGTGGTGACGCGCGCCCGGCGACGCATGACGCAGAGCGATACGCTCAGTGACGAAGAGCGCGAACGCCTGGCTGCCCTGTTAAACAAAGAGAAAGAGCTATGACCCTGTTTTTAATCGTCGCCGCGCTGCTGCTGGTAGGCGCACTCGCGCTGCTGTACTTCCCGTGGTCTTCGCGTGATGACGTTAATCACGATGCGCTGAACCGCGCGTTTTATCACTCGCGCCTGCGGGAAATTGAGCAGGAAGCGCCTCAGGATCGTGACGCAATGGTGGTGGAACTGCAACGTACGCTGCTGTCGGATATCCCGGAAACGGCCTCGCCGACAGCACGCCCTCAAAGCCGCTGGCTGCTGTTACCCGGCGCGCTGGCGCTGGTGGTTATCAGCCTCGGCGTGTTTCTGAAAACGACCGATATCGGTGAAGTGCTGTCGTTACGTCTGGCACAAAATGAACTTCGCGGCCTTGTGCAACGCGCGTTAAATCCTGCCGAGCGTCCATTGCGTACGGATGAAGTGGAACAACTGGGGCTCGGCCTGCGCAGCCATGTCCAGGCTGCGCCCGACGATCTGGATGCCTGGCGTTTGCTGGGGCGGGTAGGCATGGTGCTCAATAACGGCGACATGGCGATAGGCGCGTATGCCAGAGCCAGCCAGCTCGCGCCAGATAGCCCGGCCATCGCGCTGGATTACGCCGGAGCCTTATTGTGTACGGGTGATGAAAGCGCTAACCGACAAGGCGAAATGAAGCTGCATGAACTGCTGAAAAAATACCCCAATAGCGTGCGCGCGGCAGCAATGAACAGTACTCAGCCGCCGCTCAATTTGTTGAACAATACCGGCATGCGCTGCGATGTGATGGTACACCGTTTCCTCGACATTCTGGCGCGGGGAGATAAATCGTAACAAACGTGCAGCCTGGCGCGTTGGCGCTTACAATGAGTAGCGTTAATTGACGGATGTATTGTGCATCCCGTACCTGGTGGAATAATGCAGTTAGAAGATATCCGAATTTTTGTCACAATCGTGAATATGGGAAGTTTTACGGCAGCGGCGGAACATTTGCAGCTGTCGAAACAATATGTCAGCCGACGCATGGCGGCGCTGGAGAAAAAAGTCGCCGCTCGTTTACTGGTACGTAATACGCGAAAGCTGTCGGTAACCGACACCGGGCAAGTTTTTTTTCATCACGCGCAGCGTATTCTCGACGAAGTTCATGAAGCCGAACAGGTTATTTCCGCTCGTCAGCAAAAACTGACGGGGTCCTATCGTATCAGCCTGCCGATGATTTATGGCGTGCGCCGCCTCGCGCCGCTGGTGGTGGAATTTCAGGCTGCACATCCGGAATTAGCGATGCATATCGATATGAGCGATCATTATGTCGATGTGGTCGGCGAGGGCTATGATATGGTCCTGCGGATTGGCAACCTGATGGACTCTACGCTGATTGCCCGCTGTCTGGGAAAACTGGCCATGGTGCTCTGTGCCAGCCCGGACTACCTGAATATTCACGGCACGCCACGATCGTGCGACGATTTAAGCCAGCACAATTGCTTACTATACGGGCGTGAAGGACAGCTGGGCTGGAAATTAAAATCGGACGGTGCGCTTAACACCTTCGCCGTAAAAGGCACGCTCAGCAGTAATCATGGTGAAGTGATTCGCGACGCCGCCGAGGCCGGTGCGGGTATCGCGCTATTGCCCGCCTTTATTGTGGAAGATGCGCTGCGTCAGGGCTCACTGGTGCAAATATTAGCGGAATGCTCACCCCCGCATCTGACACTTAGCGCGCTGTATCCCAAACATCGACAGAATAGCGCGGTGACACGCGTATTGCTCTCATTCCTGGCGGAAAGGGTGGCAGGGATAGTGGATGAAGATGCGGGTGATGAAATATAAATCGCGGTTTATGCGGCTATATTAGCTCCAGCCTTGTTTACTGCGACGGATATAAGGTAATACGGATAATAAAGCCAGAACCGCTAAGACCATTCCAATCCATAAAGCTGAACGTAAACCGAACCCTGATGAAATTGCCATTCCACCTAAATAAGAACCGCCACCTAATCCAATATTGATAACGGAAGTATGAACGGCATTGACCATTGGGCCTGGATGAGCCACGCTGACAATTCTTGCCATCATTGCCGGGTTCATTGGTACGCCTGATAAACCGATGAGTATGACAGCCAGAATAGCAATCGCCTGGTATTGAACAAAGAGTGCCATGCCGAGCAAAGAAATGCTTAATATTGTTAATCCGACAACCATAACCGCTAAACTATGGCGATAGGCAAGACGTCCCGTTACCATATTCCCGATAATATTGGCCAGCCCATAAAGCATCAGGATGAAGGGAACCGTCTGCATTGTAAATTCACTGACATCCGTCAGTACGGGAACAAAATAACTGAATGCTGCAAAACTTGCGCCCAAAATCAAACAGCTGGTAGCGCAGGCTTTCCAGTAGGCTTTGTTTTTAAATGCCTTTATCTCTTCAGCCATCTTGATAGCACAGCCGCCGCTCATATGTGGTAATAAACGCACTAATGCTAACAGGCATATGAAAACCAGGACCGCGACCAGCCCAAAACTCATTTTCCAGCCCCAGTGCTGGTCAATGATTGTCGCGATAGGTACCCCAAAGACATTAGATACCATAAAACCTGCTATGACTATTGACGCGGCGCGAGGGCGATTTTCTACAGAGACAAGGGCCATACTTGTCGCGAGCGAAAGACTTAAGCACCCTGCACACAAAATACCTGTCACGATTCGAATAGCAACTAACACATTGTAATCAGAGACAAAGACGCTTAATCCTTGAACGAGAACATATAGTCCTAATAACCATAATAATGTTGAGCGATAGGGGGCTTTAAACTTAAGGAAAGCGTAGGTTAATACCGGTCCACCTAGCATTACACCGAATGCATAATATGAAATCAAATGCCCGACTTCGCCGACGGTAACACCAAATGCTTCAGATAGCGTGGTCATCATACCCGCCACCATCAATTCTGCTGTACCTAATGAAAAAATGGCTAACCCTAAAATATATACGACTAATGGCATGTTTTTTTATTTCTCCATTGTATTGGAATGATCGTTAAAAAAATGAACGCTAGTAATTAATGAAATTTTATGCTTAGAATTTATAAATTGATTAACAGACCAGCGACGACATCTTCGAGGATTTTTCTATCAGAAATGTTTTTATTCAGTACACGTAAACCGTAATAGCCAGCCAAAAAGCCTCTCGCCATTTCGACGGCTGATGCTTTATTGTTGAGTTCACCACTTTGTTGACCTTCGATAAATACCGCCACCAACGTTTTTTCTAAACGCTCACGATATTCATTATTCAGGCTGGCAACGGCTTCATCTTTACTGCCCATCTCCAGGGCTGAAAATAAGAGCATCGCATCATGCTGCTCTGGCTGAGAAAGATCTTCGGCAATGCCCCAGAGCAGGAGGGTATGCAAACGCTCTTTCACCGGACCTGATTGTGTAAGTATTGCTAACTGTGCGGACATAGTTTGTTCATGGCTGCGCAACAAAGCTTGCTCGTACAGGGCTTGTTTGCTTCCAAAGGCATTGTATAAGCTTCCTCGCCCTAATCCCGTACCATTGCATAAATCTTGCGCAGAGGTGCCTGCATAGCCATTGGCGCTAAAAACAGCGACGGCAGCATCGATGACATCCTGATCTTCGAACTTTCGTGGACGACCTGGAAAGGTTGGTTTGTCAGCACTCATAGGGATGTGGGACTTAAAATGAGTAGAGGCGGCATAGTATTGATTATGGAACGATCAGTCAAATAATTTTCATAAAAAAATCAGCGGTGATGCGCAGACAGATTTTCATGTGAATTGCCATGCACCACGGCGTTAGTTTTTATGTGCAATGACCATTTAATTACTGTGGTAATTGCGGGGGTGTCACTACAACTTCCGCTCCTGAACAGAGCGGAGAAGCTCACCAAGCCAGGGGGCCGTCATGAGCAACTCTTCGTTGGCGATCCAAAGTTAACAAAATGTTTAATTTTTAAAGTAGACAAGAGCATCTATAGTTTTCAGACACTTTGAATGTCATGGAACAGAGTCAATGAAAAAAATAATCGTTGTTGCCTTATCCCTGTGTAGCTTGAGTGTATTAGCTGCCCCTGAAGGGACTCTCAGCGTTCATATTCTTAACCAGCAAACGGGTTTGCCGTCTTCTGGCGTGAAGGTTGTGCTGGATAAACAAGAGGGAGTGAACTGGAAGCATATTGCCGATGGAAAAACCGATGCAGGTGGCCGAATTAAATCACTTTATCCCGCAGACAGTGATATGACACCGGGGATTTACAGAGTAACCTTTGAAACAGGTGACTATTTTAAAAGCCAGAAAATGGAGACATTTTTCCCTGGTATTCCAGTGACGTTCAACGTTTCTAAAAATAATGAAAAACTTCATATCCCTCTTCTGTTGAGTCAATACGGCTATTCAACCTATCGCGGTAGCTAATTCGCTGAGTTTAAGGATATATTCCGATGGATGCGGCAAGCGCTATCTCTGGATAGGGATTAGCCTTGCCGAAGACACGAAAAGGCCGCTATGTGCGAAGAGCGGACGTAGGATTTCTATAAAAACGTTATAACACCTCTTACTTTATCGAGGCGCTATATTTACTTGGTGAATAACCTGTCCTGCGTTTAAACATATTCCCGAATGATTCCGCTGAGGAATAGCCTAAATGGTGAGCTATTTTCGCGACAGAGCTTCCTTCTTCCAGTAATGAAATTGCGCTTATGACGTGCATCTGTTGGATCCAGTGTCGAAAAGTCAGGCCAGTTTCTTTCACGAAAAGACGCATAAGCGTGCGACTACTGACGCTGATTTTATCGGCCAGATTATCCAGTGAGGGAAGATATCCTGGATGGTTCATTAACTCTTCGCACAGCGACTGGAGCCGCATATCACGTGGCCAGGGAAGTTCCAGAGAGACTTTTCCACCGGCTTTTATTTCCTGCAAAATTAATGTCTCTAAGGCAGAAAAACGCTGCTGCTGTTCGCTGTCAGGACTATTTTGTTGCTGATGCGTCAGTTGGTTTATCGCAATCAGCAATTCCCTTAACAGCGGTGAAATCCCGGTCGTGAAACACCGATTTCCGACTATTTTGCTCTGTGCTTCATTGATCAGAATGGTTTTAAGCAACACGTTGCCTGTCGCGACAAATTTATGCGGCATCTGTGGCGGCAGCCAGAGTGCACAGCTGGCGTGGACCATCCAGACGCTACCACCCGCCCACACCCGCACGGCGCCTTCCGCAGGATAGAGCAGTTGGGCATAGATGTGCTTATGCCACGGTACTATCCCACCGTTCAGATGTTCAGAATCCAGTCCGATGATGTGATGTCCCGGCAGTGCTTCTGGCTGTAGTGTGATTGTCATTTTGGATGTGTTTATTGGCATTTATCATCATAAAAGACATGATAATTTTTCTGCCATGGATGTGCAACCTCATCAGGATGCACGGTATTTAGACATTCTGAGCGACGGTCATTAATGATGATTTTTTTTAAAAGACACCTTACCCGCACAGTGGGAATAATTTGTCTGGTGGTTTGCGCGATTATTTACGGATGGTGGTTAATAAATGGTCGTTTTATACAATCCACGGATGATGCCTATGTAGGGGGGAATATTACCGTGGTCGCCAGTAAAGTCTCGGGTTATATCTCGCGGATTGAGGTTGGCGACAATCAACTAGTTAAAGCTGGCGAAATTATCCTTACTCTTGATGACAGGGATTATCGCGCCGCTGTTGCTCAATCTCAGGCGAAAGTATCGAGGAGCAAAGCCAATCTAGACAGTATTCGTGCCAGTATCACGATGCAACAATCGGTCATCGCGAGTGCCGGTGAAGCCTGGCAGGCGGAAAAATTCGATGCGCAAAAGAGTTCGAAAGACAGCAAGCGTTACGAACTGTTGGCAAAGTCAGCGGCCATTTCTCAACAAATCAAAGATAACGCACGGCTTGATTATCAACGAATGATAGCCAGAGAACGCAAAGCGGCGAATGATTACCAGACTGAGAAACAGCGTTTGACAATGTTATCTGCCGAACTGGAAGCCGCAAGGGCAAGCTACCGTGAGGCGAAGTCGGCACTCGACCGCGCGTTGCTCGATCTGGAGTACACCGTTGTCCGATCCCCTATAACGGGTACTGTTGCGAACCGTCGCGCCCGTGACGGTAGCTGGGTGGCGGGAGGCACGCAGTTAGCCTCCGTTGTACCGGTTAGCGGCCTATGGATAGATGCGAATTTTAAGGAGAGCCAGATTGCCGGGATGAAACCTGGGATGAAAGCGGAGATACAGGCAGATGTCCTACACGGCAAAGTTTTTCACGGATATGTCGAAAGTCTGGCACCGGCAACGGGATCGAGTTTTAGCCTGATCCCTGTAGAAAATGCCACCGGCAACTTTACTAAAATTGTGCAGCGCGTTCCGGTGCGGATTGCTATTGATAAAGTGGATGAACTGGCGCGCATCCTTCGCCCCGGACTTTCAGTGACCGTTAGCGTCAACGAACGACACTGATGGGGGCCGCTATGCGAAAACATATCGCCTTCGCCAGTATGTGTATTGGGCTGTTTATTGCCCAGCTTGATATTCAGATTGTCTCGGCCTCACTTAATGAAATCGGCGGTGGTCTCTCAGCAGGCAAAGATGAGATGGCATGGATTCAGACTAGCTATCTGATTGCGGAAATCATTATTATCCCTCTCTCTGGGTGGTTGTCGCGGGTATTTTCAACCCGCTGGCTTTTTACGCTTTCTGCCGGGGTTTTTACTGTTATGAGCGTTGCCTGCGCTCTGGCGTGGAATATACAGAGCATGATTGTATTCCGCGCTTTGCAGGGAGCCGCAGGTGCATCGATGATTCCGTTGGTCTTTACCACTGCTTTTATTTATTACCAGGGCAAAGAGTTGGGGTTAGCTGCCGCCGTTGTCAGCGCGCTGGCATCCTTATCTCCAACGCTTGGGCCAACCCTGGGAGGATGGATTACCGATAATCTTGAATGGCGTTGGCTTTTTTATATCAACATATTGCCGGGTCTTTATCTGGTGATGAGCATTCCTTTGCTGGTGGATATTGATAAACCCAACCTGTCACTCCTTAAAGGTGCAGATTATCTGGGCATTGCTTTACTTGCGCTTACGCTAGGATGCCTGGAGTACTCTCTTGAGGAAGGGGCCAGGTGGGGATGGTTTGACGACAGTACGATTATAGTGACATCAGGTCTAACGCTGGTGAGTGCGCTTTTATTTGCGACACGCACTCTGACAATATCGAATCCCATTATGGATCTTTATGCGTTCAGTGATAAAAACTTTTCGCTGGGCTGTTTTTTCTCTTTTGCTGGAGGTGTGGGGATATTCTCAACCGTTTACCTGACCCCGGTATTTTTGGGGCAGGTCAGAGGGTTTAGCGCGATGGATATTGGCCTAGCGGTATGCACAACCGGTATATTTCAAATTCTGTCAGTGCCTCTTTATTTATATTTGAGTAAAAGAATAAACCTGCAATGGTTACTGATGGCTGGACTGGGCGGATTTGCGTTTTCTATGTTTCTTTTCACCCCCATAACTCATCAATGGGGATGGCAAGAACTACTGCTACCACAGGCTATCAGGGGTGTTTCACAGCAATTTGCGATGGCGCCGATCGTCACATTAACCCTGGGCGGTATACCAAAAGAACGGCTGAAGCTGGCATCGGGAGTATTTAACCTGACGCGTAATCTTGGTGGCGCTATCGGAATTGCCCTGTGTGGGACGATTCTTAATAACCGGACTAATTTTCATTACCAAAGAATTGGGGAGAAGATTGTGTCCGTGCCACAAACTGTCAATGAATTCATTACCCGTTACACTGTAATTTTCATTCAGGGAGGAAGTGACGGTACCGCAGGGCCACTGGCAGCAACAAAATTACTGGGTCAGATGATGATGCAGGAAGCTCAAACAATGGCATTTTCTGATGCTTTTTTGCTGGTTAGTCTCCTCTTGTTTATGGCTTTCGCGCTGGTTCCTGCAATGGGTAGAAAACAGTAATGATGATTTGATGATTCGCTCGTCCTCAACTCACAGGTCAAACTGGACGTCCGCACCTGGCACTGAGCGGACATATCAAACTTTTCAATACCAGACCTGACTCGCTCGTTTCTCTAATCTATACCAGCATTTACGGCAAGTTGTCGCCGCGGGTTCTGCCATGTAGCGCAGGAAACGACCCGTTGTACGGTTAGCAATATCGGCGACCAACACCGCCGCCGATATCCGCCCCCATTACAAATCCGGCCCTTTTTTCCCTTCCTCAATAAATGCTTCGTCAAGCTCTTCGGCATTACCTTCATGATCGCGGCCAGAGAAAAGATTCCAGCTGGCAAGGAACAGAGCGGCAATTAATGGGCCGATGACGAAACCATTAATCCCGTAAATTTCCATGCCACCAAGCGTGGTGATAAGAATCAGGTAATCGGGCATTTTGGTGTCTTTCCCGACCAGCAGTGGACGCAGAATATTGTCGACCAGACCGACGATAATCACAAAGAAGCCGACAATAAACAGGGCTTGCCACAGCTGGTGGGTAGCGAAGAGGAAAATCGCCGCCGGGACCCAAACAATGGCTGAACCCACGGCAGGCACCAGCGACAGAAACGCCATCAGCGCGCCCCACAGAATACTGCCGTCGATGCCGACAATCGCGAAGGCGATACCGCCCAGTGCACCCTGAACAATGGCGACGACCGCCGTGCCTTTTACCGTGGCGCGCGTTACGCCAACAAATTTGGCGAACAGGTGCTGTTTCACAAAGTCGGAAAGCGGCAGTGAATCCAGAATCTGATTAACCAGATACGGCCCATCTTTGAGCAGGAAAAAGAGCAGATAGAGCATGATGCCGAAACTAATGGCAAAGCCGAAGGTGCCTTTACCTATCAGGAAAGCGCTGCCCGCAAGATATTGCCCGCCCTGCAATGCCACTTCCGACAGTTTTTTCTGGATCTGCGCGGCATCATCCAGATTGTGCTCCGTCAGGAACCCGCGCGCCCAGTCGGGGAGATGCGAGAATATCGCGGCCACCACCTCCGGGAACTGCGTATTGTTCTGCTGTAACTTGGTGTAAACCACATTCAGCTCGAAGGCGAGCGATGAGAGAATAACCATTAACGGGATGAACACAATAAGACAAATAATCGCCAGCGTAAGCAGTGAGGCTAACCCGTTACGATCGCCCATGGCATCGCGCAATTTGTTTTTCACCGGGTAGAAAATAACGGTTAATACCGCCGCCCATAGAATGGCGGAGAAGTATGGCGATAACACATCGAAGAAAGCCCAGGTGACCAGGGCCAGGATGAAAAGAAAGAAACCTTTAGTAAGTCCATTAAAACGCATTAGTAAATCCTGTAACTGAATGTCTGTATCGACTATAGAACCGTGCGGCGCATTTACCAACATTAAGATCAGTGGGGATTAATGTATTTAATAGCGCTAGAATGCTTAAATCTATGAAAATGATTCATCATTTCAGCACAAAGTTCAGGGAGTATGAGACGCGCCCATGCTTAAAGAAAATTTCAATGAGCTTCAGCTCTTTCTCGCCGTCGCGCGAGAGCGTAGCTTCACCAAAGCGGCGGGAAAGCTTGGTGTTTCGCAGTCGGCACTCAGCCATGCAATGAAAGCGCTGGAGGCCCGGCTGAACATTCGCCTGTTAACGCGCACCACCCGCAGCGTAGCCCCAACGGAAGCCGGTGAGCGGATCATCGCCTGTCTGGAGCCCCGGCTTTCCGAGCTGGATGAAGAGCTGGAACAGCTTGTACAACTGAACGGCGTTGCGGCGGGGAATATCCGTATCTCTGCGGGCGAACATTCGGCCAAATGTCTGGTGTGGCCAAAACTGAAACCGTTTTTACGTCAATACCCCGATATCAACGTTGAGCTGGTGGTGGATAACGGCTTCGTCAACATTGTGGAAGGGCGCTTCGATGCCGGTGTGCGTCTGGGCGAAAGTGTCGATAAAGACATGATCGCCGTGCGCATTGGTCCCGACGTGCGCCTGGTGGTTGCCGGTTCGCCGGACTATTTTGCGCAGTATGGTATGCCGCAAACGCCGCACGATCTCCAGCATCATCGCTGCATCAATATGCGCTTGCCAACGGCGGGTGGTTTGTATCACTGGGAGTTCGAAAAAGCAGGGAAACAGCTAAAGGTGAGGGTCGACGGCCAGCTAACATTTAATACCATTGCCGAACGAATCGATGCTGCGGAGTCCGGATTTGGCCTGGCATTTATTCCTGAGGATAGCATCCGTCAGCAAATTGCCGACGGAAGACTTGTGACCGTCTTGTCCGAGTGGAGTCCTGTTTTTTCGGGATATTATCTCTATTATCCCAGCCGAAAACAGCACCTGCCAGCATTCGCCTTACTGATTGACGCACTCAGATATTCCGATAATCCCGACATCGTTCAAATACCCTAACGCGAATCGGCCATAGCCTGCTGAATCACCGGAATCGGCGTCAGCAAATGCTGACGCATTAATTCACTGGCGCGGGCCGCATCGCGCGCCAGTATTACCTCAGTCAATTGCTGATGCTGGTCATGTTTATCTTCCAGCATTTCGACGGACAGCACCGTTCTGCGCAGCCAGATGAAGCGATAGCGCGCGGCCAGGTCAAATAATCGTTCGCGCATTTGCAGCAGATAATGCGAACCGCAGCCCGCGACAATCGCCGTATGGAACGCCTGATGGCGGCGATCCCACTCATCAAGCATATTTTCACTGGCGTCATTGGCTTCCAGCTTGCTGAGCATATGCGCGCGGGCAAGGATTTCGGCCTCCCAGGCGTCATCGCCGCGTTCGATGGCCAGGCGCACCAGCATGGCTTCCATGTTGGCGCGCGCATCGAAGATGTCGAGCAGCTCCTTTTCCGACATGGAAGCGACGTTGTATCCTTTCTGATTCACCACCGTCACCAGCCGCTCTGCCACCAGTTGGGAAAGCGCCTCGCGCAGTGGCCCTACGCCAAGGCCGTAGCGGGCGGTTAGCAGGCTCATGCGCAGCTTTTCATCGGGTTGATAAACGCCGCGAATAATATCGTTTTTCAGCCAGCGATAGCCATCAATGGCCGTTGGTTGAGGAATAGCGGTCATGGCCTTGCTCCTGTGTAGCAATCCCGGCTTGCGCCGGGATAACAATCTATCGGGTATTGTGTAGTGGAGTTTTTTGCCACAATACCAGTTTTTTCCAGCGCGCCATAATCGGCACGGTACAGATTATCCCTATCGCTAATAAGCCGGTGGATATCACTTCTAATTGTTGAGCCGGACGGAATAACATCACCACCAACACAAAGGTAATAAAGCCAATCACCAGCCAGGTAAGCCACGGATAAAGCCACATGCGCAGGCGAATTTCGCCGCCTTCCGCCAGCAGGATTTTACGCATCCGCAACTGCGAAACGGCGATGACTAAATAAACCAGCAGGGCGATAGCGCCGGAGCTGTCTATCAGGAATTTAAACACTTTCGCAGGCGCGTAATAGTTGACCACCACCGTTAAAAACGCCGCACCGGTGGAGAGTAATACTGCCACATACGGGGTTTTGCTACGGTTGATTTTACCCATTACCGCAGGCGCATCCCCGCGACGGCTTAAGGAGTAGAGCATTCTTGACGCGGTATACAGCGCCGAGTTCAGGCAACTGGTTACTGACAGCAAAATAACGCAATCCATAATGAATTTCGCGTGCGGAATATTCAGCAACTCCAGCACAGAACGGTAGGAACCCACGGTTTTCAGTCCTGGCATATTCCACGGAATGAGTGCCACGACGACAAAAATAGAACACAAATAGAAAATAGAGATACGCCAGATAACCGAGTTGGTGGCGCGGACAATATGTTTATCCGGCGTGTCAGATTCAGCTGCGGCGATGGTGACAATTTCCGCGCCCATAAATGAGAACATGGTGATCAACATCGCGCTTAGTACCGCCCCGAAGCCGTTGGGCATAAAGCCGCCGCTATCCCATAATCTTGAGATCCCGCTCACGTCGGCATACGGGTAGAAACCACTAATCGCCGCTGCACCCAGCGCGATAAAGGCCAGGATGGCGATGACTTTGCACAGCGCCAGCCAGAACTCAAATTCACCATAGTTTTTAACGCTTAATAAATTACTGCCGGTTAAGGCGAGGGTAATGACCAGGGAAAACAACCAGATGGGAATGCCGGGAACCCATGAATGCAGGATCATAGCGGCGATGTTAGCCTCCAGTGGGATAACCAGTACCCAAAACCACCAGTACAGCCAGCCGATGGTATAACCTGCCCAGCGGCCAATGGCTTTATCGGCATAGGTGGAGAAGGAGCCGGTGTCGGGCGTGGCAACCGCCATTTCCGCCAGCATTCGCATAATCATAACCACCAGTAATCCGGCGAACAGATAGGCCAGTAATACCGCCGGGCCCGCTTCGGCGATGGCGACGCTGGAACCGACAAACAGACTTGCGCCGATAACACCGGCAATAGACAACATGGTGACGTGGCGTGATTTCAGCCCGCCGCCTAACTCATGTGGTTGCGATGATTGCCCCATCCTGAATCCTCTCGAAAGTGTGTCACTTGGGAGAGCGCCCCGACATTTCCCGCGTCGGGTCACGCGTTTAATTGTTATTAATTCTTTTTGCCGGAGAGCGGCTCCGCCTTATCCGGCCGACATAGATTTATTCCTGTTCACGTACAGATTGTCGGATGCGGCGTAAACGCCTTATCCGACCTGGATTCTCGTAGGCCGGACAAGACGCAAAGCGTCGCCTCCGGCATGGTGCGGTGCTACTGCTTTGCCTCATCAAAACACTGGCCGATGATCTCCAGACCCTGACGAATCTGAGCATCTTCAATGGTGAGCGGTACCAGGATGCGCAGCACGTTGTAATACGGGCCACAGGAGAGAAGAATCAGGCCCTTATCGCGCGCGCGCGCCACGATGTCGGCGGTGAGTTTGGCGTTCGGTTTGCTGTGATCGCCATCTTCAAACAGCTCGATGGCGATCATCGCCCCCAGCCCGCGTACGTCGCCGATCTCCGGGTGTTTTTCGGCGATCGCCAGCAATCCGTCTTTCAGCTTCTGCCCCAGGTCGTTGGCTTTTTGCAGCAGATTTTCCTGCTCGAACACCTTCAACACTTCCAGCGCGGCCACGCAGGCAATCGGGTTACCCGCATAGGTGCCACCCAGACCGCCAGGTGCGACAGCGTCCATCACTTCGGCGCGCCCGGTGACGCCCGCCAGCGGGAAGCCGCCTGCGATCGATTTCGCAAAGGTGGTGAGATCCGGTGCAACGCCCATCTGCTCCATCGCAAACAGTGTGCCGGTACGCCCCGCGCCGGACTGCACTTCATCGGCAATCAGCATGATCCCGTATTCGTCACACAGCGCGCGTAAACGCTGCATAAAGGCTGGCGTTGCGGCGTAGAAACCGCCTTCGCCCTGAACCGGCTCAATCACGATGGCGGCGATATCTTCCGGCGCCGCGTCATTTTTGAAGATCCGGTGGATGCTGGCGATAGCGTCATCCTCGCTGATGCCGTGCAGCGGGCAAGGATAAAGCGCGCGATAAACATGCCCTGGCATCAGGCCCATCCCCGCAGAGTACGGATTCACCTTGCCGGTCAGCGCCAGCGTGTAGTGCGTACGCCCGTGATACGCGCCGCTAAAGGCGATGGTCCCGCTGCGTTTGGTGGCGGCGCGGGCGATTTTCACCGCGTTCTCCACCGCTTCAGAACCGGTCGTTACCAGCAGCGTTTTCTTGGCAAAATCGCCAGGCACCTTCTGATTCATAATCTCGCACAGCTCCAGATACGGCTCGTAGGCCAGCACCTGGAAGCAGGTGTGCGACAGTTTTTTCAACTGCGCTTCCACTGCCGCAACCACTTTTGGATGCAGGTGCCCGGTATTGAGCACCGCAATCCCGCCCGCGAAATCAAGATACTCACGGCCTTCAACGTCCCACACCCGGCAGTTTTCCGCGCGGTCAGCGAAAATGGGGTGAATTTGCCCAACGCCACGAGGAACTGCCTGACTGCGGCGCTGCATTAACTCTTTATTGCTGCTCATTCGCGTTCTCCAGTTAAAGACCGATGCACATATATTTGATTTCTAAGTAATCTTCGATGCCATACTTCGAACCTTCACGACCCAGACCCGAGGCTTTGATACCACCGAACGGGGCCACTTCATTAGAAATAATGCCGGTATTGATGCCGACGATGCCGTACTCCAGCGCCTCGCCCACGCGGAAGACGCGGCTTAAATCACGGGCGTAGAAATAGGCGGCAAGACCAAACTCGGTGTCATTGGCTTGCGCAATCACATCGGCTTCATCTTTAAAGCGGAACAGCGGGGCGAGGGGGCCGAACGTCTCTTCTTTCGACACTTTGGCGTTGGCCGGCACGTCCACCAGAATGGTTGGCTGGAAGAAGTTGTCGCCGCGTTCGTGCGCTTTACCACCGCAAACCACGCGCGCGCCTTTCTCCAGCGCATCGGCAATATGCTCTTCCACTTTTGCTACCGCTTTTTCATCGATCAGCGGCCCGATGGTAACGCCTTTATCCAGCCCGTCGCCGATGTGCAGTTTGCTCACCGCCTGCTGCAATTTTTCGGCAAAGCGGTCATACACGCCGTCCTGCACGTATAAACGGTTGGCGCAAACGCAGGTTTGCCCGGCGTTACGGAATTTCGAGGCCAGCGCGCCTTCCACGGCTTTATCGAGGTCGGCATCGTCAAAGACGATAAACGGCGCGTTGCCGCCCAGCTCCAGCGACACTTTTTTGATGTCTTTCGCGCACTGTTCCATTAACTGGCGGCCAATTTCGGTCGAGCCGGTAAACGACAGTTTGCGTACCAGCGGGTTGCTGGTCAGTTCGTTACCGACCGCGCCCGCCGAACCGGTGACCACGTTAAATACGCCAGCCGGAATGCCCGCGCGAATCGCCAGCTCCGCCAGCGCCAGCGCAGAGAACGGCGTCTGACTGGCGGGTTTCAGCACCATCGTGCAGCCTGCCGCCAGCGCCGGACCGGCTTTACGGGTAATCATCGCCGCCGGGAAGTTCCACGGCGTGATGGCGGCGGTAACGCCAATCGGCTGCTTGATCACAATCAGGCGCTTATCGGCCTGATGACCGGGAATGGTGTCGCCATAAATACGCTTGCCTTCTTCGGCAAACCACTCAATAAAGGAGGCGGCGTAGCTGATTTCGCCTTTCGCTTCAGCCAGCGGTTTGCCCTGTTCGAGGGTCATCAGACGCGCTAAATCGTCCTGATGCTCCATCATCAAATTGAACCAGTTACGCAGAATGTTGGCGCGTTCTTTGGCGGTGAGCGCACGCCAGGCGGGCAGGGCGCGGTTGGCGGCGTCGATAGCCGCGCGGGTTTCATCAGCGCCCATTTTCGGCACGCTACCCAGCTTGTCGCCGTTCGCCGGATTGGTAACGTCGATGACCTCGCCATTGTTGGCGTCCAGCCATTCCCCGTTAATCAACGCCTGCTGGCGGAATAAGTTACTGTCGTTAAGTTTCATCGCTACATCCTGTTTTCAAAGGTTATTGATTAAACGCGGCGTGTAAGGCATCCACACTACGTGCCGCTCGCAGCGTGCGTCCGGGGTCACTCTGGCTTGCCAACAGCGTTTGTACCTTGCTGACAATATGCGCACCAATAGGAATTGCTGATGTCGCTGCCGGGGAGGGCGCATTGCAGGTGTGGATCGTGCGCGGGGTGGTGACAAACAGAAAATCGTCAATCAGCTTGCCGTCCGGCGATACCGCCTGCGCCCGCACACCGGCAGGCCAGGGCTGGAGATCGCTTAACGAAAGCCGGGGACAATACTTTTGCACCAGCCGCAGATAGCCGCTTTTGCACAGCGAGTTTTTCATCTCGCCCAGTCCTGAGCGTAGATGGTTTTGCAGCACCCGGCGAATCCCCGACGAGCTCAAAATCTCCAGCGTGTCGCTAAATGAGAAGTCGCGCTTGCGATAGCCTTCGCGTTTGAACGCCAGCACCGCGTTTGGCCCGACGGTGACGCTGCCGTCGATCATGCGGGTGAGATGCACGCCCAAAAACGGCATTGCCGGATCGGGAATGGGGTAAATCAGGTGGTTAACAATGTGGTTATGCTCCGGCGCAAGGCGGAAATACTCGCCGCGGAACGGGCAGATAATAAAGCCAGGTTCGAGGCCGAGCATTTTCACCAGCCGGTCAGCCATCAGCCCGGAACAGCTAATCAGCGTCGATGCTTCATATTCGCCGCCCTGGCGGGTACGTATCACCACGCCGTTTTTATGCTCATTAAGGCCGCTGACTTCGGCGTTATAAATAATCTCACCGCCTCTGGCCTGGAAGATTTTTGCCATCGCCGCTGTGACTTCGCGGTAGCTGACAATGCCGCTGGACGGCACAAAAATACCGCCAAGCCCGGTGATATTCGGTTCGCGCTCGCGCAGTTCGTCGGCGTTTAACCACTCGCGCTCAATACCGTTTGCCGCTGTGCGTTCCCATAAGGCGCGCATCCGTTCCATTTCGAGATCGGACGTGGCGACCAGCATCTTGCCGCAGTTGTCATAGCGAATGCCGTTTTGATCGCAAAAGGCTTTGGTGGCGCGGTTCCCCGCCAGGCAAAACTGCGCCTTCAGGCTACCGGGCGTGTAATAAACCCCGGCATGGATCACGCCGCTGTTGTGGCCCGTCTGATGACAGGCAGGGCCGGACTCTTTTTCCAGCAACGCAATGCGGGCGTCCGGATAGAGATCAATCAGTTGCATGGCGGTCGACATGCCGATGATGCCGCCGCCAATAATCACAAAATCATACATCCGCTCAATTCCTTTGCGCTTACTGATGCGTCTGGTAGTGGTTAGTGGCGTAAGCGAAATAGCCGCGCTGGCGCATCAGTTCACGACGCAGATCCGGATGCGCGGTAAAGCGGTCGCGACCGTGCAGCCAGAACAGGTTGTTAATCAACAGGAATTTGCCAACGGGAACGGGCACAGAAAGAATGCCTTTGCTGGTTTCAATGGCATCGGAAAGCTCGCTCAACCACACGCCTTCTTCGAAGTCTTTTGGCTGGACGAACTGGTCGATATAGCGCATCACCGGGCGACCCTGCTGATCGACGTCGAACACCGGATGGAATACATCTTTACTGACGTTTTTACTCGGCGGCGCGGCAAAGCGCATTGGGCGACGCGCCAGCGGGTGGCGGAAATAGTGGTCCAGATGTTCCCAGTCATCGAGATGCAGCAGCAGCGAATTTCCGCCCTGCATGTTTTGCTCGTCGATTTTCATCATCAGCACGTAATCAGTGATTTCTTCAACGTAGGTACCGTCGTTATGCAACTCCATCACACGGTGCGGCTGACGCAGATAGCTGTCTGAGTTATCGACATTTTTCACTACAAAACGCGCGTAGTACTGACCGCTCATTGCGTCGAAATTGGAACGACCAATCAGATGCGCCACCGCCGTTGCCAGCTTCACCATCTCATCCGCTTGCTTCACATCATCGACACCCCCCGCATTGATCAACAGCGCACCTTCAGCGCGGTTTAGCAACGTCTTCAACAGCAACGGTTGCAGCTGGTTCGCACAGAGGTCGTCAAGAATTTTGCCTACCCGAAAACGCAGAAACGATTTGTACTCCAGCGCCTGCACGGGCCACTCGGCAACCTGCTCGAGGAACTGTTTGGTCGTCTGTTCGGTGAAGGTGAGTTCCAGCAGACGCGGGGATTGCGCCGACGGGGTGAGGGTGAATCCGCTATAGTCCTGGCCTGAATCGACAGCGTTGTTTTGTACGGCGGTCAGTGCATTCATCAGAAGCGATCCTCTTGAGGTTTCAGGGAGAGTGCGTGATGCTCATTTCGTAGCCATAAGTAAAAAATATCTACATTTTTAGAAAACGTGCACAAGAAGGTCGATTTGTTTCATTTTTGTGATCAAATGCGGCAGGAATTAAACGTCTTATTTGTGTGGGTATGCGATGCCGGGTAACAGCGTTACCCGGCTTTAGGGGGAGGGATTATCGCGGCATCAGGGCAAACACGCCCCAGCCGACGTATTCACGGGTGTAAGTGACATGCCGTTTCGGTGATGCGGTTAATAGTGTGCGAACCTCCGGCGCGAACGGATCGTTCGGGTTGGCTTCCAGCCAGCGGCGTAGGGTGAGCCATTTTGCAGCTTCATAGCGGTCCCAGCCTTCCTGGTCGGCCAACACCATCTCCACCACGTCATAGCCGCGCTCATCCAATAAACCGACCAGTTCGGGCAGTGCCAAAAAGTCCTCTGGTGCGTTTGCGCCGCACGCCTGCGCAACCGCGTCGGATTCAGGCATACGACGCCAGAAAGGTTCGCCGATAAGCATCATTCCGTCGGGTTTCAGGCTTTGACGCAGAAGGGTCAGCGTGCCTGCAAGGCCCCCGCCAATCCAGGTTGCACCGATGCAGGCCGCGATATCACAGCGTTCAGCAGCCACATAACCTGCGGCATCGCGATGGATAAAGCTCACGCGTTCGCTCACCTTCAGCTCCTGCGCACGTGCTTTAGCCTGCCCGGTGAACAACGGACTTAAATCAACGCCAGTGCCGGTTATCTGATGATCGCGCGCCCAGGTGCAGAGCATCTCACCGGAGCCGCTGCCGAGGTCAAGAATGTGCATCTCTGGCGTAAGCCTGAGTACGCGCCCCAGCGTGGCGTACTTTTCTGCCGTGAAGGGGTTATGAATGCGGTGCGCGCTTTCGCTAATCGTAAAAATACGTGGGATATCCATAGACTTGCTCCTTGCTTAACGGTTGTCCAGTTGGGCGCGGACGTTCTGCAACCCCGTGGTATTAATACGGTACGGTTGCCCATTGACGGACTTAATCAGCTTTTTGGTTTTGAGTTTTTTGAAGACGGCGAGGTTACAGTCGCTGAGCAAAAGCCCTTCGCGGCTATAGCATTCGACGGAGGTAACGCGGCCAGAGGAATCGCGAACGTGCGCAATTCGACCACCTTTGGCGAGAACGTGTAAGGTACGTTGTTCCTGACGGGATAAATTCATACTGGTGAACCTGTTAATCATCATGTGCAAAACGTGCAAACACACAGCGGTGTCCGCATTCGATTTCGGCGCATTGATAATCAGACCGGCCTTAAAAGGTCGGGGAGCTGATTATCGGATGATTACATTCTCCAGCATCAAAGCCTCGGTATGAGTTGAAAGGTATTTACAGCGTGAATGTTAACACGCAGGTTTTACAGGGGAATAGGCGATGTTTGGTTGTGTGAGGGAGATCACGAAGGAGGACGCGGTGATGTCTACTGACCTATTCCCGGAAGTGAAGAACTCAATTGTATTTTCAAATTAGGTAAAAATGCTTTATGCCGTAACAGGTAACGCTATGCTGCCTTCAGGTATCGCGATGATATGAAAGGAAGCCTATGAAGCCGCCCGCCTGGTGTTTTTGTGTATTACCGTTCATCTTTTTACCGTCTGTGAGTGCGACTGAAAAAAAAGACTATTTCAAGCGTATAAGCTTTCACTCGCCAACCAATTCCGGTTTTCGCACCGCCAGTATTCTAAGCGCCGGTTTTACCGGGGCCACGGTCACCATGAGCAGCAATCATGAAGGGCTCAATCTGAACGATGTCGTCTTTAGCATTGCCCATGACTGGCTCGACATTCGACCGCATCAGGAAGGGCGAGTAACGCTGGTGATGAAACGGCAACCACAGGAACATGAACTTTCCAATACCTTGACGTTGCGCAACCGTAAAACGGGCAATACGCAGCACTATCCTTTCGTTGTGAATACCTGGCTTATCGGTGAGGGCACGGTTGATAATAATTTTTCTACCGCCCGCGAACGCTGTCAGCGAATGGGCGGGCGGTTGTTAACGACGCGCGAATTCCGTGAGGTGTCGAGGAAATGGTTTGGCTTGAGTCACGGTCAACTGAGCGAAAGGTATCCGCAAGCTCGTCTCTTCCACCCACAGGCGCAGGCAGGCGGCAGTTTCTGGGTGCATGAAGCGAAAGCGTTACACCTGCATACGGGGATTAAAAGTCATCAGCGAGGGATTAATACGATTTGTCGGTATAATTATGCTGGTGCGTTGTAGGTCTGGGCTGGAACTTTTGAGTATGGCAAAGAAATTTTTCAAAAATAATCGTATTACCAAATTAAGTGGCACTGGCAGTGTACGCATTACCAAACTGTTGAATGCCATCCTTCCTGCGGGGCCAAAGGTTGATCGCAGCGGCCTCATGTTAGAAATTAAGCGTCAACTTGCCGTTGGTAAAGATGAGGAATATATCCTCCGCAATGTTCCTAAATCCGTTGCTTATGCTCGCTATCTAAAGGCGCAAGCCTCCACCGAAAACTATCGAGAATTAACGCGGGAAACACTGGAGAAAGCGGAGGCCAAACGACAGCAGGTTGAGGTCCACCAACATGAAAATGAGCAACTGGAACAGGAACGGCGTTTCCAGATTGTTGAATGCCATAAAGATGAAGCTCTGCGCCTTGCCAGTGGCGGGGTGATTGAAAAGGGTGTGCCGTATTCGAAACAGCTTCACGAATGGGTGAGTGGCCTTCGGAATCAAGGTCTTCCAGTACAGGAAATCATCGCGGCTATTCTCTCCTCATCCATTTTTGAAAAGTACTGCTTCCGGCGTGATGCTGTCGGGAAAATCCAAAAGGGGAAAAAAGCCGCTACTAAGGCTGAGGACTTGCAGCGTTTGGAGGATCTACATAAAGCGTCACGCCTTCGCCGTGAAGAAGAAGAGCGGAAGGCTAATAAAAAACGCATCAATGATGAAGCCAGCCGTGAAGATATCCACGAAAAATTGCGCCAGATTCTACCGACGCATCTGCTGCTCGAATTCCGTTTACAGTTCCGCGGCACCGCTGAAACTATGCTCGAAAGCGCCCGTGATTTTATGGCTGCACGTGTGCATAAACAGGTACAGCCAGCACCAGTCAGTCAGCCTATCGAACCGATAGATATGCAACAACCGGTAGCACCCATTGCAGAACTTCCTGTGAAGCCTAAACGAGAAGGCAATAAAGTGGAGATCATCACTCGTCCTGATCAGGTGGAATTCACCGAGACAGTTCGTCTGAACTGTTTTAATTGTTGCGTGATTTCCGGTGTTCGCACACGCCAGCGCACGGAAGCGGCCCATCTTGTGGAGCACTGCAATGACGGTATCGACCATTACACTAACGGGCTGCTTATGCGCGTTGACCTGCATCGCTTGTTTGATGCGGGCCTGATGGCGATTAACCCAGAGACATTGACCGTTCACTTTGACGCGGGAGTGTTGGCAGACGATCCCGACCTGGCGCAATTTGAAGGTAAGCTCATTGCTGATACCCAGCGTCCGATTAACCCGGCTTACCTGCTAGCCCGCTGGGCGGAATTCAGTCAGAATGCAGCGTGAAGGGGCTGGCAATGACGAACACTCTTGTTTTTAAGCTGTTAGAGGTTGATAGGCTGCTTTGAGCGAAAAGCGGAAGTTGACACTAATCTGCCAACTTAAAAGATAGCTACAGCTGCGGTAGCTATTCATTCTTTAGTTTCCCTGAACCGATTTTTGACAACGCACTTAGCTCTTACCCTCAAGTCTCACAATCAGCGTACGTAGAAAATCCCTTAATCTCTGAGCCGGAACTGACAACTGTTGTCCGGCGTTGGTGACCACGCCGACGTCCATGTAGGTGATGCAGTCCTCAATCGTCCGGCGAATGACACGCTGACCGTTTAGCGACCAGGGGCGGTAGACCAGGTCGGATAAGATGGTTATACCGTTGCCCTGGGCAACGAGGCTGCGAACAGCTTCAAAGGAGTTACTGCGGAAGTGGATGCTGGGTTGATAGCCAGCGTGCTGCCAGACTTGGGTGATCACCGTGGGATATTGGTCGGTTTCGAGCATCAAAAAGGGCAGCTTCTCGATATCCCGTAGTCTGATAACAGACTGACTCAGCAAAGCATGTCCCGGGGCGATCCACAACTGGCGCAGCGATCGAAGAATGGTTTCGACCACAAGGTTGCTATCGCGCTCAATATTTGAAGTGAGCAGTAGACAAAAATCAACCTGCTGCTGGCGCAGAGCGGTCAGCAGCTCAGGTGCCGTGGTCTCGAAATAGTCGATTTCCAGTAAGGGAAAACGGTTTTCAATGTCACTAAGCATTTCCGGTAGTAGGTATGCCGAGAGCGTCTGAGCTATCCCTATCCGCACTTTTCCGGCAGTCGTTTCCGGTTGGCGATGCAGATCCTCCAGGGCGATGTGGCTGTTGCTTATGATCGTGCGGGCATGTGTCAGAAAGCGCTCCCCTGCCAAAGTGAGCCGGATCCCTTTGGGCTGACGCAGAAAGAGCTGTGCATTAAGTGCTTCTTCCAGATTACGCAATGCAACCGTCATGGAGGACTGTGAAACGTGACAACGACTGGCGGCTTTAGACACTTGCAATGTTTCTGCTAAGGAAGGTGCGAATAAGCGGGGAAATTCTTCTCGGCTGACTCAGTCATTTCATTTCTTCATGTTTGAGCCGATTTTTTCTCCCGTAAATGCCTTGAATCAGCCTATTTAGACCGTTTCTTCGCC